>CAZCMD010000073.1:0-22907 GCA_964499695.1 uncultured Desulfatiglans sp.
AAGCTGAATCTCACACAAAGGCACAAAGTCACAAAGGTAACTACTTAAAATAAATAGTTTTCTTGGTGTCCTTAGCGGCTTTGCGCGATAACTTGCCTTTTTACAATGTTGTCAAATATGGAATTTCCAGCGTATAATTTCCCAGATATTATTTTAAAATTTATTTAATATTTATGAACTATTATGAACTGTTTGAAATAGATAAACAGGCTGAGCCGGATGAGATAAAAAAGGCATACAGGCAAAAGCTCAAAAGGTGTTAAGTGTCAAGCATACACAGTTGACACTTATCTTGCCATTGATTGGATATAATATATTTGTAAAGGTAAGTAGAAACCTATGATAAATCAAAAAATAATTCGAATGCTTGACATTATTTCGCGTGCCCTCAACGAAAATCAAATACCATACTCTTTAATAGGTGCTTTGGCACTTGGTAGTTATGGTTTTCCGAGATTTACTGCTGATGTTGATATACTGACTGAGAATACTTACAGCGATATCATTTCTGACCTTATGAAAAATCTGGGGTATACATGTTTTCAGAAAACAAAGTTTTTTGCACAGTTCGATTCTAAAAAAGGTGATTTAGGTAAAATTGACTTCATGTTTGTTTCTACTGATGAGGGTAAGAATATTATCAAGAGAAGCGCTTTAATTGTTGATGAGCTTATAGGAAGCAACCCTGTTGTTCAGCCGGTAGATTACATAGGATTAAAATTGATGGCAATAGCCAATAACCCCACACGGTCACCTAAAGATGTTGTTGATATATTTCAATGTCTGCAGGTTGTAAAAAATGGGTTACTCCCCACGAATTTTGAGTTGCCTGACAGAGACAGAATATATTATTATGCTGATCGTTTCGGATTACGTAAAAGAGTAGACGATATCTTCAGGAAGCTTAATGAAAAAGTAAATCCGCCAGAGGGCTTTGTGCTATGAATAATGAAATGGAACGCATAGAACGCGATAAAAGGTTTATCAGGGAAATGATAGATGCTTCATTTGAACTTGCCAAAAAAAAGGGGCGTCATGATCTTGAACCAGGCTGTAACTGCATCTCATGTATCAATAAAAGAAAACGAATTATGGAGAATACCGGGGATAACGACGAATGGACTTACACTCTTTGATTTAGTTAGTCACCCAGCATCTGGGCAATGTCTCTGAGTTCGCTTTTTATCTCTTCAAGCAGGCCGGAACCGGAAGGTACAGTTTTTATCTCTTCTTTTGCAGCAGGTTTTTTCAGCCGTTTTCTTGCGCCTTCTATAGTGAGTTTTTCATCATATAAAAGGCGCTTTATCTCTTTGATAAGTTCAAGATCTTTTTTCTGGTAGGTTCGCTGTTTTGAATCTGCCCTGGAGGGCCTTATCTGTGGAAACTCCATTTCCCAGTACCTGAGCACATAGGGCTCAACCCCGATAATGCGGCTAACTTCACCGATACGGTAATAGCGCTTATCCTCAGGACTTTTCATCTGATATTAACCCTCGCTTAGAGTTCCGCCGGTTTTTTCCTTGATACTGTCCAGCACCTGCCCGATAATCTGGTTAACCTGTTCACCATCAAGCGTACCTTCAACTGATCTGAAACTGATTCTGTAACTGATGGCCTTTTTTTCAGGGCCGAATTTCTCACCCTCAAAAACAGATACCACATCAACAGTCTCTACAAGTTTACCACCGGTTTTAAGGATTATATCCTGAATGGATTTACTTTCAACATTTTTATCAACAATTATTGATATGTCCCTGAAAACAGCAGGATATTTTCCAACAGACCTGAACTCAAATTTCGCCGATTTTGCTTCAAGTATCTTTTGGGCATCCAGTTCAAACAGATAAAGGGCGCTGGTTTTAATATCATAACCATCAAGTATATCTTTATCTATTTTACCCATTGTACCCAGTATGATATCCCCTGAGCAGATATTACAGGAGATATTCCTGTCATATTGTTCAACAGAAACCCTGCACTCAAATTGGATACTATTTAAACCGATAGATTCAAGAAGCACCTCAACAGCACCTTTGATATCATAAAAATCTACCTGCCTTGTTTCATTATGCCATTTTTTAGCGGTATAATTACCAGTCATAACACCGGCAAGCATGATCTTTTCTATTGGCAGCTCATTTGAGTCATCCCTGAAAAATACCTCACCCCATTCAAAAAGCTTAAGGTTCTGTTCACTGTGCGAGATATTTTCTTTTACTATTGATAACAGCCCTGGTAAAAGCGATGTCCTCATAACAGACTGTTCGGATGTTAAAGGGTTCAGCAATTTTACAAACTGCCTTAAGGGGCTATCCTCTCCTGCCTTAAGCAGATCGGCTGATTCAGGTGATATAAAACTGAAGGTGATAATCTCACTGAAACCTGCGCCTGAGAGTATATCACATGCCCTGTCATGCAATACCAATGAAGGCATATCCGCTTTATCAGACGGCCTTATGGCAGGAAATGTCTCAGGGATGTTATCATAACCATGCATCCTGGCTATCTCTTCAACAAGATCGATCTCCCTTCCTATATCCACCCTGTAGGTTGGCGGGATAACCTTAAGGGTATTGGCGTCTTTTTCGGTGACTGCCATTTCAAGGGCCTTAAGGTATGATGCCATCTCACTTTCCTTTATCTCAGCGCCCAGAAACTCGTTGGTCTTATCTACCCTGAGGTCAATAACAGGCGGCTCAAATTTTACTGGATAGACATCTATCAATCCTTTATTTATTGTGCCACCTGCAAGTTTAAGGGAAAGGGAGAGTGCCCTCTTGAGTGCATATATAACTCCCTCAATATCAATGCCCCGTTCAAACCTGTATGATGCCTCGCTTGATATACCAGCAGATTTTGCTCCCCTTCTGATGGTAACCGGGTTGAAGTATGCGCTTTCAATAAAGATATTGGATGAGGTATCGGCAATCTCGCTGTTGAGACCACCCATGATACCAGCAATGCCAACAGGTTTTTTACCGTCGCATATCATCAGGTGTTCGCTGTTAAGTGTGCGTTCCTGTCCGTCAAGGGTATGGAATTTTTCACCCTCTTTGGCCCTTGCCACCACTATCCTGTGTTCTTCCAGTTGATCATAGTCAAATGTATGGAGTGGCTGGCCTGTTTCAAGGAGTACGTAGTTAGATATATCAACTATATTGTTCTTGCTCCTCACACCTGAAACATAAAGCCTGTAACGCATCCAGAATGGAGACGGGCTGATTTGGACATTCTGTATCATACCTGCCGTATATCTCGGGCAACCTTTAGCGTCTTTAACATCAACGCTCGAAACATCGCTGATGGGAACACCCTCTTCACTGTATTGAACATCAGGTATCTTAAGTTTCTGACCTGTAAGGGCTGCAACCTCGCGCGCTATGCCTATAACAGAGGCACAGTCAGGCCTGTTTGGTGTAATATTGATTTCAAGAGACCAGTCAAGGGTCTTTATGGCATCTGAGAGTTTTGACCCTGTTTTAAGATCCTGGGGCAGAATCATTACACCGGCGTGATTATCAGTAAGGCCAAGTTCATCCTCAGCCGCAAGCATACCGCCGGAGAACTCGCCCCTTAACTTGCTTTCCTTTATCTGAATCCCGCCCTTTAGCTCTGTACCCGGAAGTGCCATGGGCACAAGGTCGCCCGCCTTTACATTTGTAGCGCCACACACTACCTGGACGGTTGAACTGCCGGTATCCACATCGCACAGGGATAACCTGTCAGCCTTCGGGTGTTTTTTAACAGAAAGGACCTTTGCAACAATAACTTTGTCGTGTATATCGCCTATCTTCTCAAGGGCTTCCACCTCAAGACCCGCCATTGTTAGCATATGGGAGAGTTCCTGTGGTGTTATATTGATATCTACATATTCTTTAAGCCAGTTTAAACTTAGTTTCATTTGTCAGACCCGGGTAATGATAATATGTTAAAATTGTTTCAGAAAACGCATATCATTTCTGAACAGGAGCTGGATATCATCTATGCCGTATTTGAGCATGGTAATCCTTTCGATACCAAGCCCGAATGCAAAGCCTGAATATATCTCAGGGTCATAATCCACAAAGCCGTAAACAGCAGGGTCAACCATGCCTGAACCTAAAATCTCCTGCCAGCCGGAGAAGGAGCATGTCCTGCAACCCTTTCCCCTGCATATAACACACTGGATATCCACCTCAGCGCTTGGTTCGGTGAATGGGAAGAAGCTTGGTCTGAATCTGAGTTTGATATCTGAGCCGAACATCTGGTGCACAAAACTGGTGAGTGTGCCCTTAAGGTCGCCGAATGTTACCCCTTTATCCACAAGCAGTCCTTCAACCTGGTGGAACATGGGTGTATGTGATACATCAGAGTCGCTCCTGTAGACCTTTCCAGGGGCAATAATGCTGACCGGGGGCCTCTGTTTCTCCATAACCCTGACCTGCATGGGTGAGGTGTGCGTCCTCAAGACCACATTTCTGGATACATAGAATGTATCCTGCATGTCCCTTGCAGGGTGATCCTTGGGCATATTAAGCGCCTCAAAGTTATAGTAATCAAGCTCGACATTCGGCCCTTTTACTATGGTATAACCCATCCGCACCAGGATACGGCATATCTCATTATTTACCTGATTGATGGGATGCAGATAACCCCTTAAAGGACGTTTTCCGGGAAGAGTGATATCAATCTTATCCCCGCCCTCTTCCTTTCCCTTGAATTCGGCAATGACCTTTTCAAGAACACCGGTTATCTCATCCTTAAGGTCATTGGCGAGTTTACCGAAGACAGGCCTCTCCTCTTTGGCGATGTTTCCGAGATTCTTCATCAGGGAGGTAATATGTCCCTTTTTACCCAGATATTCTATCCTGAATTTTTCAAGGGCATCCATGTTTCTGAGTGAGTTCAATTCACTGAGTGCCCTGTCTCGTATTTCAAGTAGCTTTTGTTTCATGATCATAATGTTTCTAGGCCCGGTTTGCTTAACAAACGGGCCTAATCAGATGGAATAGCAGTAAAAATCTTATGCAGTTATTTTACCATTTCAACGATTCTTGAAAAACCCGCGGGGTCATGGATGGCCATATCGGACAGCACCTTTCTGTCCAGGTCTATTCCAGCCCTGCCAAGACCATGGATAAACTCGCTGTATGACATACCATTTTCCCTTGCAGCAGCGTTGATACGGATGATCCATAGCTTCCTGAAATCGCGTTTTTTGGCCTTGCGGTCACGGTATGCATACTGCCTTGCACGGTCCACTGCTACAGTTGCATGAGTGAACAACTTACTATGGCTGCCTCTGAAACCTTTTGCGGCCTTAAAGACCTTGTTTCTACGGTGTTTTGCCTTAAAACCTCTTTTTACTCTTGGCATTTGAAGATCCTCTTTTGCATTCTATAATTAAATTCTTCAATCTGTTATTACAAAAAAGCCTGCTGTAATAAACTACATATAAGGAATAAGCTTTTTAATTCTTTTCACATCACTGGCATCAACCAGCCCTGATTTTCTCAGATTCCTTTTACGCTTGGTTGTCTTTTTTGTAAGAATGTGGCTTGCGTTTGCCTTGCTTCTTACAACCTTTCCTGTACCTGTGGTCTTGAACCTCTTTGCTGCGCCACGGTGTGTCTTTAATTTAGGCATTTAAACCTCCCTTAAGTACCTGTCTCTATATCAGCCCTGCCTGTCTAAAATGGACAGGAAGTAGTTTCTCGTCGGGCCGACATAATAAAATATACCTTAAAAGTCAAAGGATTTTATTTAAATAAAGCCGGGATGACTTTTTTTTAAATCAGCCCAGAAAAAATTATAAGTAATATCAGAACCTTATTTGTATCAGCAAGAAAAACAAAAAATTATTTTGGCACTATAACCATTGTTGCATTACGGCCCTCTTTTTTGGCTTCCTGCTCAATTGCACCCAGGTCCTTTACCTCTTCAGCTATCTTTAGTAAAAGCTCAATCCCTGTTTCCTGATAGGCAAATTCCCTTCCCCTGTACATGAGGGTCAGTTTTACCCTGTTCTTTTTTTCCAGGAACTTTCTAAGATTCTTGATCTTTGTATTAAGATCATGCTCATCAGTATGAGGCCTTAACTTTATCTCTTTTAACTGAAAGGCCTTTGTCTTTTTTCTGGCTTCCTGTTCCTTTTTGCTCGCCTCGTATTTGAATTTGCCATAATCCATTATCCTGCACACAGGAGGATCGGCATTTGGCGCCACCTCTACAAGGTCAAGACCCTCTTTTATGGCAACATCCATTGCATCCCTTGTGGCCATTACCCCGAGCTGGGTTCCGTCGCCGGAAATCAGTCTTACCTGGCTTGCCCGGATCATCTCATTTACCCTGATTTCTTCAACTTTACTCGCTATAGCTGCTACCTCCTTTGTCTTTCTTCTTCTTTTAAATGTTGAATAATCTCATGAGTGGTCATGAATGGAAGATTCTGCCCGTCCCTCAGCCTGGGAGTCACGCCACCCTGTTCGGACTCTTTGTCTCCCACAACAAGCATATAGGGTATCTTCTGTATCTGGGCCTCTCTTACCTTCAGACCAAGTTTCTCATTCCTGAGATCCGCCTCTGCACGGATCCCCGCCTCTTTAAGGGATGTTAAAAGAGAATTCGCATGCTCATTGTTTCTATCCGTAACAGTAAGTATGCGTGCCTGTATGGGCGCTATCCACAGCGGGAAGGCCCCTGCATAATGCTCTATCAACACACCGATAAATCTTTCAATGGAACCCAGGATAACCCTGTGTATCATAACCGGCTGCTGCCTCTGTCCATCCTGATCCATAAAGGATAGATCAAACCTTACAGGCAGGGTAAAATCACACTGTACAGTGGCGCACTGCCATTTTCGGTCCAGTGCATCCTTGAGTTTTACATCTATTTTTGGGCCGTAAAAGGCGCCGTCACCTTCATTAATTTCAAAGGGAAGACCAAGGTCTTTGACCGCATTTATAAGTGCGTTTGTTGCCCTTTCCCAGTCTTCATCAGACCCTATGGCCTTTTCAGGCCTTGTACTGATCTCAAGTTCATAGTTGAAATTGAATATCTTCATTACGTCCTTGATAAATTCAAGAACTCCCTTGATTTCATTTCCGAGTTGATCAGGGGTGCAGATGATATGGGCGTCATCCTGTGTAAATTCACGCACGCGTGTCAGGCCGTGTAAAACGCCAGAGCGTTCATGCCTGTGCACCAGCCCAAGTTCAAAGTACCTCTTGGGCAGATCCCTGTAGCTCCTGATCTTTGATTTATATATCAGCATATGAGATAGGCAGTTCATGGGTTTGATTCCGTATGACTGCTCATCTATCACAGTAAAATACATGTTTTCACGGTAGTTATCAAAATGGCCGGACTTCTGCCACAGGTCAGTTTTCAAAAGCTCAGGCCCTTTGACCATTTCATAACCGCGCTTGAAATGCTCATTTATCTCAAACTGTTCGATCAGATGGCGAAGCAGGTATCCGTTAGGGTGCCAAACTATCATGCCTGCGCCTATCTCTTCATGGGTGCTGAATAGTTCGAGCTGTTTACCAAGCTTTACATGGTCCCTCTTTTTTGCCTCTTCCAGTTTCTGGAGATATGACTTGAGTATTTTAATATCAGCAAAGGCAACACCATATATTCTACTGAGCATGGCCCTCTTTTCATCACCACGCCAGTAGGCACCTGCAACCTTTGTTAGCTTGAATGCCTTTATTCTGTTAGTAGAGGGTATATGTGGGCCTCTGCACAGATCTGAAAAACTCCCCTGTGTATATACAGAGACATTCTCAGCATCAATGCCTTCAATAATCTCGACCTTATAGTTTTCACCCTGTTTTTTGAAGAATTCGATAGCCGCAGACTTTGACAGGACCTCACGTTTAAAGGGGAGATTCTGTTTGATAATCTCATTCATCTTCTCTTCAATTAAGGGGAGATCCTCTTCCTTGAATGGCCTTTCATAATCAAAATCATAATAAAAACCGTTTTCTATTGAAGGGCCTATTGTTACCTTTACACCGGGGAAAAGTTCTTTAACGGCCATTGCCATCACATGGGAGGTACTGTGCCTCATGATGTCAACGCCTTCTTCGGTATTGATATAAACAGGATCAATAGATGCATCCCCTTTTATATCTGCGCTAAGGTCACACAGCTCTTCATTTACCCTGACAGCAACTACATTTTCCAACCCCCTTGCCCCAAGTTTGTTAAGGGCATCAAGGGCAGATATGCTGCCGTCATCAATATTGATTGCGGCTTTGTCTTTTAGTTTTATTTCCATTCCCATCTTTTCAGGCCATAAATAAATAAGGCATCAAAACAAGTAAGTTAAACCCGGGAGAAAACTGTAAATTCATATTTTCTATTTTTAACCGTGGCCATGAACTATTTGGACACAACGGTTAAAATGCTGTTAAAAAATAGAATGTAGTAACTAAAAAAGTTTTCATCCCTTGTCTCTTTTACCTTATCTGATGCCCGAATAGCTCTTAATTTTATTTAACTTTACTAAAGTGTAACGTTCTTATAAAAAAGTGGCTAATTATACCCGCTAAATAATAAAAAGCAAGAAAATGATTATAAAAAGGTAATATTTTTTTATTCTTCTTTAACGATACTTCGGCATTTATTTATATTTTTTCCTATATTTAAAATAACCAATTTCTAATCTTTTTTGAATAGGAGCCTAAAACGCATCATCTTATAAGTGGATACTTTATGCTCGTTTTCAATTTTCGCTTAGGGTATTTAATAACCACCTGCGTAATAAATAAACAAATAATATTTCATTTAACAAGTTATATTATGCTATATTTACCATTATTTATCTGGCATATCATTTGCTGAGCATTAATTTCATCTCTTATGATGGAAATTACTATGGATAAGGTATTTATTGAAGCAGCAAAAATAATCAAGGGCAGCAAAAAATGCATTGCACTCACCGGTGCAGGGATCTCTGCTGAAAGCGGCATACCCACCTTCCGGTCAAAGGGCGGCCTATGGAACAGCTATGACCCTACTGTATATGCATCAATAGATACATTCATGACAGACCCATCAAAGTACTGGAGTATAAGGGGTGATTTTATCCGTAACTATAATGACTATTCCCCTAATCAGGGTCATCTGGCACTGGCCCGACTTGAAAAGGCCGGTATTGTTAAATGTGTAATCACCCAGAATATAGACGGACTCCACAAAAAGGCGGGCTCAGAAAAGGTGCTGGAGATACATGGCTCCCTCAGAGAGATATTCTGTATGTCGTGTGGAAGAGAATATGCTGCACCGGATGTACCATTGGGTGATGTGCCAAAATGCGCCTGCGGAGGGGTATTAAAACCTAATACTGTACTTTTCGGAGAATCGTTACCACCCGATGTCCTGGCAGAGGCTGAAGAATATACCTGTACCTGTGATGTTATGCTTCTTATTGGCACATCCGCCCTTGTTTACCCTGCTGCATATCTTCCTGTAACTGCAAAGAGGAATGGTGCGACAGTAATAGAAATAAACCTGGAAAATTCATTCAGTGATTCAGATATTGTTATTGACGAAAAGTCGGGGATAGCACTTCCCATGATTGAGGCAGAAATTAACAAACTGTAAACGGAGAGTTTTTTATAAGATTTGAAATTGGTGAAGGAAAATAATTTTCATGCGTTTTTTGATAATTACCGAAATACCATAATCGGAATAAATACTCTTATAAGAGAAAAGAAGATGATTTTAACAATTTTTTACATATTTTTTACTTTTTTGACAAATTTCTTTAACTTTTATTTGTTATAATATAGATATACCGGTTTATTTAAGTTCAGATTATGTGAAAGGGTTCAGTATATGAAGATAAAAAATGAAGGAATAACGACTGTTTTTATAACAATAATCCTGCTGATTATTCTTTCCCTGACAGCGTGTATCACGGTAGGCCCTGATTACAAATCGCCTGCCATGGATATGCCGGAAAAGTGGCAGACAGGGCTATCTGACAAACTATCACCGGGAACAGACCCGGCCGATCTTGTCAGTTGGTGGAATTCATTTGATGACCCGGTGCTGGGGGATCTCATAAAAAGGGCTGTGGCCAACAATCTCTCACTCAAGGAGGCCATTACCAGGCTTAATGAGGCCAGGCTCAGGAGGGGAATTACCGGGGCTGATCAATATCCAACAGTATCATCATCAGCCTCTGCAACAAGGAGCCATGCTTCCCATAACAGTAATAATTCATATCAGGCAGGCATTGATTCAAGCTGGGAGATAGACATCTTTGGTGGAATAAGGCGATCAATAGAGGCCTCTGATGCAGATGTATCGTCATCGAATGCCTCACTGAATGATGTTCTGGTATCCCTTACAGCCGAGGTGGCATCCAACTATGTTAATTTAAGGCTATATCAGGCAGAGATGAATGTTACAAACTCAAACCTGAAAACACAGGAAGAGACCTATGATATAGTCAATTGGCGGGCCAAGGCAGGGCTTGTTACAGAGCTTGATCTGAAAAAATCTGAATATACACTTGAACAAACACGTTCTCAAATCCCTGCAATTCAGTCCAGAATCGATCAGGCACAAAACCGGATTGCCGTACTTCTGGGGTTAAATCCCGGTGTGCTCAGGGAAGAGTTGAGTAAGGTAACACCTGTACCAGTTCTTAAGGATGCCATCAAAACAGGCATCCCTGCTGATCTCTTAAGGCAGCGTCCTGACCTTAAAAAGGCGGAGCGTGACCTTGCAGCCCAGACAGCAAGGATAGGCGCTGCGGTTTCCGATCTTTACCCTAAAATCACCCTTTCTGGGGCAATCAGGGTAAATGCATACTCAACAGGTTCTCTTTTAGACAGTGACAGCATGTCAAGCAGTATCGGGCCTTCTATTTCATGGCCTGTATTTCGGGCCGGGGCAATTAAAAAAAATATAGAGATACAGTCAACAATGGCAGAGCGCATGCTCATACAATACAGATCGCAGGTTCTTTCTGCTGTTGAAGAGGTCGAAAACGCACTCGCCTCATGCATGTATGAAAAGATGAAAGGGGAGCACTTGAAAAAGGCGCTGGATGCAGCAACTGTGTCATTTGATCTTTCAAAAATGCAATACACCTCCGGACTGGTCGATTTCCAGGTACTGCTTGAGTCTCAACGTACACTTCTTTCATTACAGGATCAGGTTACCCAGAATGAAGGTCAGATAACCTTGAATTTTATAACCCTTTATAAAACATTGGGTGGCGGATGGTCACCTGATTCAACAGATTTCTAGCAGGAGCTATAACTATGGACAGAAAAGAAAACAAAAAAATGGTGGCAGAAAATCTTGAATTGGACAGCGTTCATGGCAAAAAACGCAAACACAAAAAACTTATCATTATCATTGTGATAATTGTACTCATTATTGCCCTGCTTTCATTATTTACGGGCAAAAGCAATTCGCCTTCTGCTGCAAATTACAAAACAGAACAGATTACTAAAGGAGACCTGACAGTAACGGTAAGCGCAACAGGGAGCCTCAAACCCAGAAATCAGGTGGATGTGGGCAGTGAGCTTTCCGGTATAGTAAAAACTGTTGATGTAGATTTTAACGACCATGTTACAAAAGGCCAGATACTTGCCACAATTGACCCATCAAAGCTTGAGGCACAGGTGAAGCAGTCAAAGGCATCCCTTGAATCAGCAAACGCAAAGGTACTTGATTCAGAAGCAACCTTTACAGAAATGCAGAATGAGCTTAAACGCATGCTGCAGGTATGGGAGTTAAGCGGTAAAAAAATACCTTCTCAGAATGAGATAGACTCCGCTGAGGCGGCAGCTCAGCGTGCAAAGGCATCAGTGGCATCCGCAAAGGCGCAGGTATCACAGGCAAGCGCCACACTCGAGGCCAATGAAACAGATCTTGCTAAAATGGTCATAAAATCTCCTGTTAATGGTGTTGTTCTTAACAGGACAATTGAACCGGGTCAGACAGTGGCGGCCTCCTTTCAGGCCCCTGTACTTTTTACACTTGCAGAAGACCTTAAAAAAATGGAGCTGAGTGTTGCTATTGATGAAGCTGATGTAGGTATGGTTCAAGATGGTCAGGATGCAACATTTACAGTGGATGCATATCCCAACCAGACATTTAATGCCAAAATTACGCAGGTCAAATATGGGTCACTTGCAACAGAAGGTGTTGTTACATATGAAGCACTCCTTCTGGTGGATAATGAACAACTGCTTTTACGGCCCGGCATGACTGCTACTGCTGATATAATAGTCAATCGAATAAAAGACTCAATTCTTGTGCCAAATGCCTCACTGCGTTATGAGCCGCCATTTGCTAAAGATGATTTTGCATCTCCCGGTGGTCAGAGGGGTCTTATGGGCAGGATTATGCCAGGCCCTCCAGGAAGATTTGCCAATCGTCAGCAACAGCCTCCGAAAAAGGAAAAAGGGGTTAAAAAGGTATGGGTTTTAAAGGATAAATTTCCTGTACCTGTGGTTATAACAACTGGTCCCAGCGATGGTAATATGACACAGGTATTAACTGGTGATCTTCAACAGGGCATGGAAATAATAACCGGTGAAACAGGAAAATAAATATGGAAGAACTCAAATTTGACGAAAATCAGACCCTTATAGAATTCCGCGGTGTAACAAAGGTATACGGGAGCGGGCAGGCCTCTATGATAGCGCTTAAAGGTGTTGATTTTCAGATCAACCATGGTGAATTTGTAGCGGTTATGGGACCAAGTGGTTCAGGGAAATCAACATGCATGAATATCCTGGGTTGCCTTGATACTCCTACAGGCGGAGATTATATTTTTCAGGGTGTACGTGTTAATACCCTTTCCAGAAATCAGAGAGCCCTTCTTCGCCGTTATTATTTAGGGTTTGTCTTTCAGGGTTTTAATTTACTGAACAGGACATCTGCCCTTGAAAATGTAGAGCTTCCTCTTTTTTACAGGGGAATACACTTAAAAAAACGAAGAGAGATGGCAAGAAAGGCACTCAATATAGTGGGTCTTACAGGATGGGAGGACCATACACCGGGAGAACTGTCAGGCGGACAGCAGCAGCGCGTATCAATTGCAAGGGCGCTTGTGACCGAGCCGGAAATCCTGCTTGCTGATGAGCCAACAGGAAACCTTGATACAGAGAGAAGTATAGAGATAATGGAACTTCTTACCAGGCTCAATAATGAAAGCAATATTACTATAGTAATGGTTACCCATGAGAAAGAGATGGCTGAATATGCTAAAAGAACCATCAGGTTTCGTGATGGCCATATTGATCATGACAGGCATAATGGAGGTAATTCATAATGTGGATTCAGACTATTATTCTGGCGTTAAAGGAGATAAGGCGTAACCTTATGAGGTCTACACTCACCATACTCGGTGTTGTAATAGGTGTTGCAGCCGTAATTACAATTGTAACACTTGGAAGCGGATCAACCGCCAGTGTTACAGAAGAAATATCAAAGATGGGGAGTAATATCCTTCAGATACAGCCTGGCCAGGGTTTTAGAGGTCCAGGTGGTGGCGCGAGGATGGAATCTGAACCCTTTAAAGAAGCGGATGTAAAGGCAATCGAAGAGCAGATAAATTCGCTGGCAGCAGTAGCACCTGTTGCAAGCAGTATGAGTCAGATCATCTATGGTAATGAGAACAGACTCACTTCAATAACAGGCAGCACAAATGACTTTATAACAGCACGAAATTTTGAGCTGGATTCAGGAAGAAAGTTTACATCCGGAGAACTAGGTGGCGGTGCATCGGTCTGTATTATAGGGTCAAGCACAAAAACGAATCTTTTTGGGGCAGAAGACCCGATCGGCCTTACTATAAGGCTTAAAAAGATATCCTTTAAGGTAATTGGTGTTTTTAAATCCAAAGGGCAGTCAGGCATGGGCAGGGATCAGGATGATTTTGTGCTTATCCCGCTAAAGACCCTACAGAGAAGGATAGCAGGTAATAATAATATCTCTTCAATCATGGTATCTGCAGCAGACAGTGCATCTACAGAATCGGTCAAGGCAGACCTCGAAGCTTTGTTCAGGGAACGCAGACCCCCAGCAAAGGAAGGTGATGAAGATAATTTTCATGTGGATGACATGAAAGAAATAACTTCCATGATAACAAGTACAACCAAGGTACTTACTGCACTTTTGGGTGCAGTGGCCGCTGTAAGCCTGCTTGTAGGAGGGATTGGCATAATGAACATAATGCTTGTTTCTGTTACCGAAAGGACAAGAGAGATAGGTATCAGGCTTGCCATAGGCGCACTAGAAAATGAGGTATTAAAACAGTTTCTGGTTGAATCGATTGTACTTTCCTCATTTGGAGGAGTGATAGGAATAACCCTTGGTCTTTCAGCCGCTGGCCTGCTGGCTATGTTACTTGATATACCATTTGTTGTAAGTCCCAGCATGGTAATAGTGGCATTTATGTTTTCTGCTGCTGTTGGTGTGGTATTCGGTTATATGCCTGCAAAAAAGGCTGCTCATCTTGACCCCATTGACGCATTAAGGCACGAATAAAAAAAGGTATAAGGTTTAAGGTGCAAGGTTTAAGGTAAAACATATTTATAGAATGCTGAGCATTCTTTATTTGAATCACTTATCTACTACATGTACGATATCTTTACCCCGTCTATTACAGACGGGGTAAATTTTATTCTAAAAGCAACTCCAAATTCACTATATAACTACATAAATCAAACTCATTTTTTATTCCAGATTTTATATCGCATATATTGACGGTTTGGTGAGGTTCTGTTACTAACCATTAAAAATCAGTAAAAATTTATATCTGTCTTCATATATGACATTATGAATTTTTCTAAAAGCACTGGATAGCTAATATGATCCATTAATAACAGGTTGAATAAAATGAATGATAGACGACAAGCATTAATCCTCAAACGAGGAAAAGAGGCATCATTGTTACGGCGCCACCCCTGGGTGTTTTCAGGTGCTATCAAGGAGACCGGCATAGAACACCTTACAGACGGTGAAATGGTAGATATATTTTCCCATAAAGGTGAATACTTAGGCATGGGGCACTATCAGTCAGGTGCAAGTATTGCTGTGAGGATACTCTCATTTAAACCCTCTGATGAAAAGACCCTTTTTCGGGAAAAGATACTTCAGGCCTGGGAATACAGAAAACGCATCGGCGTTGCTGAAAATCCGGATACAAATGTATTCAGGCTTATCTTTGCAGAAGGTGACGGGTTATCCGGTCTTGTCGTGGATTATTATGATGGTGTGGCAGTTTTACAGGCTCATTCCATGGGCATGTATCTCATCCGTGAAGCCATAGCAGAAACAATCAATGAGGTTCTGGGTAAAAGGCTAAAGGCAGTATATGACAAGAGTAAAGATACACTGTACGGCAGACATGGAGATATCAATAACAGCTTTATCATTGGCTCAGCTGAAGAGTCAGGTGTTGTACTGGAAAATGGGAGACAATTTTTAGTCAACTGGGTAACAGGCCAGAAGACCGGATTCTTTATAGACCAGCGTGAAAACCGCTTAATGGTAGGTAATTTTTCTTCAGGCAAACGTGTACTTAATACATTTTGCTATACTGGCGGTTTTTCAGTTTATGCAGGCTCAGGCAGTTCAAGGGAAGTACACAGTGTAGATTCATCCAGGGCTGCTTTAGATATTGCCAAGGAGAATATGCGGCTAAATAATCTATCCAACTATGAATTTTTTACTGACGATGTATTTGATTTTCTTCAGTCATGCGGTGAATATGACATGATAATACTTGATCCGCCCGCATTTGCAAAAAGACTGAATGCACGCCATCAGGCGGTTATAGGTTATAAAAGACTGAACAGCGCCGCCATAAAAAAGATCACTTCCGGGGGCATATTGTTCACATTTTCCTGTTCTCAGGCGGTTGACAGGCGCTTGTTTCAGGATACAGTCATTGCAGCGGCAATAGAGGCAGGAAGGAACATCCGCATCATGCACTGGTTGAGCCAGCCAAATGATCACCCGGTTGATATATATCACACTGAAGGAGAATACCTGAAAGGACTTGCTGTATATGTTGAATAGAGGAGCGTTCAGCTTTGTTAATTCTTCTGAGTATTTGCCAGGATATTTTATGTTAAACGGTTGACCTCTTTTCTGTATTCAAGTTATTTAATTGATTGCTCCAGTTCGTTATGCATGCCCCTTTTTAATTGTTTGTGATTTCGATTCCGTCATTCTTTTTGCATGTTCTGATTTTCCTGATTTCTTGATTTGAGCTATGCAGGCAGTACGATCGGAATTGAATATCAATGCAAATATTTTTGAAATTATATTGTTGAATTTCTTGCAATCTTTTGGATTGGTATATTCAATACATTCCGCACATGTGGTTATATTCTTGTCTTTGCAACATAATCTTATTTTGCACCATGTCGCTTTCTCATTTTTATAACATCCATTGCATTTCTCTTTTAAATATGAACCGCACGCCCCACAATAAAGCCCACAATAAGCAACCAATTCGATGTTTTCCCTGATCTCTCTCATTTTGATTCTCCTTTTTAATAAAGCATAACCCCCAAAGCCCTCAGTAATTTGTGTTTATTTGATAGCAATGTAAACCCGAATTTCATTTTGATTTACATAATGCTCAAAATCAGTTGTATACAAACGTTCGTATTCAGCATCCTTTTTAGAAAAATATTCCCAAACCTTTCCCCATGTTTCAAATACGATTCCCGGGATCTCACCCTTGGCTGTAAAAACAAGGTATTTTCCGCTTTGTATAATAATTGTTTCGAGTTCACCGGATGTCTTTGCATCCAGTTGATCTGTCCCTGCCAGGACGGAATACTCTCCGGTCACATCTGATTCATAATTAAAGTAGACTCCATAAACCCGGCCTCCATTTTTGTAGTCAACTTTAACCTTATCATCAAACTCTTTCCATAAAGGGCTGATCCTTCCGGTAGCCGGATTCATTTCTTTTGCATTTGTCGTTCGGGTACTCAACCCGATGATCCTTTTTTCATCTATTTCTACCAATTCCATGCTTTTCTCCTTATTGATATTATAAATAATTTTTTAGGAAGGTTAAAGCATACAGGGTAACCCACTTGCTTTCCTCTCCCTTCTTTTCTATGTTTGCATGCATTCTGCCGTTTAATGATGTCGCCATAATCCAGCGGCCATTTTTGTTCTGCTTGCTTAACAATAGATCTATGGCATCCTGCATGCGATCATCCCGGTATCCAAGTTTAGTAAGGATAGATAATACCAACAGAAAACCGCTGGGCTTAAAGCCGACATACAACCATCCAGGGATAGAAATTTTATTGAGATCATGACTCCTTTTATAGATATGATGTTTCAAAAAATACTCGCAAGCCTGTTCTATTACATACTTAACTTCCTTTGATCGTATTATCTTTGGAATTTCGGACAAAGCCCTTAAGGTCATAACTACACCTGTATGACATGCGTGCCTTCCCCAGCACGAGTCGCCTTTTCGTGGTCCGGTGTTGTAAGGCCAGCCTTTCGGGGCCTTCTCTATTGAGTCATCAAACCGCTGATATTTTCCATATTTACTTCTACAATGTTAATTTCAGAGCTCATAGTAACTATCTCCATTTTGGTGTATTTCGCGTTTTTCGCGGTTAATGTCTTACCCTTCAAGACTTGTCTTTATCACCGACATTGCTTTATCTTCCAGTTCAAGGCATTCTTTTACCACCTTAATCATAGGCTTTACATTTTCCTCCTTTACCTCTCCCTGTCCAGGACCTTTAAAAGGGGCGAGTTGGGTCAGTTTCTGATATTTTCCTTTGACCCGGTTATAGATATCAAAGGCTTCATCCAGACCTTTAAGATCTTTTGTTTCCGATATTATATAGTTCAGGTATGAGGCAATATTGTTTTTTGAATCAGCATATACAGCAATGAGATATGCAAGTCCAAATGGATTATAGTCTCTTTTTTCAAGTGTCTTGATCAGATATTCATACCCCTTGCGGCCACATGCATATCCTTTAATATGTGATTCCTTTTCCCATTGATGCGCTCCGTATTCAAGTGAATCCCTGAATATCTTCTCATTATCAACAGGCACCCTTTCATAGAACAGTTGAATAAAAAGGACAGGAACCTCCGATCTGCCAAGATTGGAATAAAGCAAGGGGTCAGGTTCTTTGCCAAGACAATCCATTACATGAAAAACCTTGTCTCCATCATCATAGCCGGTGATAATACCAAATTCGAGGATTGGTGTAGGCGCCCACACAACAACACCCATGCCCCTGTCAATAGAGTCACGTATGCGGTCAACCGCCCTTCCCTGTGCCTTCTTAAACGTATTAAGACGACCATCGTTTTCAACATACATGGTTTCATTTACTATACCTATCCTGTCCATCATCCTAAAATGCTCATTAAACCAGTCATATACTGTTACTGAGCTCGGGCATGCCTGGTAATGGGCAATAAAATGAAATGCCATTCCGGTCATCCCCATCAGCCTTTCAACATCTTCATCCCATAACCCGGCATTGACCAGTACACCATGAACACTTCCGATATAGGTTGTCCAGGAATGGCCGATTTGCATATTATTTATTATTTTTTTAGCCATAGGTATCTCCTATTAAGTTTTTCATCCGATAAAATTTACAGCTCCAAGGTCTACGGTTTAAGGTGTACGGGACCGTAAACCTTACGCCTTATACCTTAAACCTTTTTCCTATGTCTCGATATTCTGAAAAATGAAAATGGCTGAGCTACCAAAATGGTTGAAGAATAACACACCCGGTACGACATAAAATGTCTCAGGGTATATTTTTTTTGATTATTTTTTCTATCCTATCCAAAAGGCGGGTTCTCAGCCAGGCCGGATGAATAATCTTAAAATTCACATCAAGATGCATAAGGGCTGATATCAGTCGGCTGGATGATGTAAAGGATATCTTATAGGTATTGTTTCCGGATGAAACCATATTTATATCAATCTCTTTCGGATCAATTTCTCTCTCAAAAGCAATAACCGCCTGGTATGGTTCTCTGTAATCAAAACGGAGATCTTCGCCATATTGTGTTTCATCAAACCCGGGTATTATCTGAAATTTTGACTCTGTAATCCTGAGTTCGCGGATTCGGCTCAGTCGGAACACCCTTATTTCATTTCTTAAATCGCAATAACCCACAACATAGTTAATACTGTTTTTAATGAATATCTTATAGGGGCAAAATATACGCCTGGTCTTTGTGTTCCCGTAATTTATATAGACCATGTCAACTTTTTTAAACTCTTCGATAGCCTTTTTAAAGATATTATACTGTGTGATCTCCTTCGCATGAATCGGAATTCGCGGGATATCATAGCCGGCCTTGATGTTATTTGATTGTTCACCTGTGAGTCTTGAAAAAAGGTCAGCCAGGCTTGAGGCAAGGCTGCTTTTTGACTCCCTGAATTGATCCGCGAGATATGTAAGTGCCTCTTTTTCGGATTCCGTGACCATCAGACCCGGAAGCACAAAGGTGGCATCCGAGTAGAAATAACCATATCTTGTTTGTGAATACTCTATTGGCGCGCACATGGAATCACGCAGGTATTCTATGTCACGGGATGCCTGACGTCTGGAGATACAGAATTCCTCGGCTATCCGGGAACAGTTCGGAAACCTGTCTGCCCTGATTTGGGTATCTATCCATTTGATTCTATGAAGGTTGCTCATGATAACATTAAGTTGACCATAGAGTTCTATTACCGCTTTTAATGATCAAAAGCTATTTTAAAATAATTTTTACAGCATCAGGAGTTTTTTCTATGGAAATTTATTTTTTATACCTGTCCAGAAACCCGATCCACTGTACATTCACATTTATGGAGCCAAAGTCCATATCCACCTTTCCTTTAAGTATGTATGGCCTTGCCGCATTCAGCATGTGGCAGTATGTGTTATATATCTTCGGGAAAAAAACGGTTTCATAAATCCCGGTTGTATCCTCAAATGTAACAAACTTCATCTGGTCACCCTCCTTTGTCATGACAGTTTTACCTGTTACAAGCCAGCCTGTCATGGTTACATATCTGCCCACACAGCCGGGCAGGTCCTTTGCCTGTACATAATGGATCTTCGTTAAAAGGTCGTTATAGAGTTCAAGAGGGTGCATGGAAAGTATAAAACCAAGCACATCAGATTCATTCTTGAGCATCACCTGTTTTGAATATTCCTGTTGGTTCAGGGCCGGCTTGTTTGTAGCCGGCGCCGGCCTTTTATGGTAATCAAACAGTGTTGGGATTGATGTATCTTCGCCCTTATCAAAAAACTCAAGTGCCTGCCAGATAAGCCCCGGCCTGTTGATGCCATTACCAATCGTATCAATAGCCCCGGCCTTTATGAGCGCTTTCACATCCTGCAGATGAATATGGCCTGACATGCGCCCTAAAAAATCATGAAAGGATACAAACGGGCCATTTTTATTCCGCTCATAGATGATTGAATCCTTTGCATCTGTTGTGAGTTCACTGATCTGCATAAACCCAATTCTTATGGATTTATCTTTTCCTGTATATTTTATTTCACTTGAATTGATATCGGGCGGCTGGATTGTAATACCCATGCGCCTTGCCTCGGAGATATACCCGTAGGTGGAGTAATATCCACCGCCGTTTGAGATGACAGCGGCCATGAACTCGGCAGGATAATGGGCTCTTAACCATGCTGACTTGTATGCCACCATCGTGTAGCTTGCCGAGTGGGGCTTGCAGAAGCTGTACCCGTCAAACCCCATTATCATCTCCCACACCTGATTTATTATATCCCTCGATACCCCCCTTTCAGATGCCCCTTTTATAAATCTCTCGTGAAAATCTCTTAGTTTTTTCTCACGGTTTTTTTTACTTACCACCTTTCTTAAGCCGTCTGCCTCAGCAGCATCAAAACCTGCCATGTATATGGCGGCCTGGCTCAACTGCTCCTGAAAAACCATAATGCCCAGTGTCTCATTAAGTACAGGCGTTAAAAGCGGATGAACATGCTCCCATGGCGCGCCATGAAGCCTTGAAACCCATGTCCGTATACACTGGTTGGATGCAGGCCTTATGATGGATGTAACAACCACATTCAGGTGAAAATGATCCATGTTTATATAGCTGCCAAATGGAATCCCGCTAGCCACCTTTGTAAGCACCTGCCTTGTGGCAGGGCTCTCAAAATAGAACACCCCGAATGTGTCACCCCTGTAAAATATCTTTATTGTTTCAGGGTCATCAACAGGGTTCCAGTTGGCATAGTCTATTTTGATACTGTAATTTTTTTCAACAAGGGCTATGGCATCCCTTATTACTGCAAGGCTTCTGTTGCCTAAGATATCTATCTTTACCAGCCCTGCCTCTTCAACAGAATCCTTTTCCCACTGGAGCACCTGAATGCCGTTTGCAGATATCTCGACAGGGCAGTAGCGCCTGATTTCATCCGGCACAATGACCACCCCGCCACAGTGGACAGAGAGGTGATTAAGATGATTTTCTATCTGTACAGCAGTTTCAATTATCTGGTTCCACGGGGAGGTAAACTCTACACCCCTCATTTTGGGATGATCCTTAAGCCCCTGCCACACATCCTTTAGCCGCCATGCAAAGCCGATCCTCTCTGTTACCGTGCCGATCTCCTGCTCAGTAAGCCCGAATACCTTTGCCACCTCCCTTATTGCAGACCTGGCCCCAAAGGTATTATGGTTTGCCACCATGGCGGCCCTCTTGTTTCCATGCCGTGAAAAAAGGTAATCCAGCACCTGCTCACGCTCATCCCATGCAAAGTCTATATCTATATCAGGCGGGTCAACCCTGCCCGGATTAAGGAAACGCTCAAAAAAGAGGTTATGCCTTATGGGGTCAACATGGGTTATCCCAAGGGCATATGAGACAATGGATGCAGCAGCGCTCCCTCTGCCGCATGAACGGGGCGCCTTTTTTGCAAGGTCTGCCACAACAAGAAAATAGTGGCTGAAATTCTTTTCAGATATGATCTTCATCTCATGGTCAATACGCGCCTGTACCTTATCTGTGATCTCGCCATACCTTTTTTTGCACCCCTCTATTGTTGCATTATAGAGCATGTCAAAGGCCTGTTTATCACCCATGTTTTCAAAGTCAGGGAATGTCAGGCTGAATATATCCCACTCCCTCATGCACTCATTAGCCACCTTAGCCGTGTTTGCGATTGCATCAGGTGCATGGGGAAAGTGGTCAATCATGGACTGCGATGAACAGAAAAAATTATGTTCAAGACAGCAGTCCGCCTTTTTGAGCCTGGATAGCTTTGTGTTAAGAGCTATTGCTCTTAATACCCTGTGGAGCTCATGCTGCTCCCTGTTAATGAGATAGACCCTGTTTGTTGCAATGGGCGGCAGCCTGTACTCCCTGGCAAAGGCAAGGCACTTATGCATGCTATACCCCGGTGACATCTCAACATAGAGGTCTGTATCTGAGTCACGTCTGAGCGCTTTAAGCAGCCTGAAATCATCTGAGAAGATTATGAGCCCGTTCCTGTATTCCCTGAGAGTATCCGCCAGCTCAAATCCCTTGTGACACTGTCTGGCAGAGATGATCCTGCACAGGTTTGAGTACCCTTCCCTGCTTTTTACAAGGAGGACCGCCCTGCTGTTATCTGTTGTGATCTCGCTTCCGACAATGGGTTTGATACCCATTTCACGGGCCGCTTCAAGAAAAAAGATGAGCCCGTACAGGCCGTTTGTATCTGTGAGGGCAAAGGTCTCCATACCCGTCTCAAGGGCAGCACGGCAAAGCTCTTCAATGGAGCCAATACCAAGGCACCTGGAAAAGGAGGAGTGGATGTGTAGGTGGATGAAAGCCATCATATCACCACAGAGACACAGAGGTCACAGAGTTTTTATTTTAAAGTATTAATCTTTTTATTCCCTGCTTTAAAACA
>CAZCMD010000074.1:0-22895 GCA_964499695.1 uncultured Desulfatiglans sp.
GCTAACCTCAGTTGCTGCAGGTGTTTCACCGGATGTCTCAGGGTTAACCGCGGTAGCCGCTGGTGTTTCATTGGATGCCT
Source organism: uncultured Desulfatiglans sp. (assembly GCA_964499695.1). Taxonomy (GTDB): domain Bacteria; phylum Desulfobacterota; class DSM-4660; order Desulfatiglandales; family HGW-15; genus JAAZBV01. The sequence goes on from CAZCMD010000074.1 coordinate 81, forward strand.
CAGGGCTTACTATAGCCGGCTCAGGAGCTTCATCAGCTACCTCATTAACCATGTCTGTTGCGGCCTTATCAATTGAAGCCTTAAAGTCATTTATTGTTTCCGATGTCTCTTTTTTAATTGCCCTGATATCTTCGTTAAGGTTCAGGCTCTCCTTTAACTCCTGGGATGCCTTGCGGAACTCCGCAAGCCCTCTGCCAAGGGCCTTTGCCAGGTCAGGCAGCTTGTTCGGCCCTATTACGATCAGGGCTATTACCATAATGACTATTAGTTCAGGCAATCCTATGCCAAACATGATAAACCTCTTATAATGTTAAATATCCTTTATTAATGCCGTCTCATCACAGTTCGGGAATTTTGTGCACTTCAGACAGTCTGACCAGATCTTGTGCGGCAGCTCCTTTTTATCAACCACCCTGAATCCCAGTTTTTTAAAATACTCCGGTACATAGGTAAGTGTAAACAGCTTTTTCAGGCCGAGGCTATTTGCCTCTTCAATGCATTTGTCCACGAGCATTACGCCATAATTATTACCATAGTATTTTTCCAGTACGGCAAGTGACCTTATCTCTGCAAGGTCTTCCCAGCATAACCCAAGGGCGCATACAGCTATGATCTCTCCATCATCCCCGGGGATAACATAAAAATCCCTGAGGTGCTCATACAATTCACTTAATGACCTGGAAAGGAGTGTCCCTTTGTCGCCATAATGGTTCAACAGGCGCTGGATCTGTGTGACCTCATTTATATATGCCTTTCTGATCATTCTGTTTCTACCTTCGATATAAAGCCATTATAACCCAGTTCATTTTTAAGTCTTTCATGGTACTTTAACGCATCGTTTCTGGCAGAGAACCTGCCGCACATTATGCGAAAGGTCTTTCTGCCATTAATCGTGGCAGCATAATAATATGCATCAAATCCCCGATCAACAAGTTCTTTTGCCATTTTTTCCGCCATCTCCCGGTCGACTATCGCCGCTACCTGTACAGAATAGTGTCCTGCGGGCGGTTCTGTCCGGACAGGAGACTCTGCCTCTGATGATGCAACCTTGGCATCTCCGCTGTCATCTGCACCTGAAGCCTGAACAGCATCCTGCACCTTATGTGTCTCCTCTTCTTTTGGGGCTGGAGGAGTTATCACACCCCTTGCCGCATTACCAGTACCGTTCAGAGAGGTATTTGTATCCTTTGACAGGGTTATTTCATGATCAGGAAGCTTTGGTTCAACAGGGATCAGGTTCTCAACCTTTGCGTCCTTCTTTTTCTTTTCAAGTTCACTGTAGAATTCAAGGGAGCCCTCCTTTGGCCTTTCATACTCGATCTTCTCCTTGATGCCAATAATGGCCTTGATCCTGTTGATGGGGTATTTTATGTCAAACATGGCGCCCGGTATAACACCTTTACCGACCAAAATCCCCAGGACAAACATCCAGAAAATAAGGAATAATATAAAACCGCTTAAGAGAAAGGCATAACCGCGGCTTATAACGATCATGTTCTTTCCTTTTCCCGATTTTTCTTTTGCAGTTCCCATTGCTATTACATCTTCTCCGGTGCGCTTACGCCCAGGAGGTTTAAACCGTTTCTTAATACTATCCTTACCCCTGATATAAGGGCAAGCCTTGCCTTTGTAAGGTCTTTATCACTAGTAATGATCCGGTTTTCCGCCTCCTTTATCCCCAGGTTGAAATACCTGTGAAACCTGGCTGCGAGATCAGTAAGAAAATAGGTCAGCCTGTGTGCCTCAAACGATTCGCAGATGCTGTCAAGGAGTTCAGAGAACCCTTCAAGTGTCCTGATCAGCTCTATCTCTTCTTCAAGTTTAAGGAACATAAGGGTGTTGATATCCGTATCAAGCGCCACATCAACGCCATCAGCCTCTGCCTTCCTGAAAATACTGCATATCCTTGCGTGGGCATACTGCACATAATAGACAGGGTTCTCATTATCATTTTTTGTTACCTTGTCTATGTCAAAATCAAGCGGGGAATCGCTGCTCTTGGTAAGGAAGACAAAGCGTGCCGCATCAACATTTACCTCCTCAAGCAGCTCCTTCATTGTCACATACTGGCCTGCCCTTTTTGACATCCTTACCTCTTCACCCTCTTTCCAGAGCTTTACCAGTTGTATAAGGAGCACCGAGAGCCATTTTTCATGGACGCCGTTTGTCTTTAAGGCGGATTGAACCCTGTTAATGTACCCGTGGTGGTCAGCACCCCAGAGGTTCAGCGCCCTCTTGAAGCCTCTCCTGTATTTATCCATATGATAGGCTATATCAGAGGCAAAGTATGTATACTGGCCATCCTGTTTTCTTATTACCCTGTCCTTGTCATCGCCATAGCCCGATGTCCTGATCCAGAGTGCATTATCCTTTTCATACAGCTCGCCCTTTGCCTTCATCTCATTAAGTGCCTTGTCCACAAGCCCCCTTTTAAAGAGGTCAGACTCATTGAACCAGATATCAAAACTGACCCTGAACTGCTCAAGGTCTTTTTTTAACTCCAGGAGCATCTTCTCTTTTCCGATCTCGGAACAGGTGAGGATAGCAGTCTCTTCGTCCATGGCCGAAAGATCGGTTTCTTTTGATATTTCTTTTGCAAGGTCAATAACATAATCGCCGTGATACCCCTTTTCAGGGAATGGGTGATTGGGATTATTCATCTGTTTCCACCTGGCATACACAGACTCTCCCAGAAGCCTTATCTGCACACCCGCATCATTTATATAGAACTCCCTTGAGACATCATACCCCCTGAATTCAAGTATCCGGCATATGGTATCCCCAAGGGCTGCGCCCCTTCCGTGACCCAGGTGCAGAGGGCCGGTCGGGTTTGCGCTTACAAACTCTACAAGCACGCTTTCCCCTCTTTTTTCAAGGGTGGCACCGTATTTATTATCCAGATCAACAATGTTTTTAAGTGCCTTGAACCACTCTCCCCTGCTTATGGTAAAGTTTATAAAACCGGGGCCGGCGATCTCTGTCTTTTCTATGAATTTCCCAGGGTCTTTCAGGTTATCAACTATTACCTTTGCTATATCGCGGGGCGCCCTTTTCTGTGATGATGCAAGTGTCATGGCAAGATTAATTGCGAGGTGCCCGTGTTCCCTGTTATTCGGAACCTCTATCACATAATTGGGGAGCGCTGTCTCCTTTAGCAGTCCCTCTTTGAAACATGAATCAAGGGTATCCCTGATAATATTTTTTAGATTTTCCTTCATATTTATTTTTCACTAACTCCTTTTACATCTGATTCTTCTTTTGAATGCCTTCTGCTGAACGCTGAATGCTAAAGGCTGACAGTTTGCATCTAAAACGATAGTCTTTGGATGCATACTAGGTATATTCCTTTTCAAGGCTTTTACCAAAGGATAAATATATCTCATATGAAATGGTGTTGCACAGCCCGGCAATGTCGTCACCGGTTATGGAATTTTTTCCAACTGCGCCCATGATAACGCAATCATCGCCTGCTTTTACCCTATTGATCCCGGTTATATCGCATGCAAGCATATTCATGCAAAGGTTACCTCTTATGGGGGCAAAAGCATTATTAATTATTGCCTTCCCTTTATTGGAGATGGCCCTTGGTATGCCGTCAGCGTAACCAGCCGATAATATAGCAATCTTTCTCTTGCCATCCGTGTAATATCTCCTGCCGTAACTCACAGGGGTGTTGTGTTCAAGCTCCCTTATCTGAAGGACATGACATTTCAGGCCCATTACCGGCTTCAGGTTTATATGGCTCCTGAAACCCGGTGAAGGGAGCCCCCCGTAGAGCATGATCCCGGGCCTTACCATATCAAAGTGCGAATCCGGATACCTGACAGTGCCTGCACTGTTTGCGAGGTGATTCAGCCTGAAGTCAAAACCCGTTTTTCTTGCCTCGTCAACCACTGCGCTGAATCTCTCTATCTGTCCTTTTGTAAAGGCAGTATCTTCCTCATCTGCCGATGAAAGGTGTGACATCAATGCCTCCACCTCAAGGGACTTAAAGCCTTTAATCCTGTTTAAAAAGGAAACAGCCTCACTGCAATCAATGCCTAAGCGCCCCATGCCCGTATCAATCTTTACATGTATCTTTATCTTTTGCCCTCTTTTTGATGCGGCCCTTTCTAACATTTCAGCAGAATCAAGGTCAAACACGACGGGCGTAAGCATATTATCGATAACAGCCAGAGCCTCTTCCTCTGTGTGTATTCCGCAGAGGATCACAAGAGGTGTGGTGATCCCATTCTCCCTTAAGAAAATGGCCTCTCCGATAAATGAGACCCCAAGAGAGTAAACCCCGTTTTTTTCAAGGGTCTTTGATACCTGTACGATGCCGTGACCATAACCATCGGATTTTACAATCCCCATGATCTTTGTATCAGGCCCGATGCAGCCCCGTATCTCTCCAAGGTTATGTACAAGGGCACCAAGGTCTATTGTAAGTTTATTAGGCGATATCAGCATGTCCACTCTGTTTATTATAAAAATAATATTAGATATATGATATGCCGTAGTATATCAAGGATTATGTGTGACTCTTTATTGTAGCCTGTTGGCATCCTTGTGAAATATCTGTCGCGGGGGCTTCCGAAACGCCTCAACTGCTAATAAAGCCTTTGACTTTACTAAATATTTTTTATAAGTTACCTCTCTTTAATTTTTTGCAAGTAACCGGACAAAGGGATGTACAATATTGAGGATTATGATTATGAATTAAGGGAAGAGCTGATCGCCCAGACCCCTGCACTAAAGAGGGACAGGTCACGGCTCCTTCAGGTTGATAGAGGGCATGGGAGTATTTCAGACCATAATTTCTATGGCCTCCCCATGCTTCTTGCGCCCGGTGATCTTCTTGTTATTAATAATACCAGGGTAGTGCCTGCAAGGCTCTACGGGCAGAAGGAGAGCGGCGGCAGGGCAGAGATACTGGTGCTTGAGCACCCTGAGACCCTGGATGATATGATGGCTGAAACCAGGTGGTGCCTGTTAAAATCCTCAAAAAGACCAAAAAAAGGGGGCAGGATTTTTTTTGAAAAGGGGCTTACCGGCACGATTGAAGAGCTTGATGAAGGGGGGCTTGCAAGGATTGCATTTAGAGGGCCTCAAACCATTGATCATATGCTTGAGGATGAGGGCGCTATTCCCTTGCCTCCCTATATAAAAAGGGATGACGGAGCGTTTTCATCATTAGACAGGGAGAGGTATCAGACCATTTTCAATGCAAGAAGGGGTGCTGTTGCAGCCCCGACAGCAGGGCTCCATTTTACAGATGAGGTTGTGTCCGCCCTGAAAAAGAGGGGGATTACTATTGCAGGTATAACCCTCCATGTGGGGTATGGCACATTTCAGCCTGTCAGGGTAACGGATATCAGGGAGCATCGACTTGCAGAGGAGTATTACAGCATACCCGCTGAAACCGCCTCCGCCATTCACAGGGCAAAGGAGGAAGGGAGAAGGGTTATTGCCGTGGGTACAACCACTGTGAGAACCCTTGAGGGTGCGGCACTTGAGTCAGGCCATATTGAATCGTCGAGCGGGAAGACAGGGCTATTGATTACCCCCGGCTTCAGGTTCAGGGTAATAGACGGGCTTGTAACAAACTTTCATTTACCCAAATCATCGCTCCTTTTTCTGGTTTCTGCCTTTGGGGGTTTGGAGCTTATTAAAAAGGCGTATGCCCATGCGGTTTCACAGGATTACAGGTTTTACAGCTATGGTGATGCCATGCTGATTGTTTAGACAGGGTCAAGGTAAATATTTGGAATTTCAGATTACACATAAAGATGGTTTAACGTCTGCAAGGTGCGGGATAATAGAGACAGCGCGGGGCAATATAGAGACCCCTGTCTTTATGCCTGTTGGCACCCAGGGTACGGTAAAGGCCCTCTCTCCGGAGGATCTCACGGATGCAGGCGCGCAGATAATCCTCTCCAATACCTATCATTTATATTTAAGGCCGGGTCATGAAACAGTGCAAAAACTCGGCGGCATCCAGAAATTTATGAACTGGAACAGGCCGGTGCTTACGGATAGCGGCGGTTATCAGGTTTACAGCCTGGCTAAGCTGAGAAAGATTACAGAGGATGGCGTTACATTCCAGTCACATATAGACGGGTCAAGCCATTTTTTAGGCCCAAGGGAGTCAATGGCCATTCAGAGGGCCCTTGGGAGCGATATTGTAATGGCCTTTGACGAGTGCACACCCTGGCCGGCAGAGCGCCAGTATGTGGAAAATTCTGTAAGACTCACAAGCAGGTGGGCGGAAATATGCCTTAACGAGGAGCTGAACAGGGATCAGCATCTCTTCGGTATTGTGCAGGGAGGCATGCACAGCGATTTAAGGGAAAAGAGTGCTAAAGAGCTCGTAAACTTAGGCTTTAAAGGCTACGCCCTTGGGGGATTATCGGTCGGGGAGGATAAAGAGACAAGGGAGAGGGTAATTGCGGAAACCATCCGGTTTTTGCCTGAAGAGAGGCCCAGATACCTCATGGGGGTCGGAAAGCCGGAGGATATCATTGAGGCGGTAATCCTTGGAGTGGATATGTTTGACTGTGTGATGCCGACCAGAAATGCCCGAAATGGCTCACTTTTTATTGACGGCGGCAGGATTGTTATAAAAAATGCGGAGTATAGGGAAGATAAAGCGCCTGTGGATGAAAACTGTAGATGCTATACATGTAGAAACTACTCCAGGGCATATCTGAGGCACCTTTTTATGGCGGAAGAGCTTCTGGCCTACCGGTTGAACACCATACACAACATCTATTATTACATCCATTTCATGGACAGAATAAAAAATGCAATAAAAGATAATAAAATATTGGAATTTAAAACAAAATTTTATAGATTAAGAAACTGAACTGAAAAAATAACACAATGGAGGGATCATAATGATAGATGTAGCATACGCCATGGGGGCGGGTGGGCAGGCAGGAACACAGGCACAGGGCGGAGGCTTAATGGGCTTCTTGCCTTTTATAGCATTGATTATAATCTTCTATTTCCTGCTCATAAGGCCGCAGCAGAAAAAGGCAAAGGAGCAGCGTACAATGCTTTCTGCCCTGAAAAAGGGGGACAAGATAATAACATCTGGCGGGTTTTATGGTGAAATCACCGGCCTTACTGATGATGCAATAATAGTGGAGATCGCCCCAAAGGTAAGGGTAAAGATAACAAGGGGCTCTGTAGCAGGTAAAATTAACTAGAAATATAATGCAAATAAGAAAAGGGGGAGATAAATCGTGTCAAAGAACTTTAGCTGGCGCGGCATAATATTCGCTATCCTTATTGTAATTGCGATAATATACCTGGTTCCATCCATGCCCGGGGGCGTGCCCCAGTGGTGGTCAAGCATGCTGCCCCAGGATAAGATACACCTCGGGCTTGACCTTCAGGGAGGTATGCACCTGATCTTTGAGGTACAGGTAGAAAAGGCGGTGGAGAACGACCTTGAAAGGGCAGTGGACGATATCAAGGAAGACTTAAGAAAAGAGAAGATCAGATATCTTGAGCTGAAACGTGACGGGATCAATGGTATTGATGTTACTGTCATGAGGGAAGAGGACAAGGCCCCCTTTAAAGATATGATCTCCGCCCGTTACAGGGAGTTTGAGGTTAATGAGGGTGGTTCTGTTGAAAAGGGCGCAAGATACATACTGCTTCTTAAAAAGGAGAAGAGGGATGAGGCCATGAAGCTCGCCACTGAGCAGGCCCGTGAGACAATAGAAAACAGGATCGATGAATATGGTGTTGCCGAGGCGGATATAAGGCTTTTACAGAACCACAGGATACAGATACAGCTCCCCGGTGTAGCAGATCCTGACAGGGCAAAGGAGCTCATGACTAAGGTTGCAGCGCTGGAGTTCAGGCTGGTTGATGAGGAAAACAGCGTTGACGAGGCCCTGAAGGGTAATGTGCCCCCCGGCAGGGAGGTCGTTTATGAGGCCCCTAGTGACAGGACATCAAGGAATGCAAAAGGAAATCCGCTCCTGCTTAAAAAACGTGTAGAACTTACCGGAAAATATATTACTGACGCCAGGGTAGCCCTGGACCCGCGGGATGGCTCCCCCCAAGTCTCCCTCTCATTTAATAACCAGGGTGCAAGGATCTTTGAAAGGGTAACAGGTGACAATGTAAATAAAAAGCTCGCCATTGTCCTTGACGGCGTTATCAAGTCATACCCCAATATCACTGAAAAGATATCCGGCGGAAACGCCTCGATTTCCGGCAGGTTTACTATGGATGAGGCAAAGGACCTGGCGATCGCATTAAGGGCAGGCTCTCTTCCTGCACCTGTGAAGTCCCTTGAGGAAAGGACAGTAGGCCCATCACTTGGCAAGGATTCTATACGCATGGGTTTCCTCTCCATGATAATCGGCATCCTGGCGGTTGTTATATTTATGGCCGTCTATTACCGTGTATCAGGCCTTATTGCAGATTTTGCCCTGATCTTTATGGTTATTCTGATAATGGCAGGGCTGGCCGCATTTAAGGCAACACTGACGCTGCCCGGTATTGCGGGTATAATACTTACAATAGGTATGGCGGTTGATGCAAATGTGCTGATCTTTGAAAGGATACGTGAGGAGATGAAACTGGGCAAGACACCCAGAACAGCCATAGAAGCAGGATTCAGCAAGGCATTTGTCACCATCATTGATGCAAATGTAACCACACTGATAGTCGGCCTGGTCCTGTTCCAGTTTGGTACCGGCCCTGTAAAGGGTTTCGCAGTGACCTTGTGCATCGGTATTGTGGCGACAATAGTAACACAGGTGTTTGTAGCAAGATATATTTTTGACTATCTTTATTCACATCTGAACTGGAAGAAGATCAGTGTTTAGGTAACAATGCGTAATCTCAAATATTGGAGCTGATTTATGCAATTTATTAAAGATGATATCAACATAGACTTTATCGGGGCCAGAAAAAAGGCATACGTTTTTTCCTTTGTACTTACCGCCTTAACCATTATTTTACTTATTTACAGGGGGGGGCCGAAGCTGGGCGTGGATTTTACCGGGGGTATCCTTATACAGGTAAAGATGGTAAATCCCCATTCCCCTTCCGAGATAATGGATGCGCTTGCTCCTGTTAATCTTCAGGACAGTATTGTCCAGGAGTTTGGGGAAAAGGAAAATAATGAATATCTTATCAGGGTGCAGAATCCTGATGTTGTTAAGAGCGAAGGGCTTGGGGATGAGGTAATCAAGGTACTCTCTGATAAGTTCGGGGAGTCTGTCGATATGAGAAATTATGAGTTTGTCGGCCCGAAGGTGGGCAGCGATCTCAGGGACAAGGCCAGCCTTGCCATATTATATTCTCTCCTGCTTATAGCCATTTATATATCAGGGCGCTTTGAGCTGCAATGGGCCAAGAGCATCACCATGACTGTTGTCCTTGTCTTTGTGGTATTTATTGCCTCAAAGGTAGTGGGAAGTACGGTATGGCTCTCTGTTGTTGCGCTTATTGCAACACTCATCCTGTTATGGGCACTTAACCTGAAATATGCCCTGGGCGCTGTAGTTGCACTTGTTCATGATGTTATGGTAACCATAGGCGCCTTTGCCCTTACGGACAGGGAGGTATCACTTGCCATTGTTGCAGCCTTTTTAACCATCATAGGTTACTCCCTGAATGATACGATTGTTATTTTTGACAGGATACGCGAGAACAATGCGCGTTATAAAAAACGTGACCTGGCAGAGATAATGAATATAAGTATCAATCAGACACTGGGCAGGACAATAATCACAGCCGGAACAGTCCTCCTCGTTGTAATCGCCCTGTATATCTGGGGCGGGAGCGTTATTCATGATTTTGCCTTTGCAATGCTGATTGGCTCTGTGATTGGGGTTTACTCCACTGTATATATAGCGAGCCCGATTATACTGTTATTTGAACGCAAAGCAGAAAAAAAGAAGTAATTTTTAGACGGTTACTAGTGTGGCATTATCAAACAGAGAGAGACTGGCAAGAAAGGTCAGGAAGATAAGGAAACCGGGCGAAGGAAACAGGGTCAGCCCGGTTTTAATAATTATCATCATTGCTGCATTAGCCGCTGGTGTCTGGCTTTACAGGGGTTTTAACCCTGCTGAAGTCAGACTCAATTATATTGTCATCACAAAAAACAATGAGACCATCAAGCTCCTCAAGGGTGAAACTGTAAAATTTAACCCCTCTGACACCTGTAAAATAGGTGAGATATCAACAAATGTATTTTTCAACCAGGGTATAAGCGTTGAGTCAGCAGGTCTTGATATTAATGGTCTTTTAAATCAGGATACCCCCCTTGAAAAGCTGCTCTCTGACAGGGATATGTTTAAACGCCATCAGATAACAGTGGAGGTAAAACGCCAGGATGATCTGGCTGGTACAATAGAGCTTGTTATTGAACCTGATGTAAAGGACTGGATAGCGAGGGCGGAAGGCTCCCCTGACAAAATCACAAAGGTCGAAGTCCTTGAAAAGGCAATAGATACAGGGTTTACCGACGGTAAGATCGTAGACATGCTCGTTGATGAATACCTGGCATCAAAGGCATATCGAAAGGCCACGGATCTTATTGAAAAGATTGCCGGTGATTCACCCAAACAGGAGGATATCCAGAAACTCCTTAAGGTATATGAGGCCGCAAAGAACAATGTAAAGATAGCAGATATGCTCGTAAGGCTCATAAAGTTCAGCCCCGATGACCTCGACTTAAGAAAAAGGCTTGCTGAGCTTTACGAAAATACAGGCAAAAGGGAAAATGCAATTTATGAATACAGGATACTCCTTGATAAGGTGCCGGATATCGACCGGGCGGTTATACACAAGAAACTTGGTTATCTCTATTCTGAAAGTAAACAGACAAAAAATGCCATTGATGCCTATTTAAAGGCCCTTGAGCTTGACCCTGAGGATGTGAATATCTACTACAACCTTGCCAGTCTGTATGAGGCCACAGGCGATAATGCCAATGCCGATAAATATCTCTCCATTGCAATGGAAAAAAAGCCCGATGATATAGAGAGCCGTATCAGGATGGCAGAGGGGCTTATTGGTAAAAAGGAGTATAAAAAGGCAGAGGCATACCTGAATGAGGTAACAAGGGTCAGGCCTGATTATACGGATGCATGGCTCATGCTGGCAAACCTTGAAGAAAAGAGGGGCAACAAAAAGGCATTAAGGGAATATTATAAAAAGATCCTCTCCCTTGTGCCGGAAAACAAGACAGTCCTCTTTAACCTGGGAACACTCGAATATGAGACCGGAAACCCGAAAACAGCAAGGGATTACTTTGTAAAATACCTTAAGGCCAATCCGGGTGACATTGAAGCCAGGGAGTTTCTATTTGATATCTATAAAAAAGAGAAAAATGACAAATCTGCCTATGAACAGGCCTTAAAGATACTGGATAAAAATCCCGGTAAAAAACAGTATTACGCCTTTGTCTTTGAATACCTGAACAGGGCAAAGGATTTTAAGACCATGTACAAGGTGATGAGTACCGGCCTCAAGAAAAACCCCGGTGACGGGGATATAACAAAATATCTCATGGTCGCATGCCTTAATACAGGTAAAGAAAAGGAGGCTGCCACCTACATCCAGGTGCTGCTCAAGGCAAAGCCCAATGATGTGCCTACCCTTTTACAGCTTGCAAGGCTCTATGAAAAAATTGGAAAGCCAGCCGATGCCCTTAAGCTCTATAAAAAGGTCCTTGATATTGATCCTGATAATGATGAGGCTGAGGAGGCCTATTTGAGGCTCAGGATGGAGACCCTCTGATAAAGGACTCGATCCCCGATATGGCACCTAAAAAAAAGATAGAGGTCACTGCCGCGATTATAAAGCATGAAGGCAAAATCCTTATAACCGAACGGCCTGAGGGCACTCATCTTGAAGGGCTTTGGGAGTTTCCCGGCGGTAAAAAAGAGAATAATGAAAATCTTGAAGAGTGTGTCACAAGGGAGATAAGGGAGGAGCTGGGCATACAGATAAACCCTGATAAATTACTTCTTTCTGTTACCCATGAATATGAGTCGAAAATAGTGGAGCTTTACGCATTTTTATGCTCCCTGGTAAATGGTTCTCCTGCACCGCTTGAAGGTCAGAAAATGCGATGGGTTGATCCGGAGGAATTATCTCTCTACCAGTTCCCTCCGCCTGATCAGAAAATTATAGAAATTTTATCTAATGGAATATAGAATTACCGGGTAAACAACTCATTAAGGAGGGTTTGCTCTTGCCTATGAAGACGAAAATCGTTGCCACTATATCGAATCTGAACTGTTCTCCCGGCTTTATAGAGAAGCTTCACAGGGCAGGGATGACAGTTGTGAGGCTCAATACTGCCCACATGTCCCATGATGACGCCCTGAAGGTGATTGAAGATACAAGGAAGGTCTCTGACAGGATAGGCATCCTTCTTGATACCAAAGGCCCTGAAATAAGGACATGCGCGAGTGATTCGCCACTCAAGGTAAAATGCGGAGATAAAATCCGGATCAAAGGCGCACCTGGAAGACCATCCTATGATGATATAATCCATGTCTCATATGAGTATTTTGTAAGGGATGTGCCTGTTAACAGCGCAATCCTGATTGATGACGGCTTTATTGCCCTTACTGTTATTAAAAAAGATGAGGAGTATTTATACTGCAATGTTGAAAATGACGGAACTATATATCCACGTAAAAGTATAAATATCCCTTCAGTGCATGTGAAGCTGCCGGCCCTATCTGAAAAGGATAAATCTTTTATCGAGTTTGCAGCAGACCACGATCTTGATTTTATTGCCCACTCCTTTGTGAGAAATAAGGAGGATGTTATTGCTGTCCAGTCTATCCTTGACAGGAAAAAATCCCCAATAAAGATCATAGCCAAGATAGAAAATGCACAGGGGGTACAGAACCTGAATGAGATTCTTGATCATGTCTACGGGGTCATGATCGCCAGGGGTGATCTTGCAGTTGAAATCCCTACAGAACAAATACCCCTTATCCAGAAAGATATTATCAAGAGATGTATAGAAAGGCGTAAGCCGGTTATTGTTGCAACCCAGATGCTTAACTCCATGATAGAATCCCCCAGGCCCACAAGGGCAGAGGTGTCAGATGTGGCGAATGCCTGTCTGGATCATACAGACGCACTTATGCTTTCAGGTGAGACCGCCAATGGCAAATACCCGGAAGAGGCGGTTAAGACCATGGCCAGGATAGCAATCGAGGTGGAAAACAAGAAAAGCAGTTATGTTGATGTCTCCTATTCCCTTGAAAACAGGGTCACGGCTTATCTTGCAAAGGCCGCTGTAAAGGCGGCACTGCGGTTGAACACAAAATGTATTGTTGTGGACTCAATGACAGGAAAATCAATAAGGGAGCTTGCCGCCTACAGGGGGGATAACCCCATATACGCACAGGTTTATGACAGGAGGGTGGTGCGTCTCCTCTCCTTATCCTTTGGTGTCTTTGCCGAATATTCGCCCATGGACCTTACTTCACCACGGCCTTTAAGGAAAAAGATCTACCGCCTCATTAATGAAATAAACTTTAATGACGATGACCTCATAATCATTCTTGCAGGGAGTTTTGGGGTGGAACACGGGGCCTCCTATATAGAGATAAGCTCTGTAGAAAAATTCAGGGAAAAATGTGTGTGATTTTTTTATTGTTTTTCCTGTGATTAGAATTTAATAATAGGTGTAAATCCGAAAAAGAAAAGGTCTGAATAATTATGCCCAGTCTTGTCGTAATAAATGGTCCTCTTCAGGACCAGGTCTTTGACCTTGGTTCAAAGGAGATCTTTTTCTGCGGCAGAAGCCCAAAGATGAATGATATAGCCCTTCTGGAGATCGCAGTGTCCCGCAAACACTTCAAGATATTCAAGATCGGCAGGGATTTTTTTATTGAGGACCTGAACAGCAAACATGGCACACTGGTGAACGGCAAACCCATTTCTCCGGGTGAAGGGTTCCAGATCAACGAAGGGGATCTTATCGCTGTAGGGAATACGGTAATGCAGCTTACTGATGTCGGTGAAAGGGGGTCACTGCTTAATCCGGTACTTCCACCCGAACATATTATAGAGGAAGCCTATAGAGATGATGAGCCCAGAAAGGAGCGCCGTTCAGCAAAAGAGCTTGAATTAATCTATAATGTTTCAGAGTTACTTAAGACCCAGATGGATATAAATGCCTTTTTCAAGGCATTTCTCAACCTGGTACTGGAGACACTGCCCAGGATAGATAACGCAAGTGTATTTTTGGTACAGGGGACAGATCCAAAGGGTAAAATGGCAGAGATAGTTGCCGATGCGCATGAAAAATCGGTTTCAAGGTACAAGAAGGATATCCTGAAAAGGGTGGTAAATGAAAAAAAGACTATAAGGATGTCCAATACTGATTTTGAACTGCCCCAATCCTACATAGAAAAGGGTGATACCCTTGAAATAAAGTCGGCAATGGGTGTCCCGGTAATAAGCGGGACGGAACTGCTCGGGGTCATTTATATTGAGTCTATAAAACCCTACGGCTTTCGCAAAAAAGACCAGTTCCTGCTTAACAGTCTTGTGGGTTCCATAGCAGTGGCAATTGAGAAAAACAGGCTGGATGGGAAAATAATACATGAAAAACCGCTTCCCTTTAGAGAAAAATTGCTTAATATTTTTAGAAAATTTTGATATTTTAAATAGAATCAACCTGGATACATGGAGGTGTTATGATAAAAATATCTATAAAAAGCAAATGGTCATTTTGTGTTGTTTTAATAATGATGTTTCTCTTTCAGGTACCATTATCCGCCCAGACTGAAAAGGGTATTGAATTATTTAATGCCTATGAGTTCTCTAAGGCGGAGCAGGCGTTCCAGGATGTGCTGAAGACTGATCCGGGTAATACTGAGGCAGACTATTATCTTGGGTTGTCCCTCTATATGCAGAAAAGGTATGAGGATGCCCTTGTTGTTTTCAAAGGGATTAAGGCATCAAAAAAGGAGATCCCCCATAATAATGGCAGGCTTGAAATCATAGTGACACGCATATGTCTTGAACTGAAAAAATATCCTGAGGCGCTTCAGAGTTTAGAGGATGCGAAGATTGCAAAGGCTGACCCTGCGGATATACATGCCTGCCAGGGAGGGTACTATCTGGAGACAGGTGAATTAAAAAAGGCATTAAAAGAGCTTGAAGAGGCGATCAAGATCGATCCAGATAACGCATATGCATATTACTTTGCCGGTTATACCTATGTACGGCTTGGCCTGCCTGCTGATGGGGTAAAGGCGCTTAAAAAATTTCTTGAGCTGGCGCCATATGCGCCTGAAGCAGAAAAGGTTAAGATACTGGTAGATGCCCTCTGCTGAAAATAGGGGGAGGTAAAGCATTTAAATATAACAGGGGTTGAATGGATCTGATATGAACAGCAATGAGACTAAAGATGAAAACCTCGCCATAGCCCGCCTTAAATTTAAAAAGGGTGACCTTATAATAAAGGAGGGGGACTACGGGGTGTCCATTTACAAGATTCTAGAGGGATTAGTAAGCATTTTTACAGAGGCCGATGATGCTGTTGTGCCCCTTGCCACCATCGGGCCTGGTGCTGTCATAGGGGAGACGATCTTCCTGAACGACAACAACATGATGGAGCGCAGGTCTTCATCTGCCAGGGCGCTTGAAGATACCCTGGTGGAGGCGTGGCATCCGAAGCTTTTGAAACTGGAATATGAGCAGATGCCCCCGGTAATAAAGTATCTGGCAGACCAGACCCTCACGCATATTGGCAGGATGAACAAGCTTGTAGTAAAACTCACAGACCAGAAGATTAAAAAGAGGGAACTGCAGAAAGAGGTAGATCCGTGGGCTACAAAAAGGCGTTATTACAGGAAGAGGGTCAACCTCCCATTCCTGTGTACACCCCTTTACTCAAGCTCAAAAAGCACACTCAAGGGCCTTATAAAGGATATCAGTTTAGGAGGGGCTGGCCTTGAAATAAGGCCGGTATTAAGCCCTGTTTTCCCTTACAGGGTTGGAGAGGAATTTATTATTTCAACCACCCTCCCGAATGACAGAAATATAGAGTTTTCATGCAGGCTTGTGAGTATCAAAGAGGGTAAATCCCGTGATGCACGCATCCTGGGTGTCTCATTCATTGAACTTTCCGAGCATTCTGCGAAGAACCTGGGCTTTTTCCTGATGCCCTGATGAAAGGAATCCTTTTATGACAATAGAAAAATTTTTATATCCCTACATTACCCAGGAGGAAGAATACGAAAAGGGTGATACAATTATCAAGGAGGGCGGCAAAGGTGACTGGGTCTATATCATCCTTGAGGGGTTGGTAAAGATAAAAAAGATGACCCTCAAGGGAGAGATAACCATTGCACCCCTCACCGAGGGGGAGATTTTTGGCGAAGCACCCCTCTGGCAGGCTGGTCAGGACGTGACCAGGAATGTATCAATAGTCGCAGAAACAAAGACACGCGTAGGGCTGTTAGATACAGCACTCCTCATGAAAGAGTATGAATCCATATCCCCAAGGCTGAAAAGCCTTATCTCGTCTCTCATACAGAGGCTCACAATTACTACACAGAAAGCAGTGAGACTTGCCACAGAATAGCTTTACAGGGACACTGTTTTTTGAATCAAAGAGGTTTTATACAGCATGAATTTTTGCATCAAGACCGGTCTGATCATTTTTAGTCTAACCATACTTTTATTCCTCGGCAAAACCGTTGCCGCAGAGAATGAAGATAATCTTTTTCCTGTATACGAGTGCATAGAGTCCAATATAGCCTTCTGGAAAAAGGTTTATTCCGAGGTCACCACATCCCAGGTGATTATCCATGACAAGAGGAACCTCTCTCTTATATATGAGATAATAAATTTGAAGGGCAAGGATGAACCTGGTGCACATAAATACAACAAAAATATTGTGGATAAAAAAAAGGATCATTATTCAAATATGCTTAAAAAGCTTGCATCGGGTCATAAGCCATTATCAGAGGAAGAAAAACGCATTTACGGGTTGTTTAACAACAACCTGAAGCATCTTCTGAAGGGGGCGAATGAAAATATCAGATCACAGCTTGGACAGAAAGACCGGTTTATCGCCGGGGTCATCCGTTCCGGGGCATATATTGATGAGATCAGGGAGATATTGAAAAGTCATGGCATCCCGGAAGATCTTGCATATCTACCCCATGTAGAGTCATCCTATGATTATCAGGCATACAGTAAATTCGGGGCAGCAGGCATCTGGCAGTTCACAAACAGTACCGGTCGGAGGTTTTTAAAAATAAATTATACGGTGGATGAACGCCGCGATCCTATACTTGCCACACACGCTGCCGCACAATTTTTAAAGGAAAATTTTGAAATACTTGGTTCCTGGCCGGTTGCGCTTACTGCCTATAACCACGGCACCCAGGGAATGAAAAGGGCAATAAAGACGAGGGGAGGGTATGAAAACATATATAACAAATATGAAAGCCGCTCCTTTGGTTTTGCCTCACGTAATTTTTACTCGGAGTTTCTTGCTGCACGTGAGGTGGCATCAAATTACCGGGATTATTTCGGGGAATTAAGGCTTGATGCACCTGTCAAACGGGTTATGGTAAATACCCCGGGCAATGTGGCAATAAAAGATCTGGCAAAGTATTATAAGATCCCAGTAGAGACTATAAGGGGGTTGAACAGGGCCATTCGTGAACCTGTCTATTCAAACCAGAAATATGTCCCAAAGGGGAGTCGTCTGTTTCTGCCACCTATGGCCGCACCGGACATCAAGGCCGCCTCAATAGACATCCCTGCCCAATTGTTGAAAGAGGATCAGAAACCCAGCCTTTTTTACCGGGTAAAAAAGGGAGACACGGCTAATAGGATCGCCAGAAGTCACGAAGTAAAACTTCAGGATCTTATTGATGCAAATAATCTCAATTCAAGGGCAGCCATATATGTGGGGCAGAATCTGAGGATACCAGCAGCCGGTGAGAAGATTGCAGCTGTATCTGTAAAGGAAGAGGTCATTAAAAAGCAGGAATTAGCAAAGAAATCCTCCGGTAATGGCAAATCAGTATCTGCTTCATCTGCTGGCAAGGTTGAAACCCCCATTTCACCCGACATTGAAGCCTCTGAAATAGTTGCTCTTCCACCTCCTGACTCTGTTGACGAGACTGTAATAATAAATCCGGCTATAGTGACAGGCGATTTTTCTGTAAAAAAGGTCATGCTTGTTAATGGCAAATCTGTCGGTACAATACAGGTAGAGCCAGAAGAAAACCTTGGTTATTATGCAAGCTGGCTCCAGACAAGCAGTCAGAAGATCAGGAAACTTAATGGTTTTTCCAGGGCAGCCAGTATTCGTATAGGACAGAATATTAAGATACCCCTTGATAATGTCTCAAAAGAGACCTTTGAGGAGAGAAGGTATGAATTTCACAAAGAGATAGAAGAGGATTTTTATGCCTCCTATAAGATCGAAAGAACAGAGGAATACATAATAAATAGAGGCGACAATCTATGGGCTTTGTGTGAAGAGAAATTTGAGGTGCCATTCTGGCTCTTAAAAAAATACAACCCCGGCGCAGACTTCAGTCATCTTTCATCCCGGCAGAAGCTGATAGTGCCTGTGATACTAAAAATAGGCGATGAAACCGGCATCAACTAATAATTGATTTTAAACCTGAAGTTGAAGTTCCGGTCTTCATTGCTTGAGCCTGATGATGGATACCGCATGAACCCCTGGAAACTGTCGCTGAAGTTGCTGCCGCTTATAGAGAAGGACATATTGTCGGTGAGTTTCTGATGATAGGTCAGTGAAAGACCTACAGTATTGTCAAACGTTCCATCGTCATGCCCGGGCAGTGGATATTTTTGCAAAGGCATATGCAGCCCGCCTGTCATAGACCATTTATCCGATGAAGAGAAGAGCCTGTAATTCAGGTCTAATGCCAGCCTTGGCAGGTTATCGTTGTCTATCTCAGGGCTGTAGTCAAAATATGAGAGAGATGGGATAATGGACATATTATTATTAACATTGAAACGCCCCGAAATCTTCAGCCCCTGTGTATATTCAGGCCTGATCTCATCCCGTATGCCTGTATAGTCCCTGTAATAGGCGCCATCAGAAATCTCCTTATCATATAAAAAGGCGCTCCTGAAATAACTGAAGCTGGCCAGGCTGGAAGGAGATGACTTGGTAAATCCGAACTCCATAGTATTATATATGTTAATGATATCGGAGTATCCTGTGTGACTGTTGAGGCCGGATTCCGGAGAGAGACTAAATCTGTCATCATTCAAAAATGAAAGGTTAACATCTTTTGAATTGACAACCCAGCCCATGTCCATGAAAAAATCACCGGGCCTTTCTTCACCCCTTTCAGAGAGGCGTTTTGAGCTGACCACCCTTGTGCGCCAGTATGAGGTATTCAATGAGGATATCACAATACCGGTGCTCCTGCCCGCATGAATGAATTCACCATCTGACAGGTATATGCCCACATGATTGATCCTCTTTTTTTTGCTGTTCATTGAAAAGAAGATAAGATCGCCGGTACGAAGGGCATCCAGTGAAACCGGTATAAACTCTGAGTGCTTAGACTGCTGTGATGACTGGTGCGGCAGATCGATGCTGAAATATTTGCCATAGATCTCTTTTACAAAACCGGAGCAGTCAAAACCTTTTATTGTTGTTCCGCCATATTTGTAGCGGATACCGAGGTAGCTCTTCATTAATTCCTGGAGGCCTTCATCCTCAAATGAGTTCAGAAATGAGACCTGTTCAGTGGCCTGTTGTGCAGTGGTTTCTTTGGATACAGCATTAAAGGGAAATAAAAAGAGTATAAGGACAGAATATAGAAGCCCCTGAAACGCCTTTTTAGATATATGAGAAAGAAGCCTGTCCATAAAATCAACTATTTACCGGTGCCGCCTGTGTGTTAATACTAACTGAGTTACTGAAAAAACCACTTTCTGTATTTGCTTAATGCAAAAAATCTGCCCGGATGACCGCACAGTATGAAACAGTTGATGAAATATATTAGGAAGAGGCCTTTCTGTCAAGATTTTTTCGCCATGTGTAACCTGCCTATAACTTATTGATGTGCCACGATATTTTAATTGTTAAATACTCTCAAAAATTTGATTTTCAGGTCTCATTAATAATATTTGCTTTTCAGGCCCTCTCTGTTTTATATTTCACGGAATACAGCACCTCAATCAACCTTTTTTATACGAAGGAGTTATCTTATGTCGAAAAAAATAGACTCAGACAGAAAAGAACCATCGGAACAGAAGAAATACTCTAGACGGGATTTCCTTGCCATCAGCGGCACGGTTGTGGCCGCTGATGTGCTGCTCGCAGCAACCCCGGGAGGGATGACCGCAAGTGCAGCGGAAAAAGAGGCCGCCTCCTACCCGGAATCAAAGGCCTATCTTGTCTATGACAGCAAGAAATGCATGGGCTGCACCACATGCATGCTGGCCTGTTCGCTTACCCATTACGGGGAGCAGAACCTATCTTTATCCCGCATCCAGATAATCCAGGATTCATTTGGCAAATTCCCGGATGATATCAAGATAGCGGTCTGCCGCCAGTGTGTAACACCTCCCTGTGTTATTAACTGCCCGGTTGGAGCAGCATACATTGATACGGAAAATGGCAACATAAGAAGGATCAATGAGGAAGAATGTATAGGCTGCAAGACCTGCCTTGAGATGTGTCCGCAGCAGCCGCACAGGACTGTATGGAATCATATTGCAGAAAAATCTTCAAAGTGTGACCTCTGTATCAACACCCCCTTTTGGAATGAAAAAGGGGGGCCAAATGGCAAACAGGCATGTGTATCAGCATGCCCCATGCAGGCGCTTAAGGTTGTTTATGAGACGCCTGATCAGAAGGAGACCGAAGGATATAATGTGAACCTGCGCAATGATAACTACCTGAACCTGGGCCTTGTGGATGACAGCAGGATCGTGCCACCCATAATGAAGAATGCAAAGCCAAAGCCCTTCTTCAGCAAACCAAAACCTGGACCAAAGGAATAGGAGGTAAGATATGAAAGGCGGATATACAGGTAAAATAGCAAGAGTAAACCTGACCGATAAAACGGTCAGCACCCTTCCGACAGAAAAATATCTGGCATTTGGCGGCGGCCACGGAATAGGATCGGCAATATTCTTTGATCTGGTGGGTGACCAGTTGCCATTTGATGCATTTGATCCAAGAAATCTGATCATGATGATAGCATCACCCTTTTCAGGCACTTTTATGCCCGGCTCAGGAAGGTGTGACGTACAGGGGCTAAGCCCAATGCTTTATCCCATAGAATGGTTCGGGCACAGCAACTTTGGAGGCCGTTTTACGGCCCAGTTGAAATTTGCCGGATGGGACGGTGTTGTTGTGGGAGGAGCGGCAGATAAACCCTGCTGGATAAATATTATTAACGACAAGGTGGTCATTGAGGACGCCAATGGAATATGGGGCATGGATACATGGGACACCCAGCAGGAGATTGCCAGAAGGGTAATGCCCTCTCTAAGGCATGGTGAATGGGCTGAGGTAAGCGATAATGATTACTCCACTCAGGTGCCGGCTGTAGTATGCTGCGGTCCCGCTGGTGAAAAGAAAAGCCGGCTCGGCTGCCTGCTTCAAGGACCCGGTTCACAGGCTGCATTGTGCGGTTTCGGAGGGGTATTCGGTTCAAAGAATCTCAAGGCCATTAGTGCCATTGGAACAGGGAGTGTGCCCATTGCCGATCCCAAGGCCTTTATGGATACGCGTCTGTGGTTTAACAAGTTCCAGTGGAATGTAGACAACCCTCGTGAGGGCAACCGGTTTCTTTCCGGAATGTACAGGGTGTCGGCAGGCGCTCCCAGCGGCGCAAATACAACCAACGGTGCGGTGCCCCTTGTCCCGGCCAGGGCTGCCGCGTGCGCTTCGTGCCCGCGGGGCTGTCGCATGAGAACTGCAAGTTCTGACAGCAATGAATCCGTATGCGGCGGGACAATGACCTTCGGAGGCTTGGGGGGCAGCGGGGACCAGAAGAAGACGCGCAGAAACAATGACCTGATGCAAAAATACGGTTTCGGTCACTGGCAGCTTATACCGACAAAAAACTACCTTAAGAATCTTTATGACAGGGGTCTGGTGGGAAAAGGCAAAATGATCGAATGCGATCTTCCTCTCGATCAGTGGGACTCAGAAAGTTTCCCTGACATGCTTATGGAGGCAATGGCATTGCGAAAGGGAATAGGCAACGATCTTGCCGAAGGCGCCGCGAGGTTCGCCAAAAAATACGGGCTGCTTGAGGAAGACCTTCATAAGGGTGTGCTTCCTCTGACCTACTGGGGTACTTCCGACCACTACGATGCCAGGATCGAGGTGGAATGGGGGTATGGATCCCTTTTGGGGGAACGCGATCTTATGCTGCACATGATGTCCGATTATCCCCTGCACTGGATGGCGTGGACAGGTGATCCCTTTCTGACAGCCGAGCAGGCAGCCAGGCTTTATACCGATGCCATGGCGCCTTACAACGGAGATATATTCATGGCGGATTACAGTGAAGAAAGGATGTACTCCGAGAGCAAGGTCAAATCGGTTGCATGGGTTAAGCATTATGAAAAATTCTGGATCGGGGCGGGCGGTTTCTGCGGCTGGCGATGGCCCATGTGCATTACCTGCACCACTGAAGACAGGAGAGGCCCCACGCCCGAAGCGGAGCCAAGATTCTGGAATGCAGTAACGGGCCAGAACCTCTCATTTGCAGACGGGATGGAGATCGGACATAAAATCTATACCCTTGACAGGGCCATCTGGGTGCTGCAGGGCAGACACAGGGACATGGA
>CAZCMD010000075.1:0-4225 GCA_964499695.1 uncultured Desulfatiglans sp.
GGGAGAGGGTGGAAAAGATAGGCAGAAAAATTTGCTCTACAGTATGTTGATTTCTCATATGCCGGAAAGATACTTGATATGAATAAAAGCCTGATATTGCACTTCAGACCCAGAATGGTTGACGCAAGGGCCGTTAAGTTTTCCATGACCTTTGGACTTGGGGGCATGGCCCTGGTGCTGGTCTTTCTTCTTTTTTTCACAGGGCTTCTTCTTAAATTTTATTATTCTCCCTTTCCGGAAAAGGCGCATGACTCCATCCTCTATATCAGGAACAGTGTCTTATTCGGTGCATTCATCCGCAATATCCATTTCTGGTCTGCTAATTTTCTTATTGTTGTCACATTCCTCCATTTTTTAAGGGTCTTTTTCACCTCTGCATTTCATCCGCCAAGAGGTGTTAACTGGATAATAGGCCTTGGGCTTTTAATAATTGTCCTCTCATTCAATTTTACAGGTTATCTCCTTCCGTGGGATCAACTCTCCTTCTGGGCAGTAACCATCTGTACAGGGATGCTTGAGTATATCCCGCTTATCGGCAAATGGCTTCAGGGTTTAACAAGGGGAGGATTAGAGGTGGGTGCGCCCACACTATCTATATTTTTTGCCGCTCATACGGCATTACTTCCAGGCGTTATGATAATTATTCTGCCATTCCACTTCTGGCGGGTTCGCAAGGCAGGAGGGATTGTACTACCTGCTATTAATGAAATCGATAAAGGGGAAAATAAGGTTAAGGTGGTCCCGGACCTTATCTTAAGGGAGATCGTAACCGCCCTTGTCCTGATGGCCCTTATACTGATCTTATCCATCATATTTGATGCCCCCATTGGGGATAAGGCCAACCCGGGGCTCAGCCCGAATCCATCCAAGGCACCCTGGTATTTTATGGGGTTTCAGGAGATACTCCTTCACATACACCCCCTCTTTGCAGTACTGGTAATACCTGTAATAATCCTTGTCTTTTTATTACTGTTGCCATTCATGAAATATGCGTCAGCCTCTCAAGGTTTATGGTTTATATCCGAAAGGGGTAAAAAGACCGCCCTTTTTTCATTCATCCTGGCACTGGTTCTATCTGTAATTGTTGTTATTACCGATGAGTTCATTCCTGATTTCTCCGCAATGCTACCAGGTATCCCCATGCTGGTCAGTAACGGTCTAATTCCATGTTTTATACTGGCATTGGCATTCTCTATTTATTATTTGTTATTGAATAAGATATACAGACCTGACAGGAATGAAAGGGTTCAGGCTCTATTTGTATTTATATTTTCCATGTTCATCACCTTTATGTTTACCGGCATATGGTTCAGGGGGTTATCCATGAAACTTGTATGGCCATGGATACAGGCAGGTTAACAGGTTCAAAGGTTAAAAGGTTTAATTTATGGCAGATACTGATAATAAAAATGATACTCCTCTACCCCTTTCACGCCGGTCATTCCTGAATACCATCTGGGCCGCACTCGGTATCCTGGCTGCTTTGGAATTAATATTTATGGTATTCACCTATCTGGGCAGAAAAAAACCAGGAGACCAAAAGGGGCAGATTGAAAATTTGATAGATGCAGGTAACGCAGACAAATACCCTGTCAATTCAGTTACTGCAAACATTATGGGGAGATTTTATCTGTGCAGGATGGAGGATGGTGGTTTTATTGCCCTTTCAAGCAAATGCACCCATCTGGGTTGCACTGTACCCTGGGATGATAAGGAAAAAAGGTTCATATGCCCCTGCCACGGGTCATCATTTGATATTGCAGGTGCTGTAATAACCTCACCTGCACCGAGGCCCCTTGATATCTACCCGGTACACATAGAAAATAACACTATCAAAGTAGATACAGGCAGATTGATAAAAAGAGACGAATTTCTTAAAACCCAGCTCGTATACACAAAAAAGGTCAGCATATGAGGGCATGGAAACTAACAGGCCTCGTGGCAACCATCATTATTACCCTCTCCTTCCCCCTGTACCTTTTCAAGGCGTCATTGTTTCCTGATCACACCGGCCCTGACCGAATAAAGGATGATAACACCTTTTTGGGTTCATTAAAATGTGCGGAATGTCACAGTAAGGAGTACGATAGCTGGAAGGGTTCCCATCATGATAATGCCATGGATGTTGCTAACGATAAGACAGTCCTGGGTGATTTCAATAATACCCTGTTTTCAAATAATGGGATAACATCCAGGTTTCACAAAAAGGGGGAGAGATTTTTTGTTAACACGCAGGGTGAAGATGGGGAGATAAAGGAGTATGAGATATCCCACACCTTTGGATTCTTTCCTCTGCAGCAGTATCTTGTCCCCTTTGATAGAGGCCGCCTCCAGTGCCTGCCCATTGCATGGGACGTGCGTTTAAAGAGGTGGTATGACCTTAACCTGGGGACAAAAATAAACCCTGATGACTGGCTTTACTGGACAAACGCGGGCCAGAACTGGAACGGGATGTGTGCGGAGTGCCATTCCACCAACCTTAAAAAAAATTACAATCTTGCAAGCAACACATATAACACTACATGGAAAGATATAGATGTCGGATGCGAAGCATGTCATGGCCCCGGTTCAGGACATATAGAGTGGGCTGAAACACCTGAAATGGGGAGGTCTTCTGTTCAGAACTATAATCTAAAGGTAAAGACCTCAGGAATTTCTTCCTATGAGCTTGTGGGTCAATGTGCACCCTGTCACAGCAGACGTGCAATACTGGGAGATTATACCCACTCAGAACAAGACCTTCTTGATGTAATGCTCCCCTCCCTTCTGACCCCTGAGCTTTATTATAATGACGGCCAGATACTTGAAGAGGTGTATGAATACGGTTCATTTACCCAGAGCAAGATGTATCATCGTGATGTGAAGTGCAGCGACTGCCATGATGTGCACAGCATAAAGCCCATAAAGGATGGCAATGATCTCTGCCTTATCTGCCACAGGGCAAAAGAATATGACACCTCTAACCACCATTTCCATAAAAAAAAGGGGGAAATGGGTGAACCCATAAAGTCAAATGATGGCTCTGTTCTCTTTGATGTGGGTACCGGTTCGGAATGTAAAGAGTGTCATATGCCCGGAAAAAACTACATGGTGATAGACTACAGGTTTGATCATAGCTTTCGTATACCAAGACCGGACCTGAGTGAAAATACAGGCGCCCCCAATGCATGTAACAGATGTCATTCTGATAAGACGAATAAATGGTCTGACGAATGGATAACAAAGTGGTATGGGCCGGGCAGAAAAGGTCATTATGGTGAAATATTAACAGCCGGAAGAGGTAATGCTCCAGCTGCGTTTGATGATCTCAGGAAACTGGCGCTTGAGTCCCTTTACCCTGTGATTGTAAGGGCCACGGCGTTATCAATATTGAGTACATACCCAATTGATCAAACAACAGGTGTCTATGAGATATCCCTGATGGACAGTGAACCCATGATAAGGAGAACAGCTATCGAATGCCTTATTAACCTGAGCGATGATCAAAAGGCCAGGCTCATAGCCCCTCTTATCTATGACACTGTAAAGGCCGTGCGTATCCAGGCGGCATCAGCACTCGCAGGGATTTCATCTGAACTTTTGGATGAAGATCAGAAAAGGGTATTAAACAGGGTCATCAATGAATTCATTTTATCGATGGAGTATTCCGGTGATTTTTCGTTCGGAAGATTTAACCTTGGTAACCTTTACAAGGCACTTAAGGATGATAAAAAGGCCATCGAACATTATAAGGCTGCCATTGCCATCGATAAACTCTTTTATCCGGCGCGTGTAAACCTTGCGATGCTCTATAACGAACAGGGGGATAAGACAAAGGCAGAAGAGATATTCAGGGATACCCTTAAGGATAACCCCAATCTTCATGAAATCTCCTACTCTCTTGCCCTGCTTCTCGCTGAAAAAGAGGAATATGAAGAGGCCGCTATCTTTATGGGTAAGGCAGCAGAGAACATGCCTCTTGCTGCAAGGGGGCATTATAATTACGGGTTGCTCTTACAGTATTTAAAACGTGACAGGGAATCGGAACTGGAGTTTAAAAAGGCAATTGATATAGAACCGGGCAACATGGATTTTCTATATGCCCTTTTTGATTTTTATTATAAAAGGTCAGAGTTTAATAAGGCAAAAGAGATTGCAGATCAAATGATGATGAGGGAACCGGGGTCACCTGCTGTAAAAGAAATGATGGATATGGTAACAGGCAGAATAGAAGCGGAATAAAATA
>CAZCMD010000075.1:4325-22438 GCA_964499695.1 uncultured Desulfatiglans sp.
ATAACAGGATATAAGAGGTTATAGATATGAAAGAACGGACATACCAGAACACCATAGTCACTTTATTTGCACTCACATGGGGATTTGTGCTCCTTGATAGAAATGCGATCTCATTTCTCTTTCCAATACTGATGAAGACATTCAATCTGAATAATGCACAGACCGGGAACATAGTCATGGTTACCGGTTTAGGTTTTGTCATCTCATCCCTCTTTATTACCCCTCTTGCCGACAGGTCAGGCAAGAAAAAGGTTTGGCTTGTCCCTGTGATAATCCTTGCAGGCCTCTTTTCAGGGGGCACGGCTATTGCCGGATCACTAATAATGATGTTCATCGTGCGTTTCTTAACAGGTCTTGCTGACGGCCCCATATATCCTTTGATGACCTCTGTGCTCAAGGTACAGGGCGACCCTAAACGCTTTGCAACCTATATTGGTATTTTGCAATTTTCAATCGGGCTCATTGCCATGGTCCTTGGCCCGACCTTGACCATACAGCTGGCTGTTCATATGAACTGGCAATATGCATTCATATTCACCAGCCTTCCTACGGTCATCCTTGGCATATTGATATGGTTAACGCTTAAAGAAAAGGTTCAGATTGCATCTGGAGATTCAAAAAGCCATTCGGAAGAAATACAACCCAATAAAGAAAGCAGCATGCAATGGAAGGATGTGCCACGGATATTTACCTACAGAAACTGTACCCTCTCCTATATCGCCAATGTACTCATCATGGTGGGTTTGTGGGGTGTTGTGAGTTTCGGGACAACCTACTGGGTCAATGAGGGAGGATTAACTATAGAGCAGACAGGATACATGACCTCTGCCTCAGGGATAGTGGGCCTTGTCTGGGCGCTTTTTATACCTGTAATGGCAGACAGGCTCGGCAGAAGGCCTTCAGCCCTGATACTTACGCTTTATATCGCCCTCTCCATGTTCATTATTTTTTTTAACCAGGGACTCCTGGCCCGTATCGCATTTATCCTTGTGGTCGGGTGCTGCGGGTTTGTCTCTGTCCTTTATGTTGCGATTATCTGCCAGGAATCAGTACCTCCTGCTATAGCAGCCACAACCACGGCCATAGGCATGGCCATAGGCGAGCTTATCGGTACGACCATTGCACCCCATATACTCGGTACAATGGGAGACTTGTATGGATTAAAAACAGTCTTCCTTGTAGCCGCAGTATGTGCGATGGCTGCCTTTTTTATTTCCTTCGGCATAACTGAAACAGGAAAAGGAGATTTATCATGAAAAAGATGCTTCTATTTTTTATGCTCATTTTTATTATTACAGGGTGTTCAAAACAAACCGTTGTCCGCACGATCATATCATCTCCGGATGCCCCGGCGGCCATAGGCCCCTATTCACAGGCAGTTCTTGCCGGGGATACTTTATACCTCTCCGGGCAACTCGGGCTTGACCCTGTAACCGGGAAGATGGCAGGCCAGGATTTTTCAAGCCAGGCGCGTCAGGCAATAAAAAATCAAAAGGCAATCCTTGAGGCTGCCGGCTTTTCTTTAAAGGATGTGGTGCAATGCCAGGTATTTGTGACTGATATGAACAACTACCCTGCATTTAATGAAATATATAAGGAGTATTTTACCGGAGATTTTCCGGCCAGGGCAGTGCTGGAGGTTTCCCGCATCCCGGCAGATGGATTGATAGAGATAATGATGACGGCTGTTCGCTGAATGTAACGATTTTATAATAAAACGGGTTTCACTTTCACCCTGTCATAATCCATGATAACAGGGCAACCATTTATCCGCATAATAACCTCTTGGTATGCCTATGTGCTTTGCGGCTTTGCTCCTGTGGTTGATCAGGTTAGTCAACCTTTATACTTTACTGTTGATTTTAAACATATTAGGCGCAATAATACCACAATAAAATAATCAATATTTGCAAATGATTAACTGCATTCCAAGTCTTTTCACTAATAGCTGATTTTTACCAAGGTTCACGGAGTTTTATTGTCATTGCTCATGGAGGTATGATGAATAAAAGACCTGGTAACGGATACAAACTGGAAGACCTGATTGACATCAAACATTTCCAGGATATTCAGGACAGACTTAATAAGATTTACACATTTCCCTCTTCTATTATTGACAATGGAGGCAATATCCTTACAGCCACAGGGTGGCAGGAAATCTGTACTGATTTTCACAGAAAGAACAAAGAATGTAAAAAGGCATGCATCCAGAGCGATAAATATATACTTGATCACATCAATGAAGCAGATCCGGCAGTTACCTACAAATGCCCGCATGGTCTTGTGGATAATGCTACACCTATTATAATTGATGGCATACATTATGGAAATTTTTTTACAGGGCAGTTTTTCCTCGAAGCGCCTGATATCGATTTCTTTAAAAAACAGGCTAAAAAATATAGCTTTCCTGAAAAGGCATATCTTGAGGTTGTAAAGAAGGTTCCAATCTGGACAAAGTCGCAGCTTGAAAACTATCTTTACCTGATAAAGGGATTAATCGCCATCATTTCAGAAAGCGGGCTAAAAAACCTTAAGGAGGTTGACACAAGGAAGCAGATACAGGAAAGCGAGAGACGCTATAAATCAATAATCCAGACCGCTATGGACGGTTTCTGGCTGTTGGACAGACATGGTAATTTTCTGGAAGTAAATGATGCCTATTGCAGGATGAGCGGTTACACCCGTCTTGAACTTTTACATAAAAAGGTCCCGGATCTTGAAGCTAATAATTTACAGGCAGAAATTGAAAACAATGCGAAAGAAATTATAAAAAAGGGCACAAACCGCTTTGTAAAAACTCACAGGCGAAAAGATGGCAGCCTTTTTGAGGTAGAAATGAGTATTCAGTTTCTGCCTGAAAAGGATGGCATCTTTGTCTGTTTTTTACAGGATATCACCAAGCGAAAGCTTGCAGAAGAGGCTCTGATAGCTAGTGAAGCAAGATACAGGTTGATGTCTCAGTATATGTCTGATGTACTGTTTACAATGGATGCCAGGACAGAGAAATTTACATATATAAGCCCTTCAGTTATGAAACTTCGCGGATTTTCCCCGGAAGAGGTTATGGCCCATCCTATGAGTGCTACATGTTCTCCTGATGTCTATAAAAAATTATTAGAGTTACAATCAGGACGAATAAAGATATTTCTAGATAATAATGCTGAACCTATGTTCTTTATTGATGAGTGTGAGCAGGTATGTAAAGATGGATCACTGGTTCCTACTGAAGTATCAACTACCCTTGTGGTTAACGATAAGGGAGATATTGAAATCATAGGAGTAGCGCGTGATATTTCTGAGCGTAAAATTGCTGAAAAAGCACTGGTTGCAAAGACAGAAGAGCTGGACCGGTACTTTAACCGCAGCCTTGATCTGCTCTGTATTGCAGATACTGACGGTTATTTCAGGCGGCTTAATCCCGAATGGGAAAAGACACTGGGTTATTCAATAAAAGAACTTGAAGGAAGACGTTTACTTGATTTCATTCACCCTGATGATTTCGAAGCCACTATAAAAGTAATCGAAACCCTTCAAAACCAAAAGGAGGTATTGAATTTTTTAAACCGTTATCGTGCAAAGGATGGTAATTACCACTGGATAGAATGGCGTGCATTCCCTGATGGTAAAATTATATACGCAACAGCACGGGATATTACCTGGCGCAGGATTGCAGAAACAGAACGTGAGGCTGCACTCACAGCACTTGGTAATAGTGAAAAAAAACACAGGACAATACTTCAGACAGCCATAGATGGCTTCATGCGTATAGACAAAAATGGGAATATCATTGATGTAAATGATGCCTATTGTAAAATGAGCGGTTACCAACATGAGGAGCTGCTAAACCTGCCTGCCTCTATTCTAGAAGTAGACATGCGATCTGAAGAGAAAGAACAGATATTAAAAGAGATCGTTCAAAAGAAAATATTTCGCTTTACACGACAGCATAAAAGAAAAGACGGTACAATCATTTATGTTGAGATAAGCACCCAGTATTATTCTGAAGATGGCGAGTTTGTCTGTTTTATAAGGGATATTACCGAGAAAAAAGAGATGGAATCAAGGCTTCATCAGGCCCAGAAAATAGAATCCATTGGCACACTCGCAGGGGGAATAGCGCACGATTTCAATAATATACTCTCCCCTATCATGCTTAATGCTGAATTGGCTATTGCAGATCTCCCTCAGGATGATCCCCTCCAGATCACAATGAAAGAGATATTTGCCGCAGCACTAAGGGCAAGGGATCTGGTGAGACAGATTTTAACCTTTGCACGCAAGAGCCCTGAAAAAAGGATAATACTGAAAGCTTCACAGATAGTGGAAGAGGCCCTGAAATTTTTACATTCAACCATACCGGCATCGGTCAACATCAGTTATCTTAACAGGTCAGACAATGATACCCTCCTTGCAGAACCATCTCAAGTAAGCCAGATAATTATGAACCTTTGCACCAATGCAGCCCATGCAATGCGTGAAAAAGGCAAATTACTTGAGATTACCCTTGAGAATGAGGAGATTTCATTAAACAACAAGGAAAATATTCTCAATTTAAAACCGGGAAGCTATCTGAAGCTCTCTGTAAAAGATGATGGAACAGGTATACCTCCTGACATCATTGAAAGAATCTTTGAACCATATTATACGACCAAAAAAACCGGAGAAGGTACCGGCCTTGGCCTTGCCACAGTGCATGGAATAGTCAAAAACTATGAGGGCGAAATATCAGTTGAAAGCAGGCTAGGCTATGGAACAACCTTTATCGTATACCTCCCTTTGATAGATGTTACAGTTTCAGGTGATGTAAATAAGGGGAGACAGGAAATCCCAAAAGGAAATGAACGTATCCTGTTTGTTGATGATGAACCTGCCGTTGTTAATATAACTCAGAGAATGCTTGAGAAATACGGTTACAAGGTAACCTCTACAACAAGCAGTATAGAGGCCCTTGATATCTTCAGAAATAACCCTGGTTCATTTGATCTTGTTATCACAGATATGGCCATGCCCGATATCTCAGGAGATGCACTGGCATGTAAAATTATGGCGATCAGGCCAGACATGCCTGTGATTTTATGTACAGGATTCAGCAATAAAATAAATGAAGAGATGGCAGATAAACTGGGGATCAAATATTTTGTTATGAAACCTGTTATAATGAGTGAACTGGCTAAAAAGATAAGAGATATCCTATACAGAGATAAAAATGCCAGACTGAATAAATTGTCAGGCAGTTAAACTCCTGTTAAGGCTTGAATCATTGATCTTATTGGCGATACATAAAATTACATGGGTGTGCAGTCGGTAACTCATCTATAAATTCTATTTAGCCATTGAGTCATGGTTGTGTATATGCACATCATGCTGTGGGAATGGAATAGTAATCCCCTCCTCATCAAAGCGAAGTTTTACTGAACGGGTAATATCCCAGTAAACTTCCCAGTAATCTTTGACTTTAACCCAGGGGCGTACAACAAAGTCAACCGATGATTCGTTAAGGGTGTGCAGATGGATTACCGGTGAAGGCGAATTAAGAACAAGCTCATGAGATTCCATTATCTCTTTTAAGATCGATTCCACCTTCGGGATGTTATCACTGTATGATACCCCGAATACCATATCGATACGGCGTAATTTCTGGGCAGTCTCATTTTTTATTACATCACCCCAGATCTTACTGTTCGGAACAATAAACAGCTGGTTATCAAAGGTTAAAAGGCTTGTTGATACCAGACTCATTTTTTCTACCTTACCGAAAATACCACCAACATCAATCAGATCATCCACATCAAAAGGGCGATAAATCAGGATCATGATTCCCGATGCAAAATTCCCGAGTATACCCTGCAGGGCAAACCCCACGATAAAACCTGCAATACCAAGACCGGCAAGTAAAGGGCCCAGGCTTATGCCCCATTGTGACAGTGCGATTAGTATTCCAAAGAGTATGATCAATTTCGAGGAGGTGGACACTATCATGCGATGAGCTAATCTTGACAGCTTTAGATTGGGGGCGTTAAGGGCCTTATCAAGACCCATGCGAACAATCCTTGCTATAAAAACAGCGATAAAGAGAATAATGATAAATAATAATAATTTTACCAGATATCCGGGTCCGCTCTTCGCCAGCCAGTCCATACTGTTTTTATAGGAAATGCGTATCAGCCTGAATATGATAGCCGTATCAAACGAACCTGAGCTTATTTCACGTGTGCCTGTAAGTAACTGTGTATGATATGCCGATGTGCCAAGCTTAAGAGCCTTCATCAGTTCAAGAATTGTATTCATACTTTTTTTATTTGTGTCCAGGCTTTTTTTAACAGTCCTCAGGTTTTTAATGACATCCGATTCATCAGGGTTTTCTTTGCGAAGGGTTTCGAATTCGTCAAATCTTACCAGGTCCAGCGAAAGGCGTCCTGAGAGTTCGTTAATACGTTCATTCAATAGTTTTATAAATGTATCCTTAACCGGCGTAATATCCATACTGATCTGTTCCATTATTTTTATATTGGAATAGCTTTTCTCAAAATACTGATCCAGATATCCATTAAGTTTTGATATTTCATTTTCCAGGGCAGACCGGTTGTTTATTTCGGTCTTGGCACGCTTTGCCCGTAATGCGTCTATCTCATTACGATTATTTTTTATATGAGACCATATCTGGGTTGTAATTCTTGAAAAGATACTCTCCATGTCAGGGCGATAGGCAGGCTGTAAAACAGTTTTTTCCATATCCATATACATCTCTGCCAGTTGCTGTACATCATCAATGATCTGTATGCGTAATTTATAAATTTGCAGTTTTAATACGCTTTTATCTTCTGCGCTTACCCCTGAACTTGTATATGTCTTTTTATATTCTTCCAGGGTATCATATTCCCGGTTGATCTGTGAAAGAAGGATAGTGAATTCTTTTTCTATCTTTGTTGGGGTGTGAACTGTTCCGGTCGTGTTTATGATTTTTGTTTCAGGATTATCCTGAGCAGAGGCTATTTTAAGATTTCCTTCAATTAATATCAAACAGAGGAATATTACTAAAAAAGATATAAACAATTGTCTGATTTTTGTTTTTTCCATCACACTATTTCTCATTATATGTTCGTCCTGCTCCCTGTTCCTTATTTGATTCAATTAAACCTTACACTCTTATATAACTATTATATAAATTGTGCGATAATGTACAGGCTAATCATATGGCATGCCTGATCGAGTATATTAATAAGCAACCATAGTTTAAGATTATTGAAGTTCATTTTTCCAGGGTTTGTACTCTTTCCCCTGATCCATTCTATAAACTCCGACCTTTTGACATGCACTTTACCCGGACCAAACAACCTCTTTTCTATATTTGACCTTACGATATCAATAAAAACATGAATACAGAACAGATAAACAGCGCCTTTAAGCCAATCCACTCTTCCGGGGCAGAGGTATAACATGATACCTGCCATAATCCCATGAATCAGGCCGTGTATCATTTGCCCTGACACCTGGCTCAAAAGCCCGGTACCCCTTTTTAAAATGGCAAGCTTATGGGAGCCGAATACAATATCACCCAGGATATGGGCAGCTAACAGGAAGATAAATATATACAATGTTTAGAAGCCTTCTTCATGAATACTAATCAGTTGGACAAATTATAATCCGACATTTTTAAACGCACTTCAGATTTACAATACTTCACCCATCATTGCCAATATAAATTTTGAGAGTAGAATTAACCGCGAACCACGCGAACGACACGAAAAAAGACTTTAATTTTAAAAAGAAATAAAATTTTCGCGACTTTCGCGTATTTAGTGGTTAATAATTATTGTTTTAAGTATAAAACCCTTTCGCGCTGTTCGCGCCTTTCGCGGTTAAATAAAAATTTTTAATTTTATAGCTTTTAATTGAATCTTGAATTTTGAACCAATACAGCGCTGGTTTCTTTTGTGTTTATTTTCGAGAGGTCACCATGAAGAAAAAAAACATTAATCTAAATATATTTATTTTAGGGTTAATGCTCCCTCTACTGGCACTCCCAACGACAATCTTCGGTTATGCCAATAATGGAGAGGATGGTGGCCCGCATCGTCTTATTAACAAGTTTGCGCTGGAAAAATTTATAGAGGCTGCCGGAAAGGATCCTATACTTGTTAGATATGATTTTATGCCTTCCGCGAATAAATATGGTCTGA
The DNA here is from genome assembly GCA_964499695.1 of uncultured Desulfatiglans sp. Classification (GTDB taxonomy): domain Bacteria; phylum Desulfobacterota; class DSM-4660; order Desulfatiglandales; family HGW-15; genus JAAZBV01. The sequence goes on from CAZCMD010000075.1 coordinate 12,506, forward strand.
CTGCACCCTCTATTGAGATCGAAAAGCCCTTTACTGTTGAATATATAGGTAATACATTCAAAAATATCTTTAAGAGAAAATAGGAGAGAAACTTGAAATGAAGGGAAAGCACCTCAAAATATCAATTGATACTTTATTTTGAGATGCATCCCCTACTCTACTGTCAACTGTGCAGGCTTGATAAAATTCTACCTTTCCTGAACAGATAAAACCCCCATCCCAGCGTTTCCCGTCCCAACCTCAGATAGGCTGTTTTACCTTCATGCACTCGCTTCAACAGGGAGTCGGACATCCGGGACACGCTCTTGATACTTCTTTTGTACATCAACAATGCAGTAAGGAGAAAAATCAATTCCTGTTACTGTTATTTTTCGATATCGTAAGGAATATCATCAAATTGCAGAGACCATAGATCATAATATTTTGCTGTTTTTTCTCTAATTTCCATTAGTTACATTTATCCATGTAAAAATTGGGACGATTTTTATTAATATATTATCCTTTGAGTTATTAAACTGCTAAATTTTAAATTTATAGCTCGTTTATACAGGGCACTGTGTATAAAACGCAATTTTTAATGAAAAACTATTGTTTTTTTTATCATATTGCTCTAATTTCAGAGATTCAATAGAGAAATATGCGTGAAAAAAAGTAACACAAAATAAAACAGGAGAATATCAGTATGGAAATCATCGTAAACAAACATGGCAAGGGCAAACTCGCCACAAAGACCTGTTTCAGTGACGAGTTCGGGTTTAATGTGGCTTCAGTAATCGTTATGGGTAAAAAGGAATGTATCGTGGTGGACTGCCAGTGGACGCTCGCCAATGCATACAGGGTAACAGCCGAAATAATTGACAGCCAGCTCGAACTTAAGGCAATCTTTGCCACACACTCTCATCCGGATCACTACTGGGGTATGGGTTACATGCAGCAGGCATTCCCGAAGGCAAAGTGTTATATGCTGCCTGAAGACCTTAACCTTTACAACCATCAGTATCAGGCGAAACTGGATGAATGGGAACCCATCATGGGAAAAAACAACCTCTGCCGCAAACAGGCCGAAAATATCATTCCGCTCAAGACAGGGTACCTGGAGCTTGAGGGAGAAAAGATTGAGGTCTTTGACCATGTAATGGGCGATTACAGATGGAACTCTGTTGTCTGGATACCATCTATTAAAACCATGTACGGAAGCGATGTGCTCTTTAATCAGGCACATCCCTTCACATGCGAAGTCACAGCCCCGCAGCGCGCACAGTGGATAGCTGATATCGAAAAGATGGAAAAATACAATGCCGAGGTAGTTATTCCCGGCCATCAGAAAGAGGGTTGCCTGTTTGACGGTAGCGCCTACAAGTACACAAAGGACTACCTGATAGCCACAGAAGAAGAGCTTGCCAATACAAAGGATTCAGCTTCATTCTTCTACAACATGGTAAAGAGGTTCCCAGGCTCAAGCCTGATCATGTATTCAAACGAGATGAATGCAGAGGTCTGGAAGGGCGGACGTCCCTGGAACTGGGTCCTTGATACTGTAGAGACACCGGCCATTAATCCGCTTAAGGGTTAATAGTTTTTAACCCTGTTTACAGGCATGTGAATAACAACAAACCCGCAGGTTTGAGCCGGCGGGTTTGTTTATCCATCGCAATCTATTTACTAAGAATGAAAATTAATCTATTTTAGGCATACCCTTCATTTCCATATAACCCATTGTCTGGTATTTCCCGTTAAAATATGGGGCCAGTTGAAGAGCACTGAACATCATGGGCTTTGTCAGCCTCTTGATATCACAGGGGTTATGCTCCAGACCGGCGGGGATATAAAGAACAGTTGCCTTGGTGATAACATGTCTTTCATACTCCGGCCCCATGAAGTATTCGATCTCTCCATCAAATGAGCCAACAAGGTCTGGCAGTTCTGCTCCAAGGAAGAACAGGTATTCATCAGTATCATGATGATGTGATTCAAGTTCAAGCCTGTAGGGCTTTGTGAACATCTGCCACCCCATATTGATCTTTGCGCCGGGGAGGTCACTGTCACCCCTGAAATATGCCTGGGGGCCTGCCACTACGTCAGTAATGGAATTCTCCCTGAGTTTTGTACTGAACAGATGGTCATACTTTGTGCCATTTGTGCCCTTGGGCCAGGGCGGAGGATTTCTAAAGAATGGGGAGTCTTTCTTCTTTGCTTCCTGTGCTTCGGCTATTACCGGCGCACCAAGTTGAATCAGGGCGCTCGCTATTGCTGCACTGGCAGCACCCGCTGTTACTCCCTTGAAAAAGTCTCTTCTGCCCTCATTTACTTCATTTTCTTTTTTGGAACTCATGGTTTTCTCCTTTCAAAAGGTATGGTTTTGTAGATTTATATACCCTCTTTTACCGGTAATTCACCATCTACGCAAGAAGTTCCTGAAAATAAAATATACTATTCTGTCAGGCGTAAAAATAATGGAAGGGTTAAAGGATGCGGATTAATCACTATTTAGTGTCCATCCAGAAAGAGAAAAATTCTGGATGGAGCTTTCAGCAGTCAGCGATCAGCTGTCAGCTAACTCTTTGATTTGAAAGCCTTTGGCTGAAAGCTGAACGCTAATGGCTGACCGCTTGAATCCAAAAACGACAGTTTTTGGATGGACACTATTTAAGGTAAACTTATCCGATCTACCTTGTCTTGAAATATTTTGATGAATCGATCAGCTCATTCAGGTTTTGACGAAGCATGGAAATCCTGGAGGTATCAGGCTCATTTTTAATATTATTTTTCACCTGCGACTGTTCATACTCATTCAGGATTGTCAATGCTGTCTGCCCTTTTTCCTGTATGTTTTTGATCTTTTGATTAATAACATCAAACATCTCATTTATGACTTCTGCCTCCTGAAGCAGAAAATCATTTTTCCTGAGCTTTATCCTGTTGTCAAGATTTCCGTTTCGTACATCCCTGAATGTAAGGTCAAACCGATAAAGAGGGCCAATAAAGCGGTTGAAGGTCCTTATTGAATGCAGACCGATAACACATATTAGAGCAATAATTACCGGCCAAACATGATAATGGAGCATCAATATATTTTCTGCTGCAACAGCACGTACCTCTATACTTAAACTCTGATCATTCATGCGTATGATATCAGGCACAAACAAAACTGAAACCAGCACTCCGGTGATAATTATGATATAGATTAGTATTAAGGCAAGAAACCTGTACTGGTGTAATTTATTAACAATCCTGTAAGGATTTCTTTTGTATTTGCTCATCATGGTGCCCCCGTTGCAGAGCCGGGCCTGGGAAAGGTGATAGTAAATTTTGTTCCTTTTCCAACCTCACTCTCAAGCCCTATTGTTGCCTTGTGGTGGTGAAGTATGGCCTGAATAACAGCCATTCCCAAACCGGTTCCCTTGTCTGGTGATTTTGTAGTAAAAAAAGGATCAAAGATACGTTCATGCAGTTCCCTGGGAATACCGCATCCATTATCTTCGACCGAAAGGTAAACATTATCTTCTGATGAGGAGGTACTGATCACTACCCTGCCATTACCAGGTTCATTCCCTTCAAGTGCATGTGTAGCATTCACTAAAAGGTTGGAGACAACCTGCTGCAACTCCTGCCCATCGCCAATTATGAAAGGAAGATTCTCCTCACTCTTTATTTCACATTCAATCTTCTTCATTAGAAGCTCATGTTCCATCAGTTCATATATCTGCTTCACAGTATCATTTATAGAGACTTTTTCTTTGATTTTTTGTGATTGTGATGAGAATGATCTGAACCTTTCAAGAATGGAGTTAAGTCTTTCCACTGCCTTAAGAACATTCGTCAATCTATCCTTTATTTTATTTTCATCCCCTCCCTCAAACATCGCAAGTTCTATATTCCCATATATTGCTGTGAGGGGTTGTTTTAATTCATGCATGATACCGGCAGCCATTTGCCCCATAGTACTTAACTTGGCTGCCTTTGTGAGAAGCTCCTGCCCGACCTTTAATTTGTCACTCATCTCATTAAAATCTTTGCCAAGGCTCTCAAACTCATCTCCGCTTTTAATAATAACCCTGTGACCTAAAGAACCTTCTGATATCTTTCTGGTCGCCTTTTTAAGTACCTCTATGGGCACTGTAATTTTCTTGATAAGATTGATGCTTAAAAAGATTACCAAACCCAGTATGCACGCTATGGTCAGGGTATAAAAATATCTGGATTTAAGCATAGGGGCAAGGGCATCTGACTTTAATTCACTCAGGACGATTGTCCATTCCTGTATATAAAAGTTGGGTTTTAGAAACAGGGATGAATAACCTGCAATATACTCGTTGCCAGCATTTTGCCACTGGAACTGGCCTGATGGTGATTCAAGCAGATCCTTTTTGATTTTTTCGGTAAGAGAAGGGATATTTTTTATGGAACTAAAAATAATGAAACCTGACCTGTCAGTTGCCCACATTTCGGTCAGGGGCGGTTTTCTATCAATAACCTCCTGGATATAGGCATGGTTTATTTTTCCAATAAGAACATTATCATAAGGAGTATCAACATTAAGGGCAACACACATAAACAGATCAAAATAGGAATCATCATTTTTCTGAAGAGACAGAAGCACCTTTCCTGACTTAAGATGTCCCCATTCTTCCTCTGAAATTTTTACCGGTGCCTTAATAGTTCCATAGATATTTCTAATTTTTCCATCATAAATAAGGCCCAATGCCTTAAATTTTTCTTCTACCCTTTCAAAAGAAAGGCTGTCCCAATTGGCATTAAGGCCATCAGGGTTTATTTCATAATAGCCTGCAAGAAAGCTCAATTCAGACCTGAGGAACTCAAGTTTTTCATAGAAAGAGGTGGCCAGTGATTTGCTCTCTTTTTGTAGTGCTACGCTACGCTGGTCAACAAGACTATTTCTGACATGTATGAAGGATAAAATAGCAAAGAGTGATACAGGCAGTATTGAGCATATGAGAAAAAGAATAAAAATACGGTGCGCTACCCTTGTTTTAAATGAACTTAACACTACTGCCATAATCATCCTGTTGTAAGCATTGCAACTGTTTAAGAAACAGATAAATAATTACTTTTGCCACTTCGATCCGTCTTGTTCAGGAATAATCCGAAGCAACACCAACGTAACTCCCGTTATTTGCCCGTATGATATCATCCCTGCTCGCCTTTGCCGTAAGAGGCGCCTGGCTTTTCCCATCTTTCCCCATGCTGTAAAGGTCAAAGTCCTCGTTTATCGGTACAAGGTTATGATCCTTTCTTTTATCTCCATCACCCTTTCCTTTGATAGCTCCAAAATTAAGATATTGATATGGATTCCCCCAGGGGTCCTTCATATCCCCTTTACCCATCTCTTCAAGGCTCAGCGGCAGTCTACCGTGATCACTCTGCCAGTCAATGATATCTCTCTGAAGAAGCTTGATATCAGAGATGGCTATAGTAATTTTTGCCTTTTCAATAAATGATATATAAGTCGAAATTGCTATGCCGGCAAGAATCCCTGTTATAGCTATAACAACCATCAGCTCAATGAGGGTAAATCCCTGGCAAAAGAGATATCGCAGATCTTTTATAGGCAGGCCCCATGCTTCGCCCCTTTGAACACAGAAAGGCCTTATTTTGTAAAAACTTTTCATATCTGAATATGTTTTTCACTTTTCAAACAATATTATCAAGTTGTTAGACAACAATAATCCAATAAAATCTAACAGAAACCAAAATTACACCTAAAAAATATGACGGACAAAAGACAGCAAACAAATGGTCTTTGTCATTTATTATATCGGCATACGGAAATTAATCTTAAATAGTCTTCTTCAGGATATACAGGGGGTTGTGGCTAAAAATTAAGTACCCCGCCATAAAGAGGCGGGGGTATATGTTAAATCGTTATATTAAGGCATATAAGCTGGCATACCTGTTCCAGACCAAACCCGGGGTTATTCAGTATCCATGCCCCATTTTTTAAACATCTCTTTATATAATTCAGGAAGAGGAAAATCGGTTTCCATAAACATCTGGTGATCACGGTATGAAAACGGGCCGTGTTCATTCTTCCTTAAAGCTGTCATCATATCAGCCATTTTTACCTGCGGTATGGAAAATATCAGGTCCCCTTCCTCTGTAAGGGCTCGCTGGTATTCACCGGGGTCAGGAAGGACTATATAGTATTTGCCTTCTTTTATTGGGTTTACAACAGACCACCCGCATGATGGCGGGAAAAAGTGATGCATGACCTCGGGGACATCAGATATCTTCAAGGATAAAAGCAGCCCGCGCAGTTGAGCAGGTTTAGCATAAACGAGCACAACATCAGGCTCAAAATCAGCTGTGCTCAAGGGCGCTGTAACAATACCGATATATTTACCATATTCAAAGCTGTCATAGGGGTGAGACCATTGATTAATCGATGCAGGTTTTTCAACCAGCCCGTATGCCATTACAGCAGTGGGGCACCAGTTATCCTCCTTAAGCATAGCTAAAGTGACTTTATCTCTCCTTGACATGGAAACAGCCTGGCACTGGGTAAGATGATACCCGCGGTCTCTTTTTGGCCGGACTGCATCTTTTGGTATCTCCTCTTCCTTTGACACCATCTTTACTGCCACAGGGGATGTGCGCAAAATCAACACCCGTTCAAGGTCTTCTGCATTTCTTTTGTTTATCTCCGCAGTGCCTGCTGGTTGATCATTATTTTTACCAGATGCTTGCTCACTATTTGTTGCAGCCCCTGCCAGGCTGTAAGCACCAAGGGCCGCTGCACCAAGCCCAAGCCCCAGAACCTCACGACGTGAAAACCTGTTACCCATTTAAGATTCCTCCTTTATCCATTATAAAAAAAATGATACACATCCATGACATGCCCTGCTCCGCTATTACGTGTCCCGATTGCAGTAAGTCTGGTGAAATTGAATTCATATTTAATCAGCATTACCCGGTTAAAACAAGAAAAAAATCTTATATATATTTCGCAAGAAAGCCTTGCATTAGAAATAAAAAAAGAATACATATTCTGAAAAAATCAAAAAAGGAGTAAAGCATGAGAACAAGGATTATCTTTATCGTGAGCCTTCTGTTTGTCGTCGTCTGTTTCAATTCCAGTCAGGCATATGAATCACACAGTGGTCCTTCACAGCTTATCCAGTATAATGCCGCCAAGGCATATGAAGGATACACTCTCTTCAGCCCGATGTATTCTGACAAAACTTATCTTATAGATATGCTTGGTAACGTGGTACATGTCTGGGTACACAAGGATGATCCCCCGGGTATGCATTATATTTTACTGGAAAATGGCCATATTCTTGGAAATACCCGTGATAAACGGCCACCAATGCCAAAAGAGGGAGCCCCCAAAGTAGCGCCAAAACCGAATCCAAACCCTAATAAAGGTCTAAACTTCGGCGGTGGAGTAAAGGGATTAAAAGAGCTCGACTGGGACGGGAATGTCGTATGGGAATTCATCCCCGGCCCGAATGAAGGGTCATTACATCATGACTTTGTAAGGCTTCCCAATGGTAACACTATGACAAATGCCTGGGAAAATGTAAGCCTTGAAAACGCTGTTGCAGGCGGAAGAAACCCCAAACAAACGACTGAAAGAGGGGTAGCCAATGATGTGATCTACGAAATAGACCCCAAGGGAAAGGTTGTCTGGAAATGGAGCGGATGGGAACACAGAGGCATGAATTCAAAAAAGCACTTTGATGTAAATTACATCACAAATGTACTCCCTAAATACCGAATGGCAAATCCTGACTGGCTCCACATTAATGATGTTGACTATGACCCTGCAACCGACCAGATACTTAACGACTCAAGGGAATTTGGCGAGCTTTACATAATTGATCATAAAACAGGTGAGATTGTCTACCGGTGGGGTAATCCCAGTGCCTATGGTGCAGGTGATCCGCCGACTTTTACCACACCCGGAGATCAAATTCTGTTCGGGCCCCATGATGCCCACTGGATAAAGGAAGGGCTTCCGGGAGCAGGGAATATCCTGATATTTAACAACGGGTGGGCGCGTCCGCCAGTCACGTATTCATCCATTATTGAAATGAGCCCCAAGACCGGTGAAATCGTTTGGGAATATAAATCAAAAAGTGAAAACAGCTTCACTTCCCACCATATATCCGGCGCTCAGAGACTCCCGAACGGCAACACCTTTATCTGTTCAGGAAACCACGGTCATCTGTTTGAGGTTACAAAAGAGGGTGAAGTGGTATGGGAATATATAAATCCTGAAACCAGTGGGGGCATTAAAAACTGGATTGATGATCTGGGATTCCAGGCCAGTAACGGGATTTTCAGGGCACACAGGTACGGACCTGATTACCCCGGCCTCAAGGGCAAGGACCTTACCCCTAAAGGACAGATATCAGTTGATATTAAAGATGCCTGGAAACCAAAGGTTAAACTCGAAGGAGCAAAACAGGAAGGCGTGAAGAACTGGGAATCAATCTGGAAATAATATTATATTAACCACAGAAAATTTCTATTCACAGGTGAATTAATCCACTGCCATACAGAGACAAGGCATGCCTTGTCTCTGTAATATTTTTTAACCCGGACAAATTGACATGACCAATCTTACAAGAAGAAATTTTTTAAAGCAGGCTGCTGCTTTCGGGATAGGTACAGCAGTTTTTCCCATATTATTTAAAATATACGGGGAAGAGGATAAAGCAATCACGGGAAATATGCCTCTTATCCTGACACCCCCGTGCCTTGTTAAACCAACATTTTCTTCCATAACAATAAATATTGTTGGCGGGGATAAACCTAGCGAAGGTTTTGTCAGATACATGGAGGCAAGAAATGGTGATTTTTCATGGATGAAGACAGAGACCTTTAATGTTATTCCCTATACCCCATCTAATATAACATTAAACCATCTGAAATCTGGAACCTCATATAAATATCAGGTTCATGCAAGATTAAACAGGTCAGATGAATTTAGACCAGTTGATGGCGGGTCATTCAGTACACAAAAAAAAGGTAATGCCCCCTTCTCATTTGCCATTCTTTCCGATCCTCATATCACCCTCAATGAACCTCAGCGTATCCGGATTTTATCCGATATCAGCAAATCCATCCTTTCAAGAAGACCGGATTTTCTAATGATGCTGGGTGACAATATACAGACATTCACCTCACATGGCGGCCCCATGACCGAAGAGCGGTTTGGCCCTGCACTCTACTATCGTCTTAAAGAGGGTTTAGGCGACCTTCCTTCATCCGTACCTGTATATACCCTAATAGGCAACTGGGAAGGGGAAAACGGGTGGCACCCACTGGAACAACGGGCCTGGGCAAGAAATACGCGCATGGCATGGATGCCGAATCCTTTACCTGATACTTATCCTGAAGGCGGAGGCGAATATGGGGATTACTTCGGATTTACCTGGAACAACACCCTGTTCATTTCATTAACAGCTACTGGTTATACAACAATAGAACATATTCACGGCTCCAAAGTCGGAAGCGGTGATGACTGGACCCTTGGTGATAAACAGAAGGAATGGCTCTATAAACAGCTTTCAGAATCAAAGGCAAAGTGGAAGTTTATTTTTATTCATCACACTGTCTCAGGAAAGGCCGGGGATGATATAAATACCAGGTACGGCCGCGGAGGTGGACTGGCAGCCAAAATCGGTGAACAGAAACTTATCCATGAATGGATGAGAAAATACAACGTAAGCACCTTCTTCTACGGACATGACCATGTATTCACAGATATCCCTGTGGATGGCATACATTACACCTGTGTTGGAAGCGCCGGTGCACCATGGAAATTCACGACAGAAGAAACAGGATATACAAAATACTGGTCTGACTCAGGTTACACCTGGGTGGAAGTTAATGAGGATAACGTGCTGGTCTCATTTATAAGGCCTGATAAGGTAAAGCCAGAGGGCGAGGTTTTACATCAATTTA
>CAZCMD010000076.1:0-22131 GCA_964499695.1 uncultured Desulfatiglans sp.
TATCCCTTCATTAATATGTTTTCGGTATGATTTTTTTGTTAACTTGACGCCAATGCGCTAGAAGCGGGACTGAAAGCTATTTCCGGAATTTGTCTCTTTCTGGATGAACACTATTTTGGGTTTGCCCTGAAAAATGTGCATTCTATACATAAAAAGGTGCACCAGGAATTGAAGTTAATACTTATCTCATTGATTTAACGAAGATATTTTTATGGCCTGCTATTTGCTATATCCATAACATTCGATTTTATCGTTTTTGATCCATCCGTTTACTGTAATCATAGTAACTATAATTGAGGAAGAGCATGGGTTATAAAAACAGGTCAGTAGATAATTTACCGGACACAGGTTTTTCACTCCTCGAACTCTTATTTGTCCTTTGCATTGCCGGTATCCTTGCCACAATAGCAACTCCTGTTTTTTCAACATGGATACCGGACTACAGGTTAAGGGGTATGGCAAAGGAGCTTTATGCTGATATGCATCTGGCTAAAATGAGGTCCATAAAGGAAAATGATAAATACAAAATAGTATTTAATACCGGGGAAAAAAACTCTTACAATTTTATAAAGGCAGATGGGGCTATTGAGAAAACAGTCCTTTTCAATTCGTCGGATTCAGATTCGTTTGTTTCTTTTGGTTGCGGGGATGCAAAAAAAGATGCAACAAAGGCAGGTGATACCCCGCCAGTTGATGGAGTAAGTTACGCAGACAATGCCGTCACATTTAATCCCAGGGGGACAGGGACATCGGGTTATGTATATCTCGCAAACAGTAAGGGTTCATCCTACGCAGTAGGCACATTGTCATCGGGTGTGATATTTATCAAAAAATGGGACAGCAAGAATCAGGCATGGAAATAGTAGTACCCCATTGATATCATATCATTCTATCTCCCAGTATAATTGCGTGACTCCTCCAGGGGGCGCAGGGATATCTGTACTAAACTCTTCAGCTATTCCGCTTATCTTGTCTCCAATATTTACAAACCCTGATGCATGGCCTCCCCTGGTGAATATTTCTATGCCGGAAGGAATGGCTGCACCATGAACATTTATATAACTGTCTTCCAGTGTTTTTAATTCAAAATCTTCCTCATCTTCTTTTGAATAGTTTAAGGCTGAAACTCCATATGAGTAATCAAGGGCATAAATATAGTTTTTTCCGGTCGGATTTAATGGGTCATCAAATAAGGGCTGGTACGAGGTAAAATAGATGATACCGGCAAAGAGCCTTGGTTGGGATAGTATCTGCTCTCCTGTATGGTCAGTATCAAGACCATCTTTGCACTCACCCTGCCTGTCCATTATCCGGTAGAAACCTTTTACCTTTTTTTCATGAAAAAGGGATCTCAGTTCATTTCTGGTAGCTTCGTCATCCGATTTGTCATCAACAGCCCCATCGCTATCTGTATCAGCATCATGATCGAGTTCATTACATGTAAGATTCAGGAGCTCTGTCTCGTATACAAGGGAATCCGTATCAGCCACCGTATAAAACCTGTTTGAAATCATTGTAAAGCGGGGATGGGCCCTGTCGCCTGTACCGAAATAGAGGACCGGCCTGTTTGTCCATTCATTACCGGCGAATGAGATATCCGGCGAATAGAATGTCTTTCTGCCCTGATCCTTGTAATTAAGAGATGGTGTATCAGGATCAGAGTCTTTAAATGGGTCAGCCAATCCTGAACCGATGCCCGGGGCAAGGGATGAGCCGGGGTTAACGGCAAATATCTGTTTGACCTTCCACCTTGTTGAGAATTCATTTTCATATGAGTTAGTGGTATCAGCATCATAATCATATACTATCTTCCATATCTGACCGTAAATATCCGCTGCATACATAAGCAGATATTTTTCTGAAAATGATATAACCGATATATCTGCAGGAAAACAATATTTCATATTGTTATAGGCTTGACTGATACCTGTCTTTTTTTCAATATCTTCACCGTAAGTCGCCTTAAACAGGAGAGAACCGTCTTCAACATCAACTATAAATACCCCTTTGCCCATAACATCAGACCCCGGATTAAATCTGTCATACCCATCTGTACCGTCTGGTGAAGATTCATGGGTCTCGCCTGTATCCCATTTTCCATTGTAATTTGAATCGTTGAATGCTTCAGGAAACGCATCTTCAATGGGATCGTAGCCTCCCGCAAATACCATAATATTTTTTGTAACACCTTCCGAAATTTTTATAGTAGTAAAATATGGCTTATTCCATGTATAGCCAAGCTCATTGATATTCTCTGTAAGAGTGGTGTCGATTGTCTCGGAGCCACCTGAGATATGCCATTTGACAGACCATGTAAAAGGATCAGGTGATGATACATCAATGGCCCAGTAGTTGCGCCCGCCTTCCCTCTCTCCAAAAATAAGCCTCTTTTTATTATACCTGCTGTCATCTGTTGCCTTATCCTTAAAGAGAGCTGGCGACCCGTCTACCATATATACATGAGATGATGCGCCTGCAACAGTCGCAAGCTTTGAAAGGAGATCCCTGGGAATAAAGGCAAATATTTCATCCCCCGGAGAGTAGGGCCTGCCATTAAAAAAGGCATCAGTATCGGTAAATACATGGAGCAACCCGTCATTAGCGCCCACAGCTATATACCTGTATTGTAGTTTCCCTGTTGCAGGGTCAGGGTAATCCATAATAACCGGTTCGGAGTGGATGATATCTCCCAGCACCCATTCCCGTTTTGCAACAGGAAAGCCGGGGATACCCGAACGTTCCTCACTCTCAGGGGTATATCCATAAACATAATTAATTATGTTATATCTCTTTATATCTGCATCCACACCCAGATCTGCATTGGTAACATCTTTAAAGGGTATGACAGAGCCATCAGAGGCCACGGTAAATATGTTCCTGAATGTGTAATAATCAGAAAGATCAGTATAGGCATCAGGTTGAGGGACAGAAGAAGCAAGGCGTTCCCCTGCCCCGCCCTTTTCGATATCGCCTCCATCAGGGGCGTTAGACCAGTAGGAAATACCGGTTGTAAGAAACGAGCCATCACAGTCAACAGCGATATCGCCATTCTTATCCACCACCACCCATTCAGGGTTATCCCTCCCGGTACACTCCTTTCTCTCAATATATGAGAGCCCGTATTTTTTGAGATTACCTCTCCAGCCCCCCTTTTCTACCGGTTCGAAAAAGACCATATATATTTTATCCCCGCTCTGGGCTTGATTATTTTCATCAGGAGCGATCACAGGCGCAGCATACGATATGCCCTTTTTATACAGCCCTTTGAATGAGTCGCTTAATGGCAGATCAGAGGCATAGGCTTGTATATCACTCATGAAGGCAATTTGTTTCTCTGGTGCCTGAGCTGAAGTGAAGGTATACAGGCTTAAGGCATATAAAACAGATACAGATATTATAATCACTATCGACCTTATCTTTTTTATTATCATCTTTTACCTCTAATACAATAGAGTCACGGCCTACTTCAATTTGGGCCCTATAGAATAATATCTTGCCTTTATTTTCACATCGTTACTTGCCTTTTTACCGCTTTTGGTCAGCACTTCATAATCATGTCTGTTAAAATGCAGGGCGGAATAGCCCTTTGGCGGAACGAAGTGACCTTTATATGTCACCATATAACCACATGAATTACCCGGGATAACCTCTTCTGTTGATTCTTTAATTACAAGCCCCGGGGTATCTGAATCAATAACAGGATATTCACCCTTGCCTATCTTTATAGCCTCCATATTCTGCCCTGCCTCGGCAATATAGAAATCCTGTTTATGAGGGATAAGATTGCGTGCTGCAATGACATCCGTATTTGATGTCCTGCCTGCGGATATGCCTATGAGTGTAAGGATTACCAGGATCATAAGTGCAACCACAGTTATATTGCCTGCCTCCTGCATGATTTTCATTTTTATCTCCATATAAAGTCATTTTCTTTTTACAGATGTAAGAGATACCTGGTGCTTATCATTGTCCCACAGAACAATTACAGTGACTGTCTTATTACTTTCAATGGGCGTATCGTCTGCTATATTCCAGACCCTCCTGAAATGGCCAGCATCCAATTTACCTGCCTCATCAATAAGCGGTTCCTGTTTATCAATCCACTCCCTTGCAATATTGGTGAGGTCGTCATTATTTTTAATGACAATATCCTCAAGCGCAGGATCAGAATAATCACGCCCCATCAGCTCTTCCATTTTATCCTCTGCAAGTGCCAGGGCGCATGTGATATTGTCACTCAGGCTGTTGCCCCTTATTGCATTGATCTGCATTGATGCAATCCCTAAAAGGCCAATGGAAAGGATGGTTATTGCTATCATCACCTCAATTACAGTAAAGCCCATCTGGCAAACCGCCTTTAAACTTTTTTGTCTGAGACCCATCTTACCTCCTTTAATCTGCATGGAGTTTGAATCCAGGTTATAAGCCACCAATATTTCTTGTCTTTACTGTTGATGAAAGGAGCCTTCTCACATGACTGTCAGCAGGTTTATAAATGCCCGCGGCCCCCATATCATATGTGCCAGGGTCAGTGTATCCTTTAACAGGGGTCTCTGATCGCGCAATAAGATATGTCTTAATCGAACGGATAAGGGGAATATTGTTACTTTTATCAAGATTGTCTGTTACGGAACCATCACGCAGTATAAACTCGAATTGCAGACTATCCATATCTTCCGCTATTACAGAAAAACTGTTATCCGTCCCTATATTTCTCCTGCTGAGACAGGGGTGCTTTGGATCGGAGTTATCTATCAGATACATGATAACATCAAGCTTATAGATGCTGTCACCCGCACCGTATGTTTCAACAAGGCCTGACCTGAATATAAAATCATTATCCGGGCCTACTTCAAAAACCTCTGCACGTCTTAAGTCCTCTTTAACAAGAATCCCATACTTTGTGTGGCCTGCGCCTGCATAATATTTTAAGTCAATATCGCCATCGCCATCCAGGTCTCTTGCATCTTTTATCTTTCCTTTTTTTTCCCAGTCGGTCAGTAAAAGGGCTGCTGATATCGAATCACCCGGATTGCCCTTTTCTCCGGCAACAAGTCGCCTGAATTTGTCACCGGCCTTAACTATTACAAGGATATCTGTTCCCTCCTTTACATCCGGTATACCCTTTGCATTATTTATCAGATAAATGAGCGGCATGATTGGAACATCGGATGTCTTCGGGTTATCATCCCAGTCCGAGGAATATTTCTCATCGACAAAACTAGTATAGTACCCTGCCATCTGTATGTCGCTTGTGACCATATAAAGGGCTGCCCTTAGATTCTGCTGTGCCATTGAAACCTGGCCCTGTAAAATATAGGAGTCCTGCTGGGATTTGAAGGTACTGAAAATAACGGCAAGTATAATTATACCAAGCCCTATTGCTATTAAGAGCTCAATAAGTGAAAAGCCGGCATCTCTTTTTACTGCATCAGCCTTCATGATGATTGCCTTGAATCCGGTTATTTTGACTCAGTTCTGTAAAAATGATTCTATAAAAAGGTAAGACAAATGTTTCCAAGCAAAAACAATGCCATGACAATAGGGGCATCAGAGAAATTAATCGTCGCTATCATATTGATTTATAACATCTTTTTTAACATAGAATTTAGCATTATTAATTGCAGGACTAAGATTAATGTTCAAATAATTATCGATTGTAAATCTTTTTTACAGTATTTTTTTTCCCTATGATGACAGGGTTGAATAAAAAACCATTGCAATACCTGTTCTTAAAATATAAACTCCCTGAAATGAATAATTAGCCTTCTTTTATTAAATTGACATTATTAAATTTATCTTTTCATAAACTATGAGCAGTAAAATAAATAACAGCTTCAGTGATGATAATATCTGTCAGATCCTGCTAACAACAGGTTTTTTAACAAAAGAACAGAGCAAACAGATACTTGTCAAAAAAAACCAGATAAAATCCAAGCTTGAACAGATCAGGACGTTGAGGCATGCATCCTCCGGTTCAAAGCTGAAAACAATAACCCCTGTCAATATTATCGACATTATCACATCACTTGAGCTGGAGAGGTGTGATGACAAGACAAAGGTTCTTGATGAGGAGACTATATTTCAGGTACTGGCAAAGGTCTGGAAGGTCCCCTATAAAAAGATCGACCCTTTAAAACTTGACCTCAACCTCATAACAAAGACACTGCCCCATACCTTTGCCATGAAACATCTTGTTATCCCCGTTGAGGTAAAGGAAGACCAGATAACCATAGCAACGCCATACCCGTTTAATGCCGAGGCAATGAACGATATCTCACAGGTAACACATATGAAGGTAAGGCCTGTGATGAGCACAAAAACCGATATTATTAAACTTATCGGTGAATTTTACGGGTTCAAGCGTTCAATATCTGCCGCTGAAAACCAGTTCGCAGGTCCTTCAATTGATCTTGGTAACCTTGAGCAGTTTGTAAGGCTGAGGTCATCCGAAGAACTCCTTTCCGATGATCAGCATATAGTAAATGCAGTTGATCACCTTTTCAGTTATGCGTTTGACCAGAGGGCAAGCGATATCCATATTGAACCCAAACGTAACAAGAGTATAGTAAGACTCAGGATTGACGGCGCACTTCATACTGTTTACGAGCTCCCCAAAAATGTTCATCCCGCAATAACAAGCCGTATAAAGACCATTGCAAGGCTTGATATGGCAGAAAAAAGACGTCCGCAGGATGGCCGTATTAAACTTGAGAGACAGGGTGTTGAGTCTGAAATAAGGGTATCTTCTATACCTGTGGCATTTGGCGAAAAGATGGTAATGAGGGTGCTTGACCCTGATATACTGCTCCAGGACCTTGAAAAACTCGGTTTTACTGCAATGGATCTTATCCGTTACCAGCAGTTTATCAATCTTCCCCACGGTATTATTCTTGTATGCGGCCCGACCGGAAGCGGTAAATCAACCACCCTGTATTCTACATTAAGATACCTTTCTTCACCTGATATCAATATCACTACTGTGGAAGATCCTATTGAAATGGTTTATGAAGATTTTAACCAGATAGCAGTTCAGCCATCAGTAGGGGTAACCTTTGCCTCTATCTTACGAAACATCCTGCGACAGGACCCGGATATAATAATGATCGGTGAAATGAGGGACCTTGAGACCGCCCAAAATGCTATCCAGGCATCACTTACCGGTCATCTGGTTCTTTCCACACTTCATACAAACGATGCGCCATCATCCATAACACGTATGCTTGACCTGGGCATACCGGCATTTCTTATGAAGGCCACCCTGGCCGGTATTGTGGCCCAGAGGCTGGTTAAAAAGATATGCCCCCACTGCAAGGAAACGTTTGAGATGAAGGCTGATGAACTCCGCTCACTGGGCCTTGAAATAGCGCATGACGGGATCATACAACTCAGCAGAGGGAAGGGGTGTAACAGGTGCCGGAATACAGGTTATCTTGGCCGGTGCGCTATCCATGAGGTGCTCCCTGTAACAGAAGGGATACAGGGCCTGATCACCCCTGAAACCGATATAGCAAAGGTAAGGGATCTGGCAAGAAAAGAGGGCATGATAACCTTGAGAGAAAATGCGATAAAAAAACTGCTTGATGGTACAACAACATATGAAGAGGTCCTGAGGGTAACCTGGGAGCAGATATAACAGGCTATGCTATATGCTATCTCAACTTATCATCTCTGATTTTGCCATAATAAGTCACCTCGAAATAGAGTTCAGAGCAGGACTCAATATCCTTTCAGGTGAAACAGGGGCCGGAAAATCCATAATAATAAATGCGGTCAATCTGATCCTGGGCGGAAGGGCATCAATTGACCTTATAAGAAGCGGCGCCTCAGAGGCAAGGGTTGAGGCACTTTTTTATCAGCCTGAAAACAGCCTCCTTTCAAGGTTTATGTCTGAAAACAATATCCCCTTTAATGGTGAAATCATTATCAAAAGGACAATATCCAGGGAAGGCAAAAACAGGATAACAGTCAATAATTCCATAACAAGCCTTCAGGCCCTGTCAGCCATAGGTATGATGATAATAAGCATTTCAGGTCAGCATGAACATCAGATACTGCTCAGGCCTGATAATCATCTCTTTCTTCTTGATGATCTCGGCAACCTGAGCGACAGGAGAAACAGCCTCACTGAATTATTTTTGAATTATGAAAATCACAAGAAAAAGATCAGGCATCTTGAATCAGAGATAAAAACCCTTCGTGATAAACAGGAACTCTCCTCTTTCCAGATAAAGGAAATCGACAGCGCAGAAATCAGTGCGAATGAAGATAAAGAACTGGATGAAGAAAGAAAAAGATTGAAAAATTCAGAACAGATCAGGGAGGCAATGACCGGTTCATATTACAGGATATATGAAAAAGAAGACTCTATCCTGGCTGAAATATCGTTATGTCTTAAGGATATCAGAACCGGTTCTGTTTATGACAACAGGCTCTCTGATCTTGCTGATGCCCTTGAATCAATAAAGGCTGAACTTGAAGATGTATCTTTCAGGCTCGGAGACCTTAAAGAGAGTGTGCATATGGACCCTGAAAGGCTTGAAAAGGTTGAAGAGAGGCTTCAGCTTATAAACGGGCTTAAAAGAAAGTATGGCCGTGAACTCACGGATGTATTCAGCTACAGGGAGAGGCTTAATCAGCAGATAAATGATACAGATCAGCTGGAAAATGAGCTTAAAGAGTGCAGAAAACAACTTGAGCAAGTTACTGAAAGCCTGTTAACAGAGGCTGATAAACTATCAAAGGAGAGAAAAAAGACCGCAAAGGAAATGGAAAAGGCGGTTGAGCTTGAACTCAATCTGCTTGAGATGGCGGGCACGAGATTTAAGGTGGAATTTAATGACAAGCTTACTGCCGGCGGAAATGCAAAATCAGTTTTATTGAACATGATAGGCCCTGAAGGTTATGACAGGGTGGAATTCATGATCTCCACCAATATCGGAGAGGATCTGAAACCCCTTTCAAAAATAGCATCAGGCGGAGAACTATCAAGGATCATGCTCGCAATGAAAACCATCCTTGCACGAAAGACCTCTGTGGAGACCATCATTTTTGATGAAGTGGATGCCGGGATTGCAGGTGCTACAGCAGAAAAGGTCGGGGAAAAGATAAATGAGCTTTCTCAATATCACCAGATAATCTGTATAACACACCTTCCACAGATAGCCAGCAAAGGAAAAAACCATTTTCTCGTTAAAAAAGGCATTAAAGAGGGGCGTACACAAACCCTTATTTCAGAACTGGGTAATGATGAACGGATACATGAAATAGCGAGATTAATGGGCGGGAAAAAAGTTACTGATCAGGCCATAGCTCATGCAAAAGAGATGCTTTCCATGGCCTGATCAATATTACAAAAAATATATCAGTCTCCAGGTTGCTTTACCCTGATAAAAGATACCTCGCTTTGCCCTGCATTGATGTTCAGGATTGCACTGTTTTCAGCCACTGACCTGACATTGGTTTCACCTATTTTTTCACCTAAAAGTAAATACTGCTCGCCGGCTCCGGACTTGGTAGACTCACCCTTTTTAAACAGCTCAAAAACCGTGTTTTCATTCATGCCTACATCTTTGCCTGACCTGATTACATAATTATCACCTTCAACTACCGGCTCGCTCTGCCATGGAACCTTTCTTAGTATGTCAAGTGCCCTTGAACATAGTTCCTCGGTCATATCCGATATTTTGTTCTGAAGAAGATTGCCATCAGGAATCCATTTGTCGTTTTCACCCGTATTTAATAATCCGTACTTAAAATCTATGGTTTCATCCTCGTAAACAACAAGGGTGCCATTCACCGTGTCTACCGCATTTATACTTACAGTGAGGGTAATTTTATGGGTATCCTTTCTATAGGGCCATATGCCTTTTCTTGCCTTTGTCACCTCAACCGGCTGGATAATACAGGCCAATAAGATATTAATACCGGAAGCGCCTGATTTTTTCACATAAGCAGGGTTAAGTATTGCCCCATATGGTTTAGTAAGAAATGCCTGATCCTGATTTTCATACTTTTGCAGGGTGCTAACAACAAGGTACTTATCTTCGGAGATATATGAAACGCAATCCCGCATGATTTGATCAATCTGTAAATTGTCTATCCCTGAATTATTTATAACCGGCGTTATAAGTATCTTCTTCTTTAATACCGGCTTGGCATCAGGGGTAACCAACCTTTTTATTGATTTTACTGTTTCACCGCCAACATAATAAACATCGCTTGCTGCGCCACCGCAGCCGGATGTAAAGACCAGAAGTACCGGAATGGAGAGAATTAATAGATACCTTAAAATACCTGCCTTCATATGTGTTATTACCTCCGTACTTAATTCAAGTGTAGATCAAATTAAACATTACCGGTTTTAATCGCTTCACAGGTACTTAAAGGAAACCGGCAGCATATCTTTAATAAATCTTGCCTGTGAGTGTGAGTGATTAACAGTTTAAATACTAAAACACAATATTAAACGAATCAAATTCGCCTCTGAATTCCTGAGCAGCCTCTGTTACGGAACTCACAACCGCCTGAGGCGGGCCTCCATGACACCATTCGACAAATCTTTTTATATTTGGTTCCATGCCTTCAGCTGTTATTTCAACTGTCCCGTCAGACCTGTTTTTCACCCACCCTTTTATCATCAGTTCTTCTGCCATCAGCCTGGTTGATTCCCTGAACCAGACCCCCTGAACCCTCCCCTTTACAATAAGATGCACCCTCATATTCTGCATTTAAAACCCTTCCTCAACTTTTCATTCATTTCCCCATGAGATCTCTATGAAAACATGTTGAAAAAACCCGCTTCATCGATTATCTGTATGCCCAGTTCCCTTGCCTTATCCAGCTTTGACCCTGGGTCATCTCCTGCAAGAAGCATATCTGTACCCTTACCGACCGAAGATGCAACCCTTCCGCCGTTTCTTATTATAAAATCCTTGATCTCATCACGTTTCATCCGGTTTAATGTCCCGGTAACAACGATTGTCTTTCCTGCGACAGGCGACTTACCATTATATAAAGTTCCCTCAAATTGTATACCCTCATTTATAAGGCTATCTATATGAGATATATTTGCCTCATCTGAAAAATATGAGACTATGCTTTCGGCTATCTGTGGGCCTACCTCTTTTATGGAGAGAAGAACATCTTCATCTGCCTCTGTTATTGCATCAATCGTCCTGAAATGTTCTGCAATAAGCGATGCAATATGTTCCCCGACATGCCTTATGCCGAGTGCATATATAAATTTCGCCAGTGTCGTCTTCTTACTTTTTGAAATGGCAGCAAGGATATTGTTCGCCGACTTTTCTTCTATCTTATCCAGTTGAAGCAGCTTTTCCATGGTAAGCCTGTAGATATCCACCCCCTGACTTATAAAACCCCTGTCAATCAACTGGGTTATTATTTTTTCACCGAGCCCGTCTATATCCATTGCCCCTTTTGATACAAAATGCTTTAAACCTGCATTCATCTGTGCAGGACATTTTTTGTTAGGACACCTGATTACAACCTCATTCTCCTTTTTCAGAACAGCACTGCCACAGACCGGGCATTTATCAGGAAAAATAAATTCTCTTTCCTCTCCGGTTCTTTTTGACTTTATCGATTCAACAACCTCAGGTATTACATCCCCTGCCCTCTGGATTATGACCGTGTCAAAAATCCTGATATCCTTTTTTTCTATCTCCTCCCGGTTGTGAAGCGTTGCCCTTTTTACAGTAACCCCGCCAACCTCCACAGGATCAAGCAGTGCAACAGGCGTAAGTGCCCCTGTCCTCCCTACCTGAACCTCAATATTTTTTATTTTGGTCATCACCTGGACCGGTTTAAACTTGCGGGCCAAGGCCCACCTTGGCGATCTTGTTTTAATGCCAAATTTATCCTGTAATTTGAGATTATTAACCTTTATAACAGCACCATCTATCTCAAAGGGGAATTCATCTCTGTTAATTTCAAGATAGTGGCATTGCTCAATTACCTCATCAATACTGGAGCAGATCTTCATATGCTCCCTGTTGACCCGTAATCCTAATCCATTTAAAAAAAGCATAACCTCATAATATGTATCTACCTTATAATCGTTAACAATACCTGTTCCGTAACAGAACATGTTAAGATTGCGTTTTTTTGTTACTTCAGGGTCAAGCTGCCTTAATGAACCGGCTGCCGCATTCCTTGGATTCGCAAACAGTGTAAGCTCCTCTGATAATCTTGCCCTGTTTAACGCCTCAAAATCCTTTTTCTCCATATATACCTCCCCTCTTACCTCCAGTAATCGGGGAGTATCATCCTTGCCGGAACTGTTTACAAGGTTTTGAGGAACAGTGGATATGGTTTTAATATTTGCAGTCACATTTTCACCGGTATATCCGTCGCCCCTTGTTGATGCCACAAATAGTTTGCCATCTTTATATACCAGCTCGATGGCAAGACCATCCATCTTGGGTTCCACAACATACTCAATGGAAGAATTGTTACTGTTTAACCTTCTCAACCTGGCATCAAATTCCCTTACCTCTTCATCGTTGAATGCATTTTCAAGACTGAGCATAGGCTGATTATGTCTTACCGCATCAAATGTTTTTAATGGCGTCGCACCAACTTTTTGAGTAGGTGAGTCAGGGTTTATTAGTTCAGGGTTTTCCCTTTCCAGAAGCTGTAACCTGCTGAATAACTTGTCATATTCAGAATCGGTTATTTCAGGATTATCAAGAACATGATAGCGGTGATTATGATATTTGATCTGTTCACTCAGATGTTCAATTTCCTGAATAATATCTTCTTTCATAAACCCTCGATGAATGTTTTATGGAATAAAAAAAAATTCGGTATAGCTATATATTCAACAACAACACGCTATTAACAGAAATACTATTAAAAGTCACCCAAACAAAGCATTTGAAAGTATAAGAAAAGTTTAATTAAAGGAACCTGATAAATAATTGTTTCATATATTTTCTAAAGTATGTTATATTATAAAAAAATATAGAAAAACAATTTTACTTAATTGCCCTTTTAACAAAATAACTGATTTTTTTATTGACAAAACACCTTTTTACCCTTAATTCTAGCGATTTACTATTTTAGTCTTTTAACAATATTATGTTTGATAATTTATCTGATAAACTGAATCTGATTTTCAAGAAGGTAAGGGGGCATGGCAGACTGAATGAAAGCAATATCCAGGATGCCTTAAAAGAGGTAAGACTCGCGCTCCTTGAAGCTGATGTTAATTATAAAGTAGTTAAAGACCTTATTAATAGTATACATGATCGTGCCATAGGCAAGGAGGTGCTTGACAGTCTCACACCGGGACAGCAGGTTATTAAGATTGTCAACCAGGAACTTGCCGGGCTTATGGGAGGTGTGAGGCAGGAGCTTCTGCTTACAGGAAGGACTCCTTTTGTTATAATGCTGGTCGGACTGCAGGGCTCTGGAAAAACAACAACCTGCGGAAAATTGGCCCTTCATTTGAGAAAACAGGGGAGAAATCCTTTTTTAGTGCCGGCTGATGTATACAGACCGGCTGCTATAGACCAGTTAAAAAAACTGGGGGCTCAACT
Organism: uncultured Desulfatiglans sp.; assembly: GCA_964499695.1. Classification (GTDB taxonomy): domain Bacteria; phylum Desulfobacterota; class DSM-4660; order Desulfatiglandales; family HGW-15; genus JAAZBV01. Next base: position 13,563 of record CAZCMD010000076.1, read on the forward strand.
TAATATCCCGGTCTATTCTTCGGAAAAAGAACTGGGGCCTGTTGATATATGTATAAACGCCCTGTCACAGGCAGGGAGAAACAGTTCTGATGTACTGATTATTGATACAGCAGGAAGGCTTCACATAGATGAAGTCCTTATGAATGAACTTGTTTCTATCAAAGAAAAGGTGCGTCCGACAGAAATACTGTTTGTTGCAGATGCAATGACAGGGCAGGATGCTGTGAATGTTGCCGGAGAGTTTAACCGGACACTTGGCTTTACAGGCATAATCCTTACGAAGATGGAAGGTGATGCAAGAGGAGGCGCTGCCCTTTCGATTAAGGCAGTAACCGGAAAGCCTGTAAAATTTATCGGTGTGGGCGAGAAACTTGATGCGCTTGAGCCATTTTACCCTGACAGGATGGCATCAAGGATCCTGGGCATGGGCGATGTGCTCTCTCTGATTGAAAAGGCCCAGGAAGAATTCGACCAGAAAGAGGCAATGCTTCTTGAAAAGAAGTTAAGAAAGAAGAAATTCGATCTGGAGGATTTTAAAAAACAGCTTTCACAGATAAAAAAACTTGGTCCCCTTGAGCAGATTCTTGGTATGATACCCGGCATGGGGCAGATAAAGCAGCTCAAGAATCTGAAACCGGATGAGAGAGAACTGGTTAAGGTAGAGGCAATAATCAGTTCAATGACATTAAAGGAAAGGGCAAACTACAAGATAATAGATGGCAGCAGGAGAAAAAGGATTGCCGTTGGCAGCGGGACAAATGTGCAGGATGTAAACCGTCTTCTTAAAAATTTTGCAGAAATGAAAAAGATGATGGAAAGAATAACGAGTAAAGGGTTTGCAAATCTACCGGGAATATTCGGTTGATTGCTTTTGTTTTTAATTTTTTATATGTAGGGGGTGATAGCTAAAAAAATGGCTGTTAGAATTAGATTAACAAGAAAAGGTTCCAAAAAGAAACCGTTTTACAGGGTTGTGGCAGCTGATTCTGAAGCGCCAAGAGATGGCAGATTCCTTGATATTCTAGGATATTATAATCCGAAGAAAGATCCGGCAGAGATAAATCTTGATCGGGAAAAGGTAAGCAAATGGCTTGAAAATGGTGCATCAGCTTCAGAAACTGTCAAGGCGATTTTAAAAAAAGAGGGATTTAAGGTTACAGCAACTACAAACTGACTTGATGTTCTGTTGAATCCAAGGAGGTCACTTTATGGAGATGAAGAACTTGATCGAGTATATTTCAAAGGCATTGGTTGATAAACCCGAAGAAGTAATCGTAACCGAGATAGAGGGTGAACAGACCTCTGTAATTGAGCTTAAAGTTGCAAAAGAAGACCTTGGCAAGGTGATTGGCAAACAGGGAAGAACAGCACGCGCAATGAGAACAATTCTCAGCGCATCTTCAACAAAACTCAAGAAGAGATCTGTGCTGGAAATAATTGAGTAGTAACAAGGTCTCCTCTGAAACACTACTCCCTGTCGGAAAAGTATTAAAGCCTCACGGGGTGAAAGGACTTTTAAGTATCTGGTCCTATGCCCGGACAATAGAGTCTTTTCTTTATTCAGATACGGTTTTTTTCAAACTGGAACATCAAGAACCGCTTAAATACACGGTTCTTGATGTGAGTCCACATAAAAACGCCTTTCTGATGCGGGTTAAAGGGGTAGAGACATTTGAAGATGCCAATAGACTGAGGGGCTCAGATATCCTGGTTGATAAAAAACTCCTTGTGAAGAAGAGTGATGATGAATATTACTGGTTCGAACTCATCAACATGAAGGTCTATCTGGATTCAGGAAGATATTTGGGCGATATCAAAGAAATTTTACCCACCGGAAGCAATGATGTTTACGTTGTTAGACAGGATGACTCCGAATTTCTTATCCCTGCCATACATGATGTAATTGAAAAGATAGACCTGAATAAAGGGGAGATGATTATTCGAGCTATTGATGGGTTGCTTGAACTAAATGAAGTTTAATATCCTAACTCTGTTTCCAGGTCTGATTTTACCTTTTATGGAAGAAGGCGTCCTTGGGCGTTCAATAAAAAAGGGTGTTCTAAAGGTAAATGTGATCGATATTCGCGAATTTGCCAGGGGAAAGCATAAAATCACTGATGACAGACCCTTTGGCGGGGGAAGCGGTATGGTCATGATGGCAGGGCCAATAGACAGGGCACTGAAATCCCTGGATCATACAGCAAACTCCATTACTATCCTGCTCTCTCCGCAGGGTAAAAAATTTGATCAGCCTCTGGCGTGGGACCTTGCAAAATATGAGCAGGTGACCTTGATCAGTGGCAGGTATGAAGGTGTAGACGAACGGGTTATTACCCGGAATGTAGATATGGAACTCTCTATCGGAGATTATATCCTGAGCGGAGGGGAACTGGGCGCCCTGATAGTGCTTGATGCGGTATCAAGACTCATACCGGGTGTCTTAGGGTGTGAAAATTCCAACAAGGAGGATTCATTTGAAGGAGGTCTTCTTGAGCACCCTCAATATACCAGGCCAAGGGTATATAACGGTGAAGAGGTACCTGAAATCCTGACCTCCGGGGATCATGAAAAGATCAGAAAGTGGAGGAGAGAGCAGTCTCTGAAACGTACCTATACTAAAAGACCGGATCTCCTTGATAAGGCCTTGCTCACGGAAGAAGATAAAAAATATTTATCAAAACTGAAGGGATGATTTTCAATAATTAACAGATTTGAGGCTAGTTATTTTAATAAAATGAGGATCTATACAGGACTGGTACATTACCCGGTATATAACAAAAACAGGGAAAAGATCACCTCGGCTGTTACAAATCTTGACCTTCACGATTTATCGAGGATCTCCAGGACATATGGAATAAAAAGATTTTTTGTTATTACCCCCCTATCTGATCAGCAGGAATTTGTTACGGACCTGATAAATCACTGGAAATCAGGTTTCGGGGCCAGTTATAATGTTGACAGGAAAGAGGCAATTGAGGTATTAGAGATATCCGCTTCAATAGAGGAAGCTGTTGATAAGATAATGGAAATCGAGGGAGAAAGGCCTGTTATCATCGCGACATGTGCTTCAGCGGTGAAAGACTCCATCTCCTTCGGCAAGGCAAAAGAGGTAATTGACAGTAATAAGGTTGTAGTACTGCTATTCGGTACTGCATGGGGGCTTCACAGTGATGTAATTGATAGTGTCGATTATGTCCTGAAGGAAATTGTAGGAAGAGGTAAATATAACCATCTGCCTGTCAGGGCCGCAGCCGGAATCATTATTGACCGTCTGCTTGGAGAATATACATAAACTATTTTTTCTCTTTCAGGGAAATATTTTATAAGTTTATCAGTGAGAGTAAAATCACTGAACATCAGGAGGAGATAATGTCTAGCGTTATTGAACACATTGAAAAAGAACAGATGAGGGTAGATATACCTGACTTTCAGGCTGGTGACACAATAAAGGTACATGCCAGGATAAAGGAAGGTGACAAGGAAAGGATACAGGTCTTTCAGGGTTTTGTAATCCGCAAAAGAAGGGGAACGACAGGAGCCTCTTTTACAGTAAGAAAGGTATCCTATGGCGTTGGCGTAGAAAGAATATTTCCCCTTCATTCACCGACAATCGATAAGATTGAAGTCATCACCAAGGGCAAGGTCAGAAGAGGCAAGCTCTACTATATGAGAAAACTCAAGGGGAAGGCTGCCCGCATTAAAGAAAAAAGGTAGTAAATACCGGCACAAATTGGTCAAGGCCAGCAATAACCTTCCTCTTTTTAAAGATACAGGCGATTTAAAGGCTGCTGATCCATTATACCATGAATCAGCAGCCCATAAAGAAGGGTATAATATGGTTGCCGGTATTGACGAGGCAGGAAGAGGGCCCCTTGCTGGCCCGGTAGTTTCAGCAGCAGTTATCCTGCCGAAAGGGCTTATCCTCCCCGGAGTAAAAGACTCAAAAAAAATGTCTGAAAAGGCAAGAGAGAGGGCCTTTGTAGAAATAAATAAATATGCCTTTGCAGTGGGCATTGGTGTTGTTTCCCGATCCTATATTGATCAGCATAACATCCTCACTGCATCCCTTGAATCCATGAAGATTGCAGTGGATCACCTTGATATCGTTCCTGATTATCTCCTCATTGACGGAATCTTTAAAATCAATAGCCCTCTACCCCAGAAATGTCTTATAAAAGGTGATCAGCTCAGTCACAGCATTTCTGCTGCCTCAATCATTGCAAAGGTATACAGGGACAGGATAATGTGTGTCTATGACAGATACTATCCTGAGTATGGATTTTTACAGAACAAGGGATACGGCACCAAACAGCATATGGATGCCATTAAAAAATATGGCCCATCCCCTTTTCACAGGATGACATTCAAGGGTGTATACTGATGACAAAAGAACGCATCGAACTCGGAAAAGAAGGGGAAGAGATAGCCTTCAAAAAGGTAAAAAAGTTAGGCTATAAATGTCTTGAAAGAAATTACAGGTGCCCCTTGGGTGAAATCGACATGATAGCAAGGCATAAAGACTGCCTTGTCTTTATTGAGATCAAGACCCGAAAAGGCAGGGATATCGGTTATGCAAAAGAGGCAGTAGACTTAAGAAAAAAAAGGCAGATATCAAAGGCCGCCCTCTATTATATGAAGGAGAATAATTGTCCTGATATACGCTCCAGGTTTGATGTCGTAGCAGTATGCATTAATAATGATGTACCGGAAATAGAGGTCATACAGGATGCATTTGAGCTTACTTACTAATTTAACACCTTTAAAATGACTGACCAAAATGAATAATCAACAAACAGACACAAAAGATACTGGCACCCTGTATGTTGTTTCAACACCGATCGGTAATCTTGAGGACATAACACTCCGGGCAATAAAAATCCTGAAAATGGTTAACCTTATTGCAGCAGAGAACACTACCCATACAAAGAAACTGTGCAGCCACTATGAAATAGGCACAAGATTAACAAATTATAATCAGCATAACCATAAAACAAGCGGGCCTGTACTGATTGAAAGGCTGAAAAGGGGCGAGGATATCGCGCTTGTTACCTGTGCCGGCACCCCCGGGATATCTGACCCTGGTGGGTTGCTGATCAAAATGGCCTGCGAAAACGGGATCTGCGTTACACCAATTCCAGGCGCATGCGCGGCAATAGCAGCACTTACTGTCTGCGGACTGAAGATAGATAATTTTCTCTTTGCAGGGTTTCTCAGTAATAAATCAGGAAAGAGAAAAAAGGAGTTACAGGAGCTGGCCGCAGAAAAGAGGACAATTATCTTTTATGAGGCCCCTCACCGTGTCATTCAGTTTCTTGAACTTCTTTATGAGGTTTTTGGCAATAGAAAGATTGCTATTATCAGGGAATTGACAAAGAGCCATGAGGAGATCATACGCGGCAGTGTGGCAGAAATATTATCAAACCTGTCTGACAGGGAGCCAAGAGGTGAATATACAATAATTGTTGAAGGCAAGGAAAAGTGTATTGAAGAGGAAGATATCCCGGAACAGATGGAAGAAACCATAAAAACAATGCTGATGGAAGATACAAGCATTAAAGACATTGCAGAAATAGTGGCAAAAAACCATAACATAAGGTTCAGGTCAGCCTACAGGGAGGTACTTATTCTTAAACGTAAAATGGAAAAAAACTGATTTTCCATAAATTTATTTTGAATTAATCCTGTTATACATATGGACAAATCTTTTTTTATAGAATATAAAAACCATTTGGACTGGGCATAAAGCCTGTGTAAATGGTTTTTGTATCAGCTTGAATTAATTCATTAAATCTATTACTCATAAAACCGGTTAATGGAGCATAAAAAGACACTTTTAATCCAGAATGACCTTGGTCTTCATGGACGGGCTGCTGCAAAAATAGTTGAACTGTCCCGGAAATATAAATCCAGACTGTTTTTCATCAAAAATGGTTATGGAGAGGTGGATGGTTCAAATATCCTTTCTATTCTTACCCTTTCGGGTTCAAAAGGCACTGAAATTGATGCAAAGGCAGATGGTGAGGACTCTCTTGAGTTACTTGAGGAGTTAAGCAGGCTTTTTGAAAACAAATTTGGTGAAGGAAGATGACAGAACAGGTAACAGCAGAAAACAACAGGTTAACCGGTATTGCGGTATCTCCCGGTATCGTAATAGGAAAGGCCCGGCTTGTAGACCGTTCAAAGCAGAAGATCATCTATCAATACCTCATTAATGAAAACGAAATCAACAGGGAGGTTGAACGGTTAAATAATGCCCTTGAGGTAACAAAAGAGCAGCTATTGGCCCTTAAGAGCCGGATACCCGACAGTATAAAAGAACACTCATTTATCCTGGACACCCACCTGATGATTGTGGACGACAACATGATATCAGGTGCCACAATCAATATAATCCTTGAAGAAAGGATTAATGCAGAATGGGCATTAAAAAAATCGGTACAGAAGATACGCCAGCTCTTTGACCAGGTTGACTTCGAATATATCAGAGACCGCATTAATGATGTTGAGAATGTTGTTGAGCGGATACTCAGAAATCTGGCTGGTAAAAAGCAGGAAAGCCTTTCAAACATCAATGAAAAGGTAATAATAGTTGCCCATGATCTTACACCGGCAGACACCAGTGAAATCAATACCTCCATGGTAATGGGCTTTATCACAGATGTTGGCGGTAAGACCTCTCATACCGCAATTATGGCGCAGGCACTTAAAATACCTGCGGTGCTTGGGCTTGAAAAGGCTACCGGCAGCATTGAGGATGGCAACCTGCTTATCGTTGACGGATACAAGGGTGAAATAGTTATTAATCCTGATGATGACCTTATTATCATGTATCAGGAAAAGGCACTCTATTATAAAAACTATATTTCAAGTATCCTGCAATTAAGCCACCTCCCGTCAGAGACAACAGACGGCTATCGTATGGCTGTAAAGGCCAATGTTGAATTCCTCGAAGAGCTTGAAACGGCAAAGGATAACGGTGCCGAGGGTATAGGTCTTTACAGGACAGAGTTCCTCTATATACGAAACAAGGGCGTTCCTACTGAGAATGAACTGTTCCAGAACTACAGGGAGATCGCAGAAAAGGTAACACCTTTTCCTGTTACAATAAGGACCCTTGATATAGGCGGAGACAAGATATTCCCTAATAAAAAACCTTCAAACGAGGCCAATCCCGCATTAGGTCTCAGAGCAATACGGTTCTGCCTTAAGGAAAAGGAGATATTCAGGAGCCAGCTCAGGGCGATATTGAGGGCAAGTGTATACGGGAATATCAGGATCATGTTTCCCATGATATCAGGCGTTCAGGAGTTTTGGGATGCGAAAGATATACTTGTCCAGGTGATGGCTGAACTGGAAAAGGAACAAATTTCCTATGACAAAAATATAAAAGTTGGCGCTATGATAGAGATACCATCTGCGGTTATTCTGGCCGATATAATTGCTGAAAGTGCGGATTTCTTTAGCATCGGGACAAATGACCTTATCCAGTATACCCTTGCCATTGACCGCAGCAATGAGAATGTGGCCTATATGTACGAGCCCTATCACCCTGCAGTAATCAGGATGATAATGCAGATAGTCAAGGCAGCACATAATGCAGGCATAGAGGTCTCTTTATGCGGAGAGATGGCCGGAGACCCGTTCTGTTTACCCATATTATTAGGTATGGGCATAAATGAACTGAGCCTCACAGCTACCGGTATACCTCAGCTTAAAAAACTGATAAGATCACTTTCAAAAGCACAGGCGGAAAAGGACCTTGAAAATATCCTTAAGCTTAAGACTTCTGAGAAAGTACGTAAATATATACAGCAAATTACAAAAGATTATCTGCCTGATATTAATGGTAACGGTTTCAAACCAACACATTGATATTTACAATTGATATAATTATTTTTAATAGAGTTAAGCATAATAATGAGTATTAAAGTTGTTTGTCAGAATAAAAAGGCATCCCATGACTATTTTATAGATGAAGCCCTTGAGGCAGGCATGGTGCTGCTTGGACCAGAGGTAAAATCACTGAGGGACGGCAGGGCAAATCTTGTCGATGGTTACGCCAGGATAAAAAATGGTGAAGTGTTTTTATATAACATGCACATAACCCCCTACCCCTATGCCCGCTATCTTAATATAGACCCCAAGCGCACAAGGAAACTCCTTTTTCATAAAAAGGAGATAAGAAGGCTAACAGCTAAGACAAAGGAAAAGGGTTATGCACTCATACCTTTAAAGGTATATTTCAAGGAGAGCATGGCAAAAATAGAAATAGGGCTTGCAAAAGGTAAAAAATTATACGATAAACGCCACGCCCTTAAGGAGAAAGAGCTTAAAAGGGAGATGGATCAGGTCAGGAAGAGACGTTAATATTGACTATTCCAGGTTTTATGTTTAATATTTCTATGTAAATTGATGCAGTAAATTCGCTCCCGATTAGGCGATAGCTTAATCGGGTTATTATTCACATATCACATAACTTTTTTTAGGGGGCGAAACGGGTTCGACGGGGATAATGAAGCTTAAGTCGCATATCGAGGTTCTACTCGCTCGTTAAACGGGTGGAATAAAC
>CAZCMD010000077.1:0-9932 GCA_964499695.1 uncultured Desulfatiglans sp.
TGCTTTAAGAAACTCACGGCGTTTCATCGTCAAACTCTCTTTCTTTTTCATAAGCGTTCCTCCTATTTTGATATATCATTGTTCATTAAAAAGCATCGGGCCTACACAGTTGACAGACCCTCAAAATCATAAATCAAAAACAACTGGATTCCCGGACTAGCCCTATTAAATAGGGTTCTCTTGGGGAAATTTAACAGAGCAAGCGGGAATGACGACAAAAATACTATTAGTAAAAATCTTGATTCAATATTCAAGATTCAAAATTCAATATTTTAGATAAAACGGTAAAACTTGTAAGACAGTAAATCATTATACCCGGAAATATATAGTTATTTTTAAACCTATTTTAAAAATAATTCAATATTCAAAATTTAAAATTCAAGATTGGAAAAACAGGGGGAATTTCTACGAAAAATTCAATATCCAAAATTCAAGGTTCAAGATTCAATACACCGGGTGGCTGGGAACAAGAGGTATGTATTTTTTAATCAGAAACTTCATCAGATCGTCCGGCTCTTTATTATCGGGATAAACATGGTCACAGAACCATATCCTGTTGGGATCATCTTCTGTAAAGGGCTTCCACAACGGCAGGTCGCTGCCATCTGCATCCTTACCGTTCGGGTTGCCTGACCGGATAAAGTTAGACCAGTAGTTGCACATCTTACATGCCAGGTCATAATGTTTGCCAGTAAAGGGGCGCCAGCATTTGGCCAGTGTCTCGAAGAAGAACCAGAGGTCCGAAGAATGGAATGACCCGGGATGATCCCAGCCGGGGATATAGGGATTGAATACCCAGTAATACATCGGGGTTTTTTCACCTGTCCGGGCCTTTGCCCTGCCCAGTAATCTGATACCCAGTTCCATATGGCAGACAGTGGCTTTATGCAGCATCTCTGAAACGCTGTCTGTTGGAGATGCACAGAGTTTAAGAAACTCATCCGCATCTTCTTTATATGTATCTTTTGCAAAGGCAATGAACTCGTTAACCGTTTTGACCATTGGTCTGTTGGCAAATTCCGTGGCTGTATGACCGAACATCATGGGAACCGGCTGGCATTTATTTGTCATGTACAGTTCATTAAGGTTTCCGCAGCAGAATTTACCGTCTATCACAGTGCCCCACATAGCCTTGTACTCTATCATCTTGTCCCTGATGAATACTGCGTCCAGCCTGCGTGCCTCCTTAAGAGTAGAGACGCCTAAAAATCTGAAGAATTCAACACCCTCCTGCTCTGCCCGCGATAGATTTTTGTCCGGGATGATAAAATTTCCGGGATAGGCGGAAAATATCAGGCCGCTGTCACAAATAGCCTTCTGAAACAGGCCCACGTTTTGAGGTGAAGTCACCTGTGCCATGACACTCACACCCCCTGCTGACTGTCCGCCGATGGTGATGTTGTTTGGATCACCTCCGAAGGCAGCAATATTGCGCTGCACCCAGCGGGTTCCTGCCTGCTGATCCAGATGTCCGAAGTTGGCAGGGGCATCAGGATTTTCTGCCGTGATTTCCGGATGGCAGAGAAAGCCAAATACATTCAGCCTGTAGTTTACAGTGACAACAACTATCCCGCGCCTTGCAATACGCTCCCCGTCAAATTCCATCTCAGCGGTGTTGCCTTCATGGAGGGCACCCCCAAAATACCAGACAAACACAGGCAGCTTCTCATCTCTGTTTTTAGCGGGTGTCCATACATTAAGATGCAGTGAATCCTCATCCATTGCAATTGATGTGTCCACATTCCATTCCCTGGTATAGATATTCTCAGGGTCCTCACCAGGGATATGCTGCATTGAAACAGGTGCGAATTTGTACGCGTTTAAAACCCCGTCCCAGTTAGAAGCCGGCTGTGGCGCTCTCCAGCGGTTTTTACCTACCGGAGGCGCAGCAAAGGGTATGCCTTTAAAGGAGGTGATTCGCGGATCAGCGGCAGGTAACCCCTCAAGAATACCATTTTGAACGGCAACTCTTCGTAACATAACAACAACTCTCCTGAATGCCAATATGAGATGCAAAGGCCCGGTAAATTGATTCCGGGCCTTTTTAAAATATTATTGTTTTTGTGCAGGGGCAGGGGGAGGCGCAAACCAGTCGAATTTACTGCCCTTGTATTCGGGGGTCTTGGTCATTTTTAAAAGGGCCTTGTTTTCATCTGCATCAAATACCATAAATTCAGGGGCATCAGGAGTATATGGGGTCCATATGCCGCCATCCTTACCATTGGGGTCGCCAAACTTAACAAAATTAGTCCAGCACTCCACAATTTTGGCGCTTAACTCTTTATCACCGGCAGTGAAAGGACGCCAACTGTGTTTGAAGGAATTAAAAACATACCACAAATCCGCTGAGTGGAAGGCACCGTTTTCATCACCGGGTAATTGACGCGCAAATAGATAGGCATATGCCGGTTTTTTACTTTTTTCAGCGCGAAGGGCGCAGAACTTCCCGATGGCCTCGGTCATATCACTGAGGTCGTTAGAGGTAAACCCGAACATATAGGGGATATCGGGGATCTTATTTGCAAGCGCCGCATCATTGAAATTCTTTGTTAAGAAATAGTTTTCAACAACAGGGCCGTAAAATAACCGTGTTCCTGTACCTTGCCCGTTTTCATTTGCCATTTTTGTCAGTTCATCAAATGAAAGCGCCCGCATCTCTTCGAGTGTGGTCTTGTTAAAATGGTCCATCATTGCCTTGTTTGCATTCTGGATCTCATCAAAAGACATCATTCGCATTCCCATTCCCATGTTCCCTAGCCCGCCGCCGCTCATGCTGATGGCCTTTTTGATCAGGTCTCTTGACTTCGGGGAGGCACACAGGGTCTGAACGCTGCCAGCGCCCGCACTCTGACCGAAAATGGTGATGTTGTCAGGGTCGCCGCCAAACTGTGCTATATTGTTATGAATCCATTTCAATGCGGCAGCCTGGTCCATGACCCCGTAATTTCCGGAAACGCCATTCGGGCTCTCAGCCGTTAAAAGCGGATGTGAGAAAAATCCTATAACACCAAGACGGTAAGTGACAGAAACCAGGATAACACCCTTTGAGGCCCAGTATTCACCGCCATCCATTTCAGGTTCAAATGCAAACCCCTCACGATAACCGCCCCCGTGTATCCACATGGCAACAGGCAATTTTTTATTAGTCTCTCCTGCTGCGGGGGTCCAGACATTCAGATAGAGGCAGTCTTCGGTGAAGGGCACAGAACCGCTTGCCTGCCATTCCTTACCGTAAAAACTATTAGGGTCCCATGTAACCTGCGAGGCAGCATCACCATATTTGTCTGCCACCTTCACACCCTGCCAGGGGACAACAGGTTGAGGTTCTTTCCATCGCAGTTCACCTACCGGGGGTGCAGCAAATGGAATCCCCTTAAAACTTGTAACCCCCTTTGTCGGTGTCTCAACACCAACGACTTGACCGCCCTCAATGTTCAATACAGGGTTTGATTTGGTGCATGAAACCAGAACCGACAATACACATGCAAGTAAAAAGATAAAAAATATTTTCATAATTTAATCTCCTTGTTTTGATTGAGCTATCTTGTTTTGTATATGGATATACTAAATATAATTTTTAATATCAAATAGTAATTATGGTGTCTAAAATGCCGCCCCGATGGGGCTGATAAAGGATGATGCATATAAAGTGCTATTAACATGCCGCACCTGTAGTGCTGTTATTGATTGTCTATAGATAGATTGTGAATGAGCCCTACCCTTTTTCATGATAAACTAAATTCATTGACACTTACCCCGATTTTACTATACCCTCCAATTATTCATTCAATTCCAGGGTCCCTTAATATCTGTTTATTTTACTATGGGTTGCCGTATGATATTTAAAATCTCCGGATATATCTTTTTCCTGATCCTGTTACAGCTTGTTTTAACCCTTAACGTCTGCGGAGAATCTTCAAAAGAGAGCGCACCTGATATCGGGTCCAGTGATGCGCACGGCTCTTCTGTTATAAACTGGGGAGACGAAATAAACCTGGATGAAATGATAGCTATGGCTAAAGAGGGCAAGATCAAGGAGATACAATGGCATGTATTGCCTAATATCCTCAGGGCAGAGACCGGGGATGGAAAATTCTTCCATCTTAAAAACGCGAATAAGGGAGTAGACCTTCGCAACACTCTAATAAAATCTGGTATCAGGATAGGAGATGGAGGCATACAGTTCAAGCACCTTTTCTGAGATTGAAAAGCCCCTGGTGAATAGCCCTGGTTCAGGGCTAAGAAATTTTTTTAAAGATAGAAAGAGAGGGCCGCCGATAAAATGATGACACTTGCAATTAATGGTTTTTTACTGCTGCTGTCAGCACTCGTTGTCGGGATAGCGGTTTATAAATGGCATATCATCAGTGACAGAAAACAGATCCTTTCAATTATTGGAAATGCCCTGAAAAATAAAAAAGCCCTTATAAGCGGTGTTCTTGTATCAGCCCTTTACCTGGCCGTATTTATGTTCATGGGAGGCAAAGGCGGCAGGGTTCATGTTCTGTTCGGGCAGGTAATATGGAACACAACACCTTCAGATTTGGCTAAAGGGCTTATACTTTCAATCCTGGTAATGATATCCATTGCGCTCTTTGTTTTCGGTATTGGAGTACTGGGCGCTGAACAATCCTGCAGAAAAAGTGGCATGGGATTTTTCGGATCTCTGCTGGCATTGATTGCAGCCTTCTGCCCCTGATGACTTCCAATATTATCGGCTCTGGGCGGAGCCGCGGGCGCTATGTTTATAAGCTTCTGGGATGTCCTTGCTGTTTTATCGGCAGCATTACTGATTTTGAGTATTTTATATACGGCTGCAAGGCTGAAAGCCGCAAAAGGCTGAGGCTGACCATCTAAAAATGGCCTGGTTCAGGACATTGGGATGGCAGATAATAAAATCAAAGAAGGAAATATATTATCAACTAAAAGGAAGGAGAGATCATGAAGAGGAATGAAAATGGTTTTTTTATAACCCTGATGGTAATCCTGGCAATGCTTTGCTCATGCGTCAGTCAGCCACCTCAAAAGAGTGATATGGTTATAAAACCTGCCGCATCTTCAAAGGTTGCCCTTACAGTGTTGAACCCGCAGGGTTATGTAAAAAAGGAAAAAGATCTTGCACCCCGGCTGGATACACTTGAGGGTAAAAAGATCGCCATGTATCTGTCAGCTACGCCTGACCAGCTATATGCGGGTAAGGGTGCAGAACTCTATGATATTATGGAGAAGATGTTCAAAGATAAATATCCGAACACCCATGTTGTACATTATGCTGAACTGCCCATGAAGTTTATGCCGGAAAATGAGGTGGTTGATGCAATTATCGCAGCAAAACCCGATGCTGTTGTGATCGGCTTTGGTGGGTGATGAGGGTGCATCGGTGCGATGGGTTCCATCGCCATTACTCTTGAAGAAAAAGGTATCCCAACTGTTACACTCTATAATGAACGCCACGAAGAGCGTTTTATGGGTGTAGTTCTTTCAAAAGGGTACATAGATTATCCTGGTATCAATTTTAATGAATATGAGACCTTTACATCAGAAGGTATAAAGGGCCTGGCCCCTGAGGCATTTCAATTTATTGAAAAAGGGCTGACACGCTGGAGACCTGAATACATGGTTGTTAAAGGTGAAAAATGGGTCCCCTCAGAAGAGGCCTTTACCTATACAGCATCCACCTTTCAGGAAGCGGAGGAAATTTTCAACGGTTCTTACCTTAAAATGGGCTGGGGGGATGGGCTTCCCCTTGTCCCGCCCACCCGGGAACATGTAAATGCAATGCTGGGTGGCACACCCATCTCTCCTGAGACAATAATTGGTAACTGGGGGCCATCCGGTGCGGAATTTTCCGTCGAGAAGATTGCAGTTGTATCGGCAATGGCAGGCGCAAAACCGGAATATATGCCTGTAATTATCGCGGCCTTAAAGGCCATAACCTCTGTCAAATGGGACAGCTACTATCCGGTGATGAGGTCTGCGGCCCCGCTTGTTATTGTGAATGGCCCCTATGCAAAGAAGATAAGAATCAATTCATCCTCAAATGTATTTGGGCCTAATCACAGGTACCCTGCCAATGGCTCCATAGGCCGGGCCGTAAATCTTGCACTGTCTGTTATCCCCGGAAACGGGAGAGGCATAAAGCCTTCAAACCTGGCGGGCAACACCGGTACATATGCAGGCATTGTAATAGCCGAATCCGAAGATGTGTCATCCCTTGGCGCGGGATGGGAGCCAGTGAGTGTTCAACTCGGCTATCCGCCTGAAACAAACCTGGTCACCGTGCTTGGTATAGATCAGATGAATATGAGTGTTGTGGGATCATTAACAAATGTGGCAGCAAGCATTGCGCCCAACAAGGATATCTGGCCACAAAGCCAAAAGGTGTGGGAAGAGCAGTATGCCGGGGTACTGGTAGTTACAGAGATGCAGAGGGTAACTGCCGGTCTGATGGGAAATGCAACCAAGGCAGGCTATGCAAAGGAGTTATGGGACATGGCCCGTGTCCCGCTTAATAAATTTAAAGGTCTGGTTCTGACAGACGAATTTGGGAAGCCTACCGAACCTGGTAACTTCGTTAAAACGTTACTGGCTGAACAGGATGTCATTAAAAAAGGGGTGCCAGTGGCAGCAGCACCAGGGAATTTCCTGGTTGTGGCCACCGGCGGGCATTGAGGCTGAGCGCCCTTTTCGTGGCTCGGTGCGAGCCGCTGGATGAGTGTTCCGGTTTCAGTGAAGATTGAACTGCCCTAGTTTTTGAATCAGCATCTATGAAGCCTTTGAGCCCTGAAGATTAAAAACATTCAGGGCTCATTTTTTTTGATAAATTGTACAGGCTCCAACAGTTTATGCAAATGTTATCTAGTGTCCATCCAGAAACAGCAAAATCCTGGATGGAGCTTTCAGCTTTCAGCTTTCAGCATTCAGCTATATCTATGTTTATAGGGCCTTAAGCTGAATGCTGAAAGCTGAGTGCTGACAGCATCCATTCAAAAACCCCTGTTTTTGAATGGACACTATCTACTTTATCAGGTTTCCTGCATCATCAATCGGTTTCCCATCTACATTAAGTCTCTGTGTGCTGCCCGGTTTGAATTTACTGTACTGACCGCATAAGGTGATGTCCTGAAAAATGATCGGCTTTTCCTTATTGTAAATCTCAACAAACCTGAGCGGGCAATGGAGCATCATAGCCTTCACAAAGATGATGGTAGACTCTTCTATGGTTATCTTTTCAAGGTGTTCCATATCATGACCCAGATATAGCTCAATCTTGCCGCCTAAAGCACCCCTGTTTAAAGGGTCTGATCCGCAGAAAAACAAGAACTGGTCATAATCGTGATAAAAGGTCTCCTCTTCCATGGTAAACGGGTGGGTAATGAGCCATGAAGCAATATTGAAATTACTCTCTTTATTCTGGTTTATGTAGAGTATGGAAGGGTTGTTGGGGGCAGTGCCAAAAAGATTATCAGGAGGCGTTACAACCGCACTTTTAAAGACATACTTACTAATATCAATATTCTTTGACATAAAAAGCCCTCCAATAGAGTTTCCGGTTATAACTGGACGACAACCCTGGCCTGCCCCTTTAACTTAACCCCGCATTACATAAGAAATTACTTCACGCTTTCATAAAAAGTAAGTGATACACCGCCCGAACCCATGCCCGGAGGCGAACTCAGGTACAGGCCATTGTTCAGATATGCATATTTGCTGTCCAACCGTACCTCAAATGTCGGCGCCAGTTTTCCAAACCCTCCGGCGTTACGTACAATGATTACTTCACCGTCACTGGTCTGCCACAAATAGCGCGCATCGATCGTCGCCGGGTTAGACAGGTTCTGGTAGTCTGCACCCGCTGCCAGTACCTTTCCCTCAATCTTTCCGCTGACCGTCCCGCCGGTGATGGGAATGATGTTCCGGTTGCTCCGGCCTGTGTCTCCCACCATCTGGCCCGGGCTCAGTGTTACATTCTCTTTGATCAACAGGTCACCTTGCTTCTCCTCCATCGATGCCTTGCGGTAGTCCCAGGATTGATCGTGAAATCCCGACGGTTTTGATACCCTGATCGAGTTTGCCTCATCCGGCTTCACATTAACTCCTGAAACATCAAATACACTTATCTTCATGGTCCCGGCCTTGAGGTCTATCTCCCGTCTCCCTGCAAATTTTCCCGTGTTGAGCCAGCTGTGGTTGCTGTCATTCAACGCCTCAAATTCCGGCACTATTCTTACATCGCTGCGATCCGCAGCCGCGCCGGCGATCCTCAGGTAGATGTACTTTCCATCGTCGGCCTGCAATACGAATATCTCTTCAATCTCCATTGCGCCGTTTGAAAAACTCAACTGAAAGTCCAGGCCGCCGAACATCACTGAACCTTTTATCTTCTCACCGGTTATCGTTCCTCCCTTAACAACATAAACGACCCTTTCTCCATAGGGAGTCCTGCCCAACTCATAGGTCTGATCCAGTTTCATATCAGCAACCAGCACAGGTACTCCCTGTTCAGGTACAGGTATTCCCTCAGTCATCCCGCATGGCCATGACTTGTGTGGTATAAGTATCTTCTCCATTCCCCTGTACTCCCCATCTCCCTTGGCAAGCGCAGCGGGTGGCAGCGCCTGACAGGTAATAAAAATACCGATGACTCCCAGAATGGCAAGAATCGACGATTTCCAGATTTTGTGTTTCATTTTATTCCCTCGGATTTATTTTTGTTGTTTTTGAGCTGATAAGAATTCCCTTTTTTTAGGAATAAAGTATTTGGTCAGATTTAATTTGTGCGGGGCAAACCATGCCCCGCAATAAGGATATTCCGCAGCAATCCATTATAACCAAAGCTCACCGGATCACTTTAAGGAAGCTTCTTTTTTTCATAGGTCCACCCTTCACGGGTGCAGAGACCGCAGTCCGCACCTGTGAACATCTTTTCGCCTTCTTTGTCTCCTTTTAACTGCCATTTAAGCCATGCGCTGGCGACCACTCCAAACTCGCCCCCATTCGGTTGACTGTAAGTACCTCCATGTCCCACATCTTTGAGATTGGCTATAGCAACAGGAACTTTGTCGATCTTCGCAAAATCATCAATGGCTTGAGGGTAGGCAATATCAGTAGGTCCGCCGATGATATAAATAGTGGGCGAATGCAGTTTTGCAAGGACCTCTTTACCGACTTCGGGCATTCCCATAAGTGGGGCACCTCCGCCTTCTTTAGGCGCCCCCATCTTGGGCATTCCTTCCTTAGGTGGCGCCATTTTTGGTCTTCCGCCAGGGCCGAAAAGACCGCTGTTCATGACCATGAGTGTCTTAATACGGGGATCCGGTGCAACTTCAAGCGCCTGCAGGCCGCCGCAGCTCATGCCTGCTACAGCGATCTTTGATGGGTCCAGTTTACCATAGTATTTACTGCCGGAGCGTGTGTTCTCAGCCGTTGCCCAATCAATGGCTTCAAGCATCTGGGCAGATTTCGTGCCGCCCATACCCATCGCGCCGCCGCTTGCGGTATCAGATTCCGCAACATACGGCCCGAGGGCCAGAACAAGAAAACCATGGGATGCCACTTCAGCAAGGAAGTTGGCGTGCATCCTGGACGAGCTGGAACAGGCCCCATTGCCCCATGCCAGCACCGGCATAAGATTCGATTTACTGAATGGGCTCAAGTCCTTTGGCCGATAAATTGTATGATTGGGTAAACCGGGATCTCCTTCTACGATTGCCGCGGCGTAAAGCCCTGAACCCTCTGTCATCGGCCCCAATTTAGGCATTCCAGCGGGCGGTTGAGCGAACGCATTCGCTACAAAAAAACAAAATGCACATAACAATACACTTACCAATCTACTCATACTCTTTACCTCCTGTTTCTATGTTAATAAAAAGACAAGCTGACTTCCTGAGTTCCGGTATCTATATCTACTCATAATTGAAAAACAGCCATTT
>CAZCMD010000077.1:10032-22106 GCA_964499695.1 uncultured Desulfatiglans sp.
GCGAAGGCGAATAAAAAAGCCTTCATCCGGATCAGTAACCCGAACGAAGGCTTTTTAAGTGAAATATGTTTTCCGGAGTCTTGTATTCCTTCAGAGTTCTGATTTTAAGGTTATGAATAGTAACAAGTATTGTATTTAAACGATTTGTTTCCTGTTAAAAACAACCACTTGAACCCTCGAAACCTGGAACTCTTTCTCCTACCTAACTAATTCACAGCATCTTTCAGTGCTTTTCCGGCCAGGAACTTTGGAGCATTCTTTGCCTTGATCTTGATTGCTTCACCGGTCTGAGGATTGCGGCCTGTGCGTGCTTTCATTTTATTAACCTTAAAAGTACCAAAACCAACCAGTGTAACTGTGCCCTTCTTTTTAAGTGTTTTGGTAATAGAATCAAAAATACAATCCACCGCTGCCAGGGCCTCTTTCTTTGTGTTTACAACCTTTGCCACTTCATTAATCAAATCACCTTTGTTCATATTCTACACTCCTTTTAAAATTGTTAATAAAGCTGATGGGGAATTATGAATACTTACAAACAAAATGCAAGTATTAATTTATTAAAAATACACTTTTCCCTCTGTGAACATACTTTTTTTTAAAAAGCAGGTTATTTATCTGAAAATATTTCAACATTAATTTTCTATTTTACACTGTAGACTAATGTCAAGATGTTCCCGTTGCCATATTAATAAAATTTACCCCATTTGTTCCAGACTTATACCGGTAATGCATTTAAACATAGAAGCCTTTTTTTCTGCATACTATCTTTTTTTACTTTTATACCAGTCCTCATTGCCATATAGTTCTTGAGCACATTCAGGGCAGATTCCATGACTGATTAAAGCCTCCGAATGCTCGGAGATATATTTTTCAATCTGACTCCAATAGCCCTGATCATCCCTTACCTTTTTACATTTTGCACATATTGGTATAAAACCTTTGAGTGTCTTTACATTCTCCATTGCTTCACGAAGCTCGGCGATGAGTTTATTTTTCTCATCTTCTGCTATTTTCTGACTGGTGATATCCCGCGCTACCAGCACATACCCGGCCTTTTCTCCATCCTTTTCATGCAGTATTGAAACAGATATGTTTACCGGTATTGTCTCTGACTTTTTTGTGACAAGGGTATCTTCAACCTGTCTCACAATATAATGATCAACAGGCTTTTTAGTCACATTATCAACTGCGGTAGCATCCAGTCTGTCGAATAGATATTTCAGTCCATTTCCCGAAAACAATTTATTTACATGATTATCGATTATATCCTCATGCTGGTAACAGGATAGTCTCAACACAACATTGTTATATGAAACGATTCTCCTGTTTCGGTCAATAATCACAAGCAGATCGGACATTGTCTCAACAATGTTCTTTACAGCGGTTGCAGGGTTCAGATCAAGAAGACCGAACTTCCATACAGCATATCCGAGAAGCAGCTCCAACAGCATAGTAAAAAATGATGGCACCCTGGGGATTTCAATCCCGGTAAGGGGTTTAATAAAGTATATGGCGCTTCCCAATACTGTTGGCAGAAAAAAACCGAGGGATATATAGGCCAACTGTTTTTTCTTTTTTAATTCCCTTGTTTTAAAATAATATATCAATGGAATAATAAAACTCAAAAACCCAAAAATAGCGATCCACAGGTTGATCAAAGACAGAAAAGAAGGCTGGACATTATATACAACCTCATTACCCCAGCGGCCCCCGGCAATACCTATTATTGCCCCCCCTGTAAAAAGTATGTACAGAAAAAACAGGATATTGGGGATATAGACGATTCCAAGAAACCATTTTTTTTTAATAATTCCTATTCCGGTTATTGCAAACACAAAATGAAAACCGACACTTACAGCAAGACTCGGTACAATGTTTGTTTTTGCCCAGAAGAGTGTGTATGCCGGTTCGGCCGATTGTATGAACAGAAACTCACTCAATGCCATCCATGCGTTCACAAGGCAAAGGGCCAGAAACAGTTTATGCTCCAGCTTTTTACTGCTTTGATAATAGACAAGAAAGCCGATAAGCAGGCATACAACAAAGGCAACTAAAGAAATGGTCAATGGCAGTATCATATACAACCCCTTTAGGTTACATGTACAGACTAGCAGAACCAGAGAGCCTGGTCAAATTAACCTTATAACCGTGTCCCCTTTTTTCACTATCATCTCTACCTTACTTATTTCACATTTGGGATGGCTTAACGGGCACTACAATATGAAGGGGTAATTTCCCATTGACATGCAAAGTCCAACCCCATATATTTCATTCCTAAAAAAGGGAATACTTATCAACGATGCATTGCTCCGGGTGCACAAGCGGCAGCCCATATTCGACAACAACCCTGCAAGGAGGAAGGCTATGAAGCTCTCGAAGAAAAGGATTTCCGTACTCATCGGTTTATGGTTTCTGCTCGCCCCTTTCACAACATTCGCGGCGAACAAGGTAGTGGTGATCCCTCTGATGGGTGACAATCCGCCCCTGAAGAACATCGTTACAGTGGCCAGGGCCAACGGAAAATTCACTGATCCGGTTGCGGCGGTAAATTCGATCACGGACGCCTCTGCGAGCAATCCCTATCTGGTGGTGATCGGTTCCGGGGGGAATACCAGCTACGGCGTCTATAATAATTCTTCATCCCCTGTGATGACCCATGTCACTGCCACGGCAACAGAGGGTGGTAGCAGCTACGGCGTTTTAAATTATGGTAATTCGAATCCGAAAATCAGACACTCCGCGATGGAGGGAGGTACCTATGGTTTGTATACAAACACAGGTTGCACCAGCACGGTCAGCCAGTCCACGATCATTGGCGGCGTAGGCGGCACAGGAACAAAAACCTGCGTTGCCTGTGACAACGGGAGCGGCACGGCCCTGAATGAAAGTTGCCAATAGTGTTATGTAAAGGGGAAGCTGCAAGGTTATCAGGTTAAACAATATTAGCCTTATAACCTAACAGCGCCCTATTTTTCCCACAGGCTTCTATTTAAACCATTTTCTTTTACATTTTAATATGGTCGACCCCAGCCAAGCGGCGCTCGTAAATAGCCTTTTCCATAATTACATTGAGATCACCATTAACTTCCACTATCACAAGTTCAGCTTGTTCCAATGAAATAACATACATACTCATGGTCTTTTCCGATAGCTGGCGATAAAAGAGCAAGACATTTTCCCCATTCTTTCTACGTACATGGACAAAAGGCTCCCAGCCTTTACTAACCAGAGTTTTCTCCACATTATTTGGGATACTGATGGTGCCCGTTTTTTCAGGGTCATGAATTTTATAAACACCTACCTGAACCGATTTGATTTCCCTTAAAATTGCGTCTGCTTCCTCTTCATCATCAATAAAACAGTTGAGTACCCCCATTGATAGAGAACCAATACTAAACTTAACATCATCATCCAGTCTTACCGGGTATATCTGGCTCCTAATTAAATTCTCAATATAGTCAAAATCAGCCGATGTCTTGCAGCCGGTACAACACAGGAGGATTCCTAATAATATGAGATATATGATTTTCCCCATAGCAGCTCTCCTTTTATTTTTTTGTTTTTGCTTCAACTTCAAGTGAATTCAATTTGGGGATATTAAACTTCTCGCTCAGTTTACCAAGTTTTGCAGGGTCAATTTCACCAACGATATTCACAAAAACAGCCTCCTGTTTTTCCTGCACTGCCATAACAACGAGCCCCGTCAATGTGTCTTTTGGGCCGAATTGAGTGTAGACCTCAACATATTCACCAGTCTCTTTTGTGCGAACCATTAATTCCCATTTATTCCGGTCTATTTTTTCTGAAACCGATTTAATGATGTTACGGGCTTCATTGATGTCGAAACTGTTCATTGAAAAGACATTAACTTTTATAAGTTTAAGATTATTTAGCAGGGATGCCAGCTCCGGATCTTCATATTCGGCAGCCTTTGATACAAATTTTAGCAAAGGACCTTTGATGAACACCTCTACAGTCTCTTCGGCATCTTTAAATTTTTCAAATGATCCGAAATCTATATATCCGGGATGATTTTTATAATCATCTACTTCCTGTGCATTTAATGTTGGCATGAACAGAAGATATAACATTATTATTAATATTGCTTTTTTCATAGTACCTCCGATATGTTTTTAAACTTTTAAATGTATGGAATCTTGTAAACAGCCTTTTTTAGACCCTGTTCAAGGGGTTTGATTATCGGGTTTGCCAGATCAATTTTTTTAAAGGCACTCTCTGTTTTTTTGGAATAAACCGCAAAATAGGCCAATGCCCGCTTGGCATCTACTGTAGCCTGCTGAATCTCCTCACTGGTATATACAATATCTTCTGTTGTTTTCCTGTGCTGTCCGGGGGTATAAATAAACAACACAATCAGAACGACAGCAATAGAACCTGCAACAGAAGCAAATCCATAACGCCTGGGATGTGATGGCTTAAACCACGTGAGGATGTGCTCCTTTAATGACTTCCGAGGCAAGGATATTGATTCCATAACATGATCTATAATCTCATCAGGACACGGTTCAACCTCAATTTTCATTAGTTGTCCCATTACCAGTTTTTCCTGGTCTGCAAGAGTTCGGCAGTTTTTGCATTCTGATAGATGCGATTCCATTCGCCTGCGTAGAGGAGCCGGTACAGTGTTTTCCAGATAATCTATGATCATATTTTCAAAGTTATTACAGTCCATTTAATACTCCCTATTGTTACCTATTGTTTCTCTTAACTTTTGTGCGAGTATTTTATGCCCGCGATGCAGGTATACCTTGACGCTGTTTACAGGCAGACCGAGAGTTTTAGCTATTGTATCGTATGCCTCATCATGTAAATAACGCAGTATTATAGAGGTACGGATTTTTTCCGGTAAACCTGCTATTGCAGAAATAATCCTTTGTTGTGATTCATGTTTATCAAGACTTTGTTCAGGATCTGTTTCCGGTTCTGCTGAGATCCGATCGATGGCGTTTTCTTCATCATCTGCACTTAATTCCGAGAAATACTGTTCATGCCTTTTACGTTTCAGATCTATGCAGTTGTTTCTGGTAACTGTAAAAAGCCAGGACTTTAGTGTTTGTGTTTGAATATTGTCCATATTGTTCCAAAGTTTAATCAGTACTTCCTGAGTAATATCAGCAGCGTCATGGCGGTTTCCTATAGAGTACAACGCCTGACTGAAGATAAGGTTTTTATATTCATTGACCAATTTTTTAAATTTCGTTGAATGCATATTATGATTATAATACGAACAGAAATGATAAAATGTTACATAATATTTTTTCTATTCTATTGTCAGGTAGCCACTATCCTAAAGTATGGATTATACAGGCTCCTCTTTAAATACCGAATCATCATATTCGGTAAGAGGGAAAGCAACCCGCACGTCAAAGCATGATTTCTGTTAAATGACTGCAATTTTCTTTATCAACACACCCTTTACTAGCCTACGATGTAGTCTTGAGTGAAGGGTGAAGCGGAGGCCTGGCAAAAAAAACAAAAAGAAAGCCAATGGCCATCAGCACAATGGATAGTTGAAATGCAGGTATGTAAGTGCCCGATATATCCCTTATATACCCTGCTGCCGGGGCGCTGAAAGCAGAGAGGAATGTCGTAAAGGGCATTGTATATCCCATTATTTTGGGAAACTCTGTTCTTCCAAAGTAATCCGGAAGAAGATTTCCCATGGCTATGGCCTGTATACCGAATCCCATACCCAGTACGATATTATATAAAATCGCAACACCCATGGATTTTGCAAACAGCATGATTATGAAACCGGCAATACCGATAAGGATGGATACCAGGGCCAGGGAATGCATTTTGAACTTGAGCCCCAGAAAACCCACTCCCAGCTGGCTGATACTCATAACAGGGCCGAAAATTCCTGCTGCAAACGCTGCCTGGACACTTGGAATCCCGATGTCAAACAGGAAGGCCACCTGATGCGTCATGATCACCTGCAATACAGCAAACTGGACCACGCTGAAGCCTATAAGCAGCCACATTGTGGGGGTGCACATGGCCTCTTTTGCGGTGAAATCAACGGGCGTCTTGTACAGGTTTGGAGAAAGTGTAACTACCGGTTTTACGTGCCCGGTCTTTTGGGGAGAAGCGCCGTCGGGTTTCTGTCCCAGATCCTCCGGCCTGTTTATAAGCAGCAGGGCTGGTGAAATCACGCATAACAGCAGCACAGCCGCCGCAGTAAGCAGGTAGGTGTTTCTCCATCCGATTGTATTGATCAGCATCATAAGTGAAGGTTTGAACACAATTGCTCCCAGGCCCATTGAGGCCATGGAGACACTCAATGCAAGCGGTCTTTTCATGACAAACCAGTTGTTGATGACAGTCATCATGGCCAGCATGCCGCCTATGCTGATACCCAGGCCCAGTATCACTCCATAGTCAAGAAAAAGATGCCATATGTGCTGCTGGTAAGACAGGAGCACCAGCCCTGTAACAGAAACAAGGTTACCGATTACAATCGCTATCTTGGGTCCTTTTTTCATAATGAAGATCCCCACCATTGGAGCGGCGATACCGGAAATAATGAGGCTTATGGTCTGCGCCAGCGAGATCTCCCCCCTGCTCCAGGAAAACTCCTTGACCCATACGGGTAGACAGAGGGCAAAGGTAAACATCATGGGATACATGGCAATATTGAAAAAAAACATGACGGCCAGGTTTACCCATCCATAGAACCCATCAGGACTCTTAAGCTTTGAGAACATATACAGAATCTCCTTTACAATAGGTAATCCGTTTTTTTATGTCCTGTTAAAATACCCGGTTATGTATAAATTCAATATAGTAGAGGCTTTAAAGCCTTTTAATCATGTTTATATGCAGTAACACCGGCGCTTTAAGCCAGTAAACCATTTTGTCCGAAAAGATTGAATGGGTTAGGTTTAAGACTAATGATTTCAAAAAGCAAGATTTTTTCAATGATCAACCCTTTCAGTTATTAATACCCCAATTTTCTGTCAACCAGGTTAATGAGCGGTTTACCGCTAAAGTAGCGTTTGAGATTATCACAAAAGATATCCACCAGCCTGTCAACATAGTATGGAGTCACTGCTGCGACATGAGGCGTTATTATAACATTGGGCAATTCCCAAAAAGGAGAGGCTTCTTCAATCGGTTCTTTCTCAAAAACATCCAGTCCTGCCCCTGCTATACGTTCCTCACGCAAGGCTTTTACCAATTCATCTTCCTGAATCAACGCTCCCCTGGCGATATTTATAATATATGCAGTTTTTTTCATAACATTAAATTCAGAGGCCCCGATCATGCCTCCGGTTTCATTTGTAGCGGCAGCGGAGATTATAACCCAGTCACATGCCGGCAGCATTTCCAAAAGCTGGTTAGGTCCGAACATCCTGTCAACAAAAGATGAACTCCTGCCAGGATTTCTGCGAAGGCCCAAAACCTTCATACCCAGGGATTTTGCTCTTTCTGCAATTTTTTCACCTATTTTCCCGATTCCAATTATCCCGATTGTTGATCCTGACAGTTCCCGGTATGCAGGAAGGCGCTGCCACCTGCGATTCATTTGATCTCTAAAGTGTACATTTATATTCCTGCTAAAGGAAAGCATGACTGCCAGAACATGTTCGGATACAGGTATTGCGTGAACACCTGATGCATTGGTAATGGCCACATCACTATTTGCAATATCGGGTTCATCAAGAAGCCAGTCAACCCCGGCTATTGAAACCTGAACCCACTTCAGGCAGGGAAGACTTTTTATCCAGTATTTAATGTCTGTCCCGAAAAATATCTCGGTATCAGCGCATCTGGCTAATGCCTCTTCAGTTATTTTCTTTGAATCTTTAACTATAGTGATTTCGGATTCGGGAGCGGCCGCCCTGATCTGTTCCAGGTGGTGCTCATTAAAAGAGCCTTCTCTGATTAGCGGGTCGTAAAATATTCCAATTTTATTAGTGTGTACCTGTTTCATATATCACCCTTACGAATGGGAAGTTCTGTTCAATCCAGCTTTGGGTATTTTAAAATGCCCTGAATGAAATCAATCTCCGGCTGAGAGTCTATCCGGAAATGAATATTACGGGCAGACTGTAACACAAAAGATTTTACCTATCAATTTTATGCTTGCGAAGATGTAAAAAAAGCAACCCAAAACGTCATTCCTGTGGAAGTGGGTCATTGATCCCGATAGTAATTCAGGGCGTCTTGTCCAGGCGTCCTGTCGGGGCGAAGCTTTAGCGGAGACTGAAGACTTGGCAAAGTCGGAAGCTTTATGCGAAGACTGACCTGTCCATCCGAAACTTGACTCCCTTTGCGAAGGTGGAATCGGAAAATCCAACATCCCGTCATTCCCGTGAACAGGCTGCGTCGTAATTGCGAGATAACCAATTATTGTCATTTCGACCAACGGGAGAAATCTTGTATTGGTAGTTACCCAATGCCAAAACAAGACTCTGTTCTTTTATGGTTGTTCAGACCTAGAGAAATACCCATTGTCAATGTTGACTCTGCTGGTTCTCCTTCGAATTATCTGACAGGATGCTATTCACATACGCTACAAATATATCCGCATATGTCCCTGTGCTGGATGACAACCATATCGATCGGTATGGCTCTTGATGTATTATTGATCTGAGCCTTTTGTCCCAGTAATGCCATACGCGTTCTTCCATTATTCCATCAATATACGCGAGATAAGCAACGTTTAAAAATTTCAGTTCATCTCCAAAATATTTTTCAGGATTTATAAGTCCGGTTATAATGCTGTCTTCAAATCTCTCCCGAAGCACTACATTGTAACGTTGCTTGAGTTCATATTCACTTATCATTGCTTTGGCCAGAGATGGATGCTTCTTGCCTAGATCCACCATTTCCTTGTTCAAGGCCTCTGTTTTATGAGCTAATTCCCCAATTATACTCTGGTCCGAGCTGTGCACAAATTCTGTGCCGCGCTGTATATTATCCATGAAGAGGCTTGCGTCCGCCGCGCGTGCCTTCTTTATATAACCTGCTTCGCAAACCCGTCTTAGAATTCTAGATCCCAGGGGAGCGCGCCATTCACATGTAATATCGTAGTCATCCGTACTGTTAAAAGAATTAAATATCTCTAACTTGAGGTCTTCTGCCCTGATCATTTCCATTCTCAGGGAAGGCAAAATTTTTCCACTTTTGACTATGATTTCTTCCAGTATATATTCCTGCATGTCACTATCAAAGGTGTATCCCGTGGGTGGAACGCCCTGAACTGGTTCTTCTCCACTTATGGTTCCATCAATATTCGTACCAGATTCTGCAGGTAGATTACTCCAATAGGATGCCTTGTCTTCATCAGGGGTTATCCCGAACTTTCCTTCTGCATATATCCCTGAAAGAATTTTTGCAGAACGTACATGGCCCTTCTTCGCTGCACTTTCCAGCCATCCTATACCAACTTCAATATCCTGTTTTCCGCCCCAGCCTTGCAGGTACATATATCCCAAATTATACATTGCGCTTACGTCACCCTGGCCCGTCAGGTCCAAATATATATTGAAGGCACGTAACCTTGCTTTATCATATCCCTGATATGCGGCCTTCATTATCCATGACAAACCTTTTGTGTCATCCTTTTCGACTCCCTGTCCATTAATATACAGAGAACCCAGAAGGAACTGAGCCTCTGCATGATTCTCTTCAGCCAAAGGACCAAGTAATTCTAATGCCTTTTCGAAATCTTTATTCTGAATGCTCGTTTTAGCGTCTTCAAGCTGATCAGCATATGACAATACTGGAAAAACAAAACAAAGTAGCAGAATAATACATGGAATCCTGTAGAATTTCATATTGTGCCTCCTCAACGACTCTTTACTAGACACCCTGGCGCAGTTGTTTTTCAAATCATATCTCTAAAAGCAATGCTATGTATCCTAGTCTATACGTTTGTATGAAAGACTGGGGCCCTTGGCATTGGGCCGTTCCCAATATTTATAAATCCAAATCAACTGAATTCCATGGTCACGCCGTGGATTGGAATAAAATACTTTCAGTAATTTTTATATTTTGAAGCGCCATGGCGCTTTAAGACAGTAAATCATTATTCCTGGAAAAAATAATGGGTTAAATTTAGGACTTTTTTGAAATAAATTCAAGATTTAAAAATTAGACTGAAGCGTTTTAGTCTGAAGGCTGAAATTACAAATTCAAGGTTATAGATTCAAAATTCAAAATTCAAAATTAACCATTCACAATTCCTCAATTGCATCTCGAAATAACCGGTAAAGTATGTTGACATACAATACCCGCCTCCATATACTTCATTATTCAAAAAGGGATTTTTATAGAATCAATCCAAATTACCGGCAGGATAATGCCCGACACTTTTAAATCATAAGGAGAAGCCATGAGATTAAAACATTCATACTGCTTTTTTGTATTAATGGTTAGTTTTTTATTTACCGTTACATGCAGTTCCGCGCCTCTTACTACAACAGTTAAGGTGACTGATGGTACTATCAAAGGTGTTGAACAGGGGGGCATTTTTTCATACAAGGGGATTCCCTTTGCTGCACCTCCTGTTGGCGACCTGCGCTGGAAGGCCCCCCAGCCGGCCAGGGCATGGACAGGTGTAAAAAGTGCGGATACATACGCCTGCGGATGTATGCAGGATGCGAGCATGGCTGCTATGACCGGCGCGCCTGCCAATTTCAGCGAGGACTGCCTGTACCTGAACGTCTGGACAGGGGCAAAAAATACCGAAGAAAAGCGGCCTGTAATGGTATGGATTCATGGCGGCGCATTTGTCGGTGGGATGACAGGCACGCCCATGTTTGACGGGACAAAATTTGCCCAAAAAGGGGTGGTCCTGGTAAGCATTGCCTACAGGCTTGGGGTTTTCGGATTCATGGCCCACCCGGAACTCAGCAGTGAAAGCGGCAGGGGATCCGGCGCCTATGGACTTCAGGACATGATAGCGGGTCTTAAGTGGGTACAGGACAATATCGCACAGTTCGGAGGCGACCCGTCACGCGTAACGATTTTCGGTGAATCTGCCGGAGGAATTGCAGTGGGTATGCTCTCTGCCGCCCCACCTGCAAAAGGGCTTTTCCAGCGTGCAATTTCAGAAAGCGGCGGTTCCTTTGCCCCGCCCAGGATCAAAGAAGGGGCAGGAATGAATGTTCCGACGCTTGCGGTGGGGGAATCGGGTGGTGAGGGCTTTCTAATAAAACTCGGTGTTGACAATATCAAGGCTGCGCGCGCACTATCTGCTGAACAGATCCAGAAAGCCACCGGAGGAGGGATGGGCGGAGGCGCCAGTTTCTGGCCTGTTGCCGATGGATATGTTATCCCCGGAGACCCTTATGAATTATATGAAAAGGGCCGGTTCAACGACACCCCTATTCTGGTTGGCACCAATTCAAATGAAGGCGGGTTGTTCATGCGTGGCGCTGTTACCCCTGAGCAGTTCGAAAAACAGATCAGATCCGGTTATGGAGAAATGTCGGATGTTATTCTTAAAGCATATCCCCATGCAACCGACAAAGAAGCGGCCCGTGCATCAGCAGATGTCTTCCGTGAATTCGCATTTGCGTGGCCTACCTGGGCCTGGGCAAAACTACAATCCGGTATGGGAAAAGGCAAGGCGTTTGTCTATTATTATGACCACAGGACTCCAAGATCCCCGGACGGCGCCAATCATGCGGACGAGGTCTCCTATGTGTTCGGGATTTTTGGAAGGCAGGGAGGCGAACCCAGACCGGAAGACCTTGCCCTTTCAGATATGATTCAGGCCTACTGGATTAACTTTGCCACAAATGGAGACCCGAACGGGTCAGGACTGCCGGCCTGGCCAAACTTTACCGAGAAGGATCAGATGGTACTCTATTTTGATAATACCGCCACAGCAAAGCCGGTTTTCAACCTGGAAAAACTCAAGGCATATGATGAGTACTATAAATGGCGCAGGGAAGAGGCCCGGAAAAGCAGCGGAAAATAAAAAAATTAATTCAAGATTCAAGATTCAAAATTCAAGGTTAAAGGTTAAAGGTTCATAATAAGTTAAAATTATTTTTTTTGTCATTCCCGCGAACAGGCGGGAATCCATTTATAGCAAA
>CAZCMD010000078.1:0-21876 GCA_964499695.1 uncultured Desulfatiglans sp.
TCAATTTATTGAATCTTTTTTTTATCTTTTATTAACAACTGCGGAAGTTGGGTTAACATATTATATATGGATGAACGCGGTCAAAATCTGCGATAGCTGCTATTGATTACAGTTTTTTTGAGTGCTCCAAAACAGATATCATATCTATTGTATCTGATTTGCATTGGGTATGAAAAAACAACGATAAGGCAGGGCAAATAAATAGTGTGTTAATCATCAGGGGGGTAATTCATATCGATAAGTGTTTCACGGATGGTTTTAAGTGCATCAGAGGTTTCATATTCTACAGTTATCTCCTTTTTTCCCGGGTCTCCATCCACCCTGGACACCCCGCTAACCTCTTCTAGCTCATTTTTTATGCTCTTTACGCAGTGACCGCATGATATGTTTGGGATATGAAAGGTTTTTGTAGTCATACATGCTCCTTGAAATGCCTTATATTAAAAGACGATTTAACCCGATCCCGGGGTGAACCTCTTTATGTGCCATTAAAGGTTCCATCCTCCTGAATGTCTTTGATTCAGGAGGATGATAAAAATTTACATTACTGACCCGCCTGATACGTGCAGTACCTGCCCGCTTATATCTATGGATATATCAGATGCAAAGAAGAGTGTTGCATTTGCTATATCCTGAGCTGAAGTTGCCCTTCCAAGGGGGATCTCCTTTTTCAGAAATTCGATAACCGCCTGTTTATCAGGGGCCTTTATAAAGTTTGTCGGTGCAGGGCCGGGTGCAACGCAGTTAACCCTTATCCTGTTTTTTGCCTCAGCGGTTGCAAGCTGTTTTGTAAATACATCAAGTGCGCCCTTTGCCTGTGCATAAACACCCACGCCGTGTGTGTACATATGTGAACTGCCTGAACCAATATTCACGATTGCACCCTTCCCCTTTTTTCTCATGCATGGGAGGACCGCTGCAGATACAAACATGGGGGAAAAGAGATTGAGTGATACCTCCTTTACCCATATGGCCGGGTCCTGCCCATCAAAGGGGCCGCCAGTCATAATAGCGCCTGCAACATTACAGAGGATGTCAATGTCACCCAGTTTGCTGATCATCTCTTTCACCATAGCCTCCACTTCGGCCTTGTTTGTAACATCGGCCTTAAGGGCTATGCTCTTTACACCAAGTGCCTTTACTGCCTCGCAGGTGAGCTTTGCATCATCAAGATTTATATCTGTTACACCCACTGCCGCACAGCCTTCCCGTGCGAGAGAGAGGGCGATCTCTTTTCCAAAGCCTATCTGGCTGCCTGCCCCTGTTACCAGGGCAACTTGTCCTTTAAACCCAAGATCCATTGTCTCCTCCTTACCTTCTGTTGTAAAAACGTTATATGCGTGATTAATCCAATATATTGATTTTTTAAGCGAAACAGTGAGCTACCACAAGTTTTTTTATTTATCAAGCCCTCATTTTTTTGGGTATGCTAACAGACTTTTCAGTCACCCGAGTACTTAATATAAAGATAGTTAATTGCCTCTTTCACGAGCACATCAGCCGGGATACCGGTTTTTTTTGAGAGCTCCGTAAAGGGTTTCAGGGTCTTATCACACACGTTTTTTTCCAGGGACTCTTCTTCCGGTACTTCAGGGGTTGTCTCTTTTCTGGAAAAAGACCTGTCACAATCGGATTTGCCCTCTCCATAGCCAGTCTGTTTGATCCCCTCTAAAATACCTCCCCTGAATGAAAGTATGTAACTGAAGTTATAGGAACCACAGTTATAATACCACTCCTCTATCTTTACAGTGACGCTTCCATATTGACCATCCTTATACCTTTCTTCGGGAAACAGGGTATCCCCCTCTCTTTCAGAGTAGTAGCCCTCTTCATTGGTACCAGTAACCTCTTTTGATGTTGGTTCCCCGCATATGGTCATGACATCATGCTTTTTATCGCCAATTTTAACAATCCTGTTGCCGCACCTGAATGACCTGACACTGGGCCCGGCATATACAGACATAGAAATGAAAAAGATCAGACAAATGCTGAAAATGGATCTTGCAACAGGTAATCTAAACATAAAAATTCTCCATTAAAAATAGTTTTACCACTGCCAGTCAGTCCCTATCCCTGCCTCATTTATTACCTCTTTTACCCCTTTAACACCTCTTGTCACCTCATCAATTGCCAAGAGGGATTTCTTCGAACCGGCGTTGCCTGATATGGTCACCTTTCCATTATCGCTAACCACCTGAAGGTTCGAGCTGTTGGTCCTTTTATCCTTTGTAAGGGCTGCCCAGACCAGGCTGCTCAGCACCTGATTATCAAGGGCGAGCCTTGAGTTTTCATCAGGTTTAAATTCATCCATGTCCGCCATTCGGGAAATGATATCCACAGCGCTCTCCACACTTATGCGTTCAAGATTGATGACTATGTCATAGAGTGCCGGGTTATTCCAGTCCGCGCCGTATAAAAATTTCGTCCAGTTGAGACCCTGCTTGTCAAGTTTTTTGATAAAGTTAATAGCCTCTTTACGGGTCAGTTTTTCATTTTCTATTGCCGCCTTGATGCGGTATTCCATGTCTGCAATCACCCTTACACAGATCACATGGGCAATATCCCCAAGGAGCAGGTGACCGGCATAGCCGTGATAAATAAGGTCATTTTCCCTGGCCCGTTTGAGCAGGGCATATCTTACATAATTGAGATGAGCGATCTTTTTAGCAGGTGACTCGATCCATGTTGTTGGAGGCGCCTCCATTGCTGCAACCAGTTTATCCTCCGGTACACCGAACTCCTCGGCTGCATCAAGTATAATCTCCTTGCTGATGCATGGATACTTAAGCTTACGGCTCAACTCCTCTGCTACTGCCTTACCCCCGCTGTACGTACCTCTTGAAATCGTGATAATAGCCATAGGATCTCCTTATATAATAGGTTTGGATTATAAGAAAACTTACAAACTCAACCCTTCATACATACAAAGTCATGACTAGTGCCCTTCCAGGAACTGTCGTTCTTGGATCAAAGCGATCAGCAAAAGATCGTTAAAAAAATAAACTGACATCTGACAGATGATTTTCATGTATTGTATACCAGTTATAGTTCCATTGCAAACATCCATAATGATAATATGAAATTAAGTTTAAGGTATTTATTGCATCAATAAAACTCTTTTCTTTTGTCTCATTTATGTCTATAACGCTTAAAAAATTATAGTGTTTTGGCCGGAGGATACAATGATAAGGATAAATGAAAACTATAAAAAGCTTCAGTCATCTTACCTGTTTTCTGATATTGCAAAAAGGGTTGCTGCCTTTCAGAAGGAAAACCCTGAAAAAAGAATAATAAAACTCGGGATCGGCGATGTTACAAGACCTCTGCCTCAGGCATGTATTGATGCCATGCACAAAGCCGCAGATGAGATGTCCGATATTAAAACCTTCAGGGGATACGGCCCGGAACAGGGTTATGATTTTTTAAGGGAGGCCATCGCAAAAAACGATTACCAGCTGAGGGGTATTAATGTTGCTTCTGATGAGGTCTTTGTAAGCGATGGCGCAAAGTGTGACTGCGGGAACATCCAGGAGATATTTGCGTCAGATATCACCGTTGCCATACCTGACCCTGTTTACCCTGTCTACCTTGATACAAACGTGATGGCAGGCCGCACCGGTTTATTTAGTAACGGCAGGTATGATGGTATTGTTTATCTTGATGGCACTGCTGAAAACGGGTTTGTACCGGAGCTCCCCAATAAGAAGGTTGATCTTATATACCTCTGTTTCCCCAATAACCCGACAGGCGCAACCATCACAAGAGAAGATCTGAAAAGATGGGTGGATTATGCAAGGGAAAACAAAGCGGTTATCCTCTATGATGCAGCCTATGAGGCATTTATAAGGGATGATGCACTGCCAAAGTCCATATTTGAAATAGAAGGAGCCAGGGATGTTGCCATAGAGTTCAGGAGCTTTTCAAAGACCGCAGGATTTACAGGCATCAGGTGCGCATTTACCGTTGTCCCGAAAGATTGCTGTGCCTATACAACAGACGGCGAAAAGGTGGCATTGAATGGCCTGTGGAACCGCAGACATACCACCAAGTTTAACAGTGTATCATACCCGGTGCAGAGGGCAGCAGAGGCTGTTTACAGCAGAGAGGGCAAGGTGCAGGTAAAGGTGCTTTCTGATTATTACCTTAAAAATGCAGCCCTCATAAGAAAGGAGATGGCAGGCCTTGGCTTTGACTGCATAGGCGGTGAAAATTCTCCCTACATCTGGGTAAACGGGAAGAACGATTCATGGACATTTTTTGATAGATTGCTTAAGGAAGCAGGGGTTGTTGTTACACCGGGTGCTGGCTTTGGTAAATGCGGCCAAGGCTATATAAGGATAAGTGCATTCAATAACTATGAAGATGTGCAGACGGCAATGAATCGTATAAAGGAAGCACTCAAATAATTTAATTCATCATGGATGAGTTCATCATTTATGAGACGCTTTTTTATTGAGGAGATAATAGAAGAGGATGGCATGTGCCTGATCCCTGAAAAGGAGGCAAGGCACATGACAAAGGTCCTGCGGATGAAGGCAGGCGATCCCTTCGTTCTCATAAATGGAAAGGGTGAAGGTTTTGAGGCGGTGATCGAAACCACCTCCCCAAAAGGGGTTTATGCCCGTATAATAAAAGGGTTACCCCTTGCCGCTTCATCACCGGTCAATATAGATATCTGTCAGGCAATATTAAAACCCCGCATGATGGACTACATGATAGAAAAGACATCAGAGCTTGGTGTCAACCGGATAAAGCCCTTTTATTCAGAACGAACAGTAATCAAACCCGATAAGAATTCCACCTCAAACAAGCAAAGACACTGGCGGATGATAGCCCAAAGCGCCCTTAAGCAATGTGGAAGGGCTATACCGGCTGAAATAAATGACCCGATAAATTTTAAAGAAATGGTTAAGGCAGTCGCTCAAAAAGAAGGGGTGAAGGTGGTGCTCTGGGAAGGGGAAGAGCTTTCTGACCTCAAGACCATTTTAAGGTCAAATGAGCCGGCTACCGATTTTACAGGTATTATCGGCCCGGAAGGTGGCTTTACAGGTCAGGAGGTTAGCCTGATGAGGGATGTTGGTATTATCCCTGTATCTGTTGGCACAAGGATATTAAGGGCAGAGACCGCTGCCATTGCCCTTACCACAATAATCCAGTATGAGTGGGGTGACCTGGGGATATAGCACCTTATTCAATAAAAGATCGCACAAGCATATTAAAAAGTACCTGACTGGGCTTTACAATTTTTCCCTTTTCAGGGAACTGCCTGTCATATTCATCAAGATTCTCATGGCTGACATTGTATACATCACTGTAAAAAAACTTCCAGCCTGTTCTGCCTAAGATTTTACCTTCATCAAGCACATGTATAAGCTGACCAAGCGGGTATTTCCCTTCTGAGTTGGAGATACTATAATCCCTGCTGTTTTTAAAACCATGCCTGCAATAGTTATGCGGGTCGCCCAAGATTATTACTGCCGGATATCCCATCCCATTTGCAGCGGCAATGCCGGTCCTTATCAAGGCTGCTCCTATCCCGATGTGTTGATACGTGGGCAGCACGCAGACCGGACCAAAGGTTACTGTTTCAAGCCGGTTGCCATTCGCGTCCTCCAGATGTGAGGCTGTAAAGACAATACAGCCCACAATCTTGTTTTCAATAACCGCTATATAATATAGATCAGGTATAAAATCTTTATGTATCCAGATATTGTGAATAACCAGGTGCTCATCACAGCCCGGTACATACAGGTTCCAGAATGCCTCCCTCGTGACATTTTCCACCTCTTTATAATCAGAAGGCGTTCCTTTTCGGATCGTAAATTCCATTGATTCTTCCTTTTTTAATAAGGTTACGTAGGTCCGGTTAAGCGAAACAACCCGACATTGTTTTATTTTAGATCGTCGATCTTTCTTATGGGTGAATAAAAGCCGGAATCTGTCATCTTTTTTAAGATATCATTTGCCTGATTAACTGTTATCTCTCCATCAAGAAGTGAAGCCTTTATTATGCCAATGGTTCCGGTTACAGCCACACCCATTTGAGAACACACCCTCCTTGCCGCCCTGTCATCCGTGACAAAAACCAAGCCCTGTTCACTTGCTACAGCAATACTGGATGCCTCGCCTTTGCCAAGCTGACCGCTTAGTTCAATGTACGCCCTTCGCTCTTTCAGGCTTATATTGTATAGACTTAAAATTTTATCTTCAATCAGCTTGTCTATTTTTTTTAGGGCAGGATATTTTTCAAACCCTGCGGAGAGTTCATCCAGAGCCTGGGTGGTTATCACTGCCCTCTGCCCATACCTCTTTTCGATTATGTGGATCGATTCAGTCAGAAGGAAATTACTGAGTGTTACAGTATCAAAAACCCATTTCTTTTCAGGCATTATTTATGTCGCTTTCAAGAAATGAACTGTTCTGGGCAATATTATGCTCCTTAAGCCACTCCCGGATATCCCATACACTCATCCCAAACTCCTCTGCGAGTTTACCCAGGCTTATGTATTCACCCTGAAATGCCTCAAGGGCACGCCGCTGCTTCTCACTAAGGTCAAGAAATTCAAGCTGGTAGCAGGAAATAACAGCCCGTCTGACCAGTTCTCCGACAGATGTTTCCCTTTTTCTGGAAAGCTCTTTTAACCCCTGAGCGATTTCAGGATCTACCTTGATATGGAGCGTAGCATTTTGCATATTGGTACCTCTCTTTGCATATATGTACAAGATCAGGTATATAGTATGCCCTTTACTCCGGCTTTTCAACAGGAAAGTAATGCCGGGTTATTTATCAGACCGACCTACATAACTAACCATTCTGAAATGCAGCCCCTGCAAGCCTTTCGGCATATACCCTTATATCTGGAGGCCATGAAGATATCAGGGTTTTAAATCGATCCTGGTCACTAGCATACAGTGCCCTTGTCGCCTCTTCATAACCCGGCAGGTTACCTGCCATGGTGGTCATAAACCTGTAAGCGACCTCCTGTGCTTTACGCACCCTGTCTTTGCCGCTGTTTACCTTTCTTGCCTCTTCAACAAGCTTGCGAAGGGCCACAGATGCCCCTCCGGGCTGGCTGTTAAGCCACTCCCAATGCCTCGGCAGCAGCGTTACCTCACGGGATACGACCCCAAGCCTAGGACGGCCCGGCCCCTGCAAAGGTTTATTGGCCTCTTCAGATGTTGATGATCCCTCTGAAGTGTCTTCACTTTTAAGCCTTTCCAATACATCCGCCATTGTTCCCCTGAAATCCACTTCAATAGGCTCAGCAGTGTTATCGTCAAAAATAAGTATAGAAACCTGTTCTTCTTTTTCCATTAACTCTTTTACCTTCTTTGCGACCTCTGAGATGCTGCCAGATGCAATCATTTGGTTTCCGCTAAATGCAGTGCAATTTTTTATATCCTGTTCTCCCATTTCAACCCCTTTGTGTTAAATTTTAAACAGAATAATACCCGGGTAATATTGAGTTGTCAATAACAATATTACCCGGGTAAAAAACTATTCCGGGCAAATAAAAGTATGTTTTATATTATAATTTTAATGTTAAGCAGGTTAGATTAAGCGAAACAACCCAAAAACCTATTCGCTACCAATTGCTTCATCAAATATTATCGATTCACCCGCTCCCCAATTGGCCTCATATTTACCCCTCTCCACATATTTATGAAAACTCGAATATGCCCAATCCCTGGGGGCTTTTGCATGACCATGTTTAACCGGATTGTAATGAATATATTCAACATGCCTTTGATAATCATTTTCATCCCGAATTAAATGCTCCCAGAACCTCCGCTGCCAGACAGCCTGTTCATTTTTCTTAATGCGCGAGTCACCGGGTAGATTTCTGTATTCAGAAAGGCATTTTTTCGTAAAATAACTTTTTATTAACCGCCATCGTTCGGAATAATTCAGGTCCCCATCAGGCAATGACCATATACAATGCAAGTGATCAGGCAGCAAAACAAACGCATCAATTATAAAAGGTTGTTTTTTCATCAAATCCCGGAATGCATTACGAAGTAAAGCAACATTCACAGGATCAGCAAAAATACTTTTCCGACCATATGTAACAACTGTGAAGAAATATGTTCCTCCCAATATTTTGGCTCGCTGATATTCCATTGTATTCCGTATATTTTGATTCAAAATGTAGGTTGGGTTAAGCAAAGCAACCCAACAATATTCAAATCAATATCCCTAACAATACATTTGTTAAAATCATTCGTCTTTTCATCCATTAAATAAAAGGATGTTGGGTTAATAACCCAACCTACCTGACTGAAGAACCAGAAGAAATTAATCATCAAAACCCAGGCCCGAAAAACTTCCTTTTGAGTAGGCACATCTCCATAGGCGGTCATCATTTCCTTCACCCAGTCCAATCATTGCTTCATGAGGTTTTTTAGGCCAAAAATAATTTATATCTGAGATTTTTAACTTTAGGATTTCTTCTCTATAATATTTGTTAAAATGCTTTTCATTTGCCTGTTGTTCAAGGAATGACTGCAAATTTGCATTAAATTGCTCAAGATTCTGAATCATATTTGAAACATTTTGAATTAAAACAGGGTCAGGCTTACGGTCTCCACCAACAGCTATGTTCAATTCATGATTTTGGAATATGATTTTTGACTCCCACCAGGTCCAATCATCATTCAAAATTAATCTACCAATAACTGGATGATCAATAGTTTCTGTCATCTCAGCTTCCGGTACGCCTCGCAAGAAGTCTTTTATTTTCTTTAATAACATTTTCACCTTCTGAATAATTGACTATCCTGCACCATTATCCCCTCTTTTGACAGTATCCTATCTGTCATGATGAGTTTGAATTCGAAACATTAATCATTTAAAGTCGATGACTACCCACAAAAACGGGGTATATTTATCATCGCGACTTTAAAGGATACGATAAATAATAAAATGAGTAAGGCAAAAAACAATATTCTACAAAGTGCTCTTTGTATGGTAATTTTTTTCTTGGTATCTTCACTGAAGTCGTTAAAATCCAATTTACCACATTTGGGACAAACATATTTCGGGAATGCGGATTTACCAAGAAAACCCAACCAAAAACTGCTGGTTTTATTTTCAACATCTGATTCACATTTTAGACATTCCATTTTAACCTCCAATTGATTCACCGCTTCTGCTATCTTTACATTTGTTTGTCATATAGAAAGATAAGTCAGAAGTCAGATGAATTTCCCAATTATTAGTGTAAATCTTTATTTGTGAAGCAGGCGCATCATACCTGCCAGTCCAAAAATAATCAATTTTGAATATTTATTGACTTGCCATGACCGGGGGTTTTGGTATTGTAACCCTGTTTTTATGAAGTTTTAAGGCGGTTTTATGAGCAATATTTCTATCGAACAGTTGGTTTCTTTTGACAAAGAGCATGTCTGGCATCCATATGCTTCTATGACATCGCCTCTGCCTGTTTACCCGGTTGCATCAGCGAGCGGTGTAACGCTCAGGCTTATGGACGGGACAGAGCTTATTGACGGCACATCGTCATGGTGGTCGGTAATTCATGGTTATAATCACCCTGTGCTCAACAGGGCTATTGAAAACCAGTTGAAAAACATGGCCCATGTGATGTTTGGCGGGCTTACACATAGACCTGCTATTGAACTTGCATCCCTGCTTGTCGAGATCACCCCTTATGGCCTTGAAAAGGTCTTTTTCTGTGATTCGGGTTCGGTCGCTGTAGAGATCGCTATCAAGATGGCCATTCAGTATTGGTACGCTGTTGACAAACCTGAAAAAAACAGGCTGCTTA
Organism: uncultured Desulfatiglans sp.; assembly: GCA_964499695.1. GTDB lineage: Bacteria > Desulfobacterota > DSM-4660 > Desulfatiglandales > HGW-15 > JAAZBV01. Next base: position 9,786 of record CAZCMD010000078.1, read on the forward strand.
CTATAAAATCCGGGTATCACGGCGATACCTTTATGGCCATGTCTGTGTGTGACCCTGAGGGGCTGCACCAGATGTTCGGTGGGGTAATTCAAAAGCAGTTTTATGCTGATGCCCCGGTTACAGGGTATAACGAAGAGTGGGATGAAAATGACATAAAGGGCATGGAACAAATCTTCCATGACCACCACCAGGAGATCGCCGCTATTATCCTTGAGCCGGTTTTGCAGGGGGCTGGCGGCATGCGTTTCTACTCCCCACAATATGTAAAAAGGGTGCGTGAGCTTTCCAGAAAATACAATGTGCTTTTTATCGCAGACGAAATCGCCACAGGCTTTGGCCGCACAGGGAGCCTCTTTGCCTGTGAAAAGGCAGGTATAAGTCCTGACATCATGTGCGTTGGTAAAGCTATTACAGGGGGCTACATGAGCCTTGCCGCCACCATTGCAACTAAAGAGGTGGCAGAGACCATATCATCCGGTAAAGAGGGTGCCTTCATGCACGGGCCTACATTCATGGCAAACCCCCTTGCCTGCGCTGTTGCTGTCGCTAGTATCAGGCTGCTTCTATCCATGCCCTGGAAAAGGAGGGTAGCAGAGATAGAAAAAAGATTGATTGAAGGGTTAAGAGAGTGCGCTAACAACCCCGCTGTTGCGGATGTCCGGGCGCTGGGTGCAATCGGTGTTATTGAGATGAAAAAATCGGTTAACCTGCGATCCTTTCAGGAGAGGGTGATAAAGACAGGGGTATGGCTCAGGCCGTTCGGTAACGTCATCTACACCATGCCCCCATATATAATCCAGGATCATGAGCTTGATATAATTACTGGCGCCATGAAAAAGCTGATAAAGGGGTAGAGACAGTCAAGATGGATAAATACAGTTTTATAATATCCGCACTTGAAGAACGGAAAAAGAACCACCTGTTCCGCAGCCTGAAGACAGTGGTACCCCTTACTGATGGTGAGGTCGAAGTAGACGGTTGCAGGATGGTCAACTTCTGCTCCAATGATTACCTGGGCCTTTCAAGCCACCCCCTTCTTAAACAGAGGATGCGGGAATACACTGAAAGGTACGGATCAGGGTCTACAGCATCACGGCTCGTGTGCGGTAACTACCTCTGTTTTGACGAACTTGAGATAAGGCTTGCGAAGCTTACGGGTCAGGAAGGGGCCATTGTCTTTAACTCCGGATTTCAGGCAAATGTATCCCTTTTACCTGCCCTTACTGATACCAATACAGTTATCCTTTCTGATTTTTTAAATCACAACAGCATTATACAGGGGTGCAAACTATCCCGCTGTCATGTGGCTCCATTTCAGCATAATGATCTTGGCCACCTTGAAGGTATCCTCAAAAAAAGTGCAACAAACTACACAAGAAGGATTATTGTAACGGAGTCCATCTTCAGCATGGATGGTGATATGTGTGATATTGATACACTCATTGCATTAGCAGAAAGATATGATGCCTTACTTGTTGTTGATGAAGCCCATGCAACAGGAGTTATTGGTAAAAACGGGATGGGAGTGAGCAGCGGGAAACATGTTGATATGGTCATGGGGACATTTTCAAAGGCTGTGGGTGCATTCGGGGCATATGTATCATCAAACAGTATGATGAGGGATTATATCATCAACTTTTGTAACGGGCTCATATACACAACAGCCCTTCCTCCTGGAGTAATAGGTGCTGTAGATGCTGCCCTTGAACTTATACCAGGTATGGATAAGGAGCGTGAAACGCTTATGGAAAATTCTGCCAGGCTTAGAAAGGGTCTGACAGAAATGGGATATGATACAGGGAAATCAGTGACACACATAATCCCTGTTATTATGGGTAATGAAGAAAAGGCATTAAGGTTGTCCGCATGGTTGTCTCAAAACGATGTGCTTGCAACCACCTTCCGCCCGCCCACTGTGCCCAGGGGTCAGTCAAGAATACGCATTGCTATAACCGCTGCACACACCGGGGCACATATTGATATGCTCCTTGATCTCTTCAGAAGATGGCAGGAGTAAAGATGATATACCCTCCAGGATTATTTGTTACAGGCACAGATACAGGCATCGGTAAGACCCTTGTATCAGCCATACTCATGTCCGGCCTGAATGCAAGGTACTGGAAACCTGTACAGAGCGGATTGACAGACATTACCGATACAGAGTGGGTACAAACACATACAGGTCTTGATGCATCCCGTTTTTTCAAAGAGAGCTACAGGCTTAAAGAGCCCCTTTCTCCGCATACCTCTGCCGCCTTGGAGGGCATACATATTGATCTTGAAAGGTTTATCATCCCGGAAACTTATGAAGGTGAAATTCTGATAATAGAGGGGGCAGGCGGCATCATGGTGCCGCTCAATGAAAAGAAGCTCATGATAGACCTCATGAAAAGGTGTAATGCCCCGGTTATACTGGTGGCAAGGAGCGGGCTTGGCACAATCAACCACACATTATTATCAATCAACCAGTTGAGACAGAAAGACATTGAGATATTCGGTGTTGTAATGAACGGCCCAAAAAATAAAGACAACCGTGATGCAATAGAGCATTTTAGCGGTGTTAAGGTGATCGCTGAGATAGAACCCATGGATTCAATAACCCCGGAAACACTTAAACAGTGTTTCATCAGATATTTTGGAAAGAGGATATGAAAAATAACAGATTCTATATAGAACTGGCAGAAACGATACTGGACGGGAAAACCCCGGACAACTCCACATACTTAAAAATACTATCAGCCCCTGATGAAGAGCTTGTACCTGTCATGTGCGGGGCAGATATGCTCAGGCAGAGGCGCTTTGGTATGAAGATACACCTCTGTACCATATGCAACGGTAAATCAGGCAAGTGTTCTGAGGATTGTAAATTCTGCTCACAGTCCTCATTTTCAAAAACAGATGCACCCGTCTACCCTGTTTTACCAAAGGATGAGCTTATAAAGGGTGGCCTTTATGCACAGGAAACACCCATTAACAGGTACTCCATTGTTACAACAGGGAGGGGTCTACCCCGAAGGGATGTGGAGGCGGTTGTTGATGCCATGAAGGGACTTGATGGTAAAAGGATAAAAAAGTGCGTGTCACTCGGCATACTCAAGGATGAAGAGATGCAGCTTATTAGCAGGTCAGGCATAACACGGTACCACCACAACCTTGAAACTAGCAGGAGCCTTTTTAATGAGGTATGCACTACACACACCTATGATGAAAGGATAGAGACCATAAGGGCGGCCAAAAGGGCAGGCATGGAGGTATGCGTTGGTGGTATATTCGGTATTGGTGAGACAGATGAGCAGATACTGGAGTTCGCATCGGATATTAAAGCGCTCGATGTTGACTCAATACCCCTTAACTTCCTTGTATCCATACCTGGTACACCATATGGAGGGCTGAACAGGCTTACACCAAATAGATGCCTTAAGATAATCGCATTTTTCAGATACTTTTTACCTGATAAGGAGATCATCATCTGCGGCGGCAGAGAAAAGAATCTGAAAGAGCTACACCCGCTTATCTTTTATGCGGGCGCAAGCGGTATGATGACAGGGAATTATTTGACCACCGATGGCAGGAGACTTGATGATGACCTTGCCCTGCTTGAACAGATGGGGTTTGGGGTGAGGGAGAAACAGTCTAATGTTTAGCCAGGAATCCCCTATTTTTTGTCATTCCCGCGAAAGCGCATTGTCGTCAAGCTAAGGCTAAAAACAAAGGCCTAAAACAATATCTCACACAGATGTTGATTGAAAAATGAAATGAGCCGGGGGGTACTGACTGCAATAATATAAATGATATAATATTTTGATTAATTAATATAATCAATAAGATAGGGTAAAAAAGGCATTAATTTATGGCTGAAAAAGCTACTTTTTCACTACTAGAAATATACAGTCAAATGCCAAAACAGTATAAGTTATAAGTGATTAATATTCTTAATCAATAGGGGAAATGCAGTTTATTTTCCCCAGGGTGTTTTTGTGTGGCGATATATGGAAAAATATTGGCTCGCTATTTCCGAAAAAAACCGGGTTTTTGGGCTGTTTTGGAAAAATGAAACGAGCTAAAAAGATGATAAAATTTATTGATAATATTTTAATAAATCAATAACTTAAAAGAAAAATCACAGAAACACATTTTGCCTAGAAGATGCCAACTTCCAAATATCTTCTAGGCAAACTAAAAAAAATCAATATTAATAAAAAATTCAAGATGTTAAATCACTTCAGATTGAAGTGTTCTAGGCAAAACCAGTTTTGAAAAACATAGAAAAAAGATCGTTTTTGGGTAAATAAATAGAGGTAATAATTTTGAGCCGAAAATAGATGAAGTTGAGTTATCTGCGATATCCTTCAATTTTCATCGTTTTTCACAATCTTTTTATTTATTTTAGATGTATTGCTTAAAATAATATTAATTTTTTTTTCATACTCTGGGAACGATTTAATATCTTCTTTCTTATATTCACTTATTTGTTTTCGAATATCTTTTAATGATTTATTTAAATTATTCAACATTGCGTCACATTGATCTAAATGGCTTTCTAATGTTTGAAATCTTAACTGATCGGCTAAAAAATTTAATTCTTCTAGTTGATCCTGGTTGAATGGCCCTATTGAAAACATATTCCCTTTTCCTTCTTTCAACCATTCTTCGCTTATTAAATATTCCCGAGAAACTGATTTAATTAACTGTTCTGATGGATTAGCCTGACCTGATTCAATCTTTGAAAGATGAGATCTGGTAATACCTATATTAGAGACAAATTCCTCTTGAGATACTCCCAACGATTTTCTTACTTCTTTAATCCTATTAGCAAGTTCAGACAATATTTCACCAGTTATATTCATATAGTGAATGATGCACTATTTAATTGACTTAGCGTTAAATATGTGTATAATTCACTTATAATTATTAAATGATTTCAATATAAAGTCAATAGGAAGTTTTATATGGTGAATAAAAAAGTTAAAAAAATCTTGATAGATCAAGACCTTACAGTAACAAAACTCGCTTCAATTACTGGATACACCCGCCCACATCTATATAATACGATCAATGGGCACAATGATTCTGTTAAGGTAAAAAAAGTAATAAGTCTTGCTCTTGGTAAAGATTTTAATGATTTGTGGGAAGAAAAAAACCGAAGCGTGTTGAGATGATGGAAGCTCCATTATCAACCTATTTCTAACAGTAAGATTATGCTTGATCAAGGTTTAATAGACGCTGATAAATTAGCTCAGATTACCGGAAAACCTGTAAGGACAGTAAGGGAACACGGGCGCAGGCGCAAGTGGTCTCAAAAGAAAATATCCAGGCGGGGTAAAGGCGGTATTAACGTTAAGTATGAGGCCGAAGGAATAGACCCTGAATACAAAGCCCCTTATTTCCAGGAAACACTTTTAGGATATGCCAGTCCATTGATTCTTCCTCTTTCAGAAGAATTAAATCAAGATCGGGCCAAGGAATTAATAAGCAGATATGAGAGTTCACCGGAATGGTGCAAAAAAATTGCTTGGGCAAAGGATGAGAGTCGGAAAAGTTACGAGACCTTCTCAAAAAATAAAAAGAAAGTATTTTCAAAAATAGAGTTTTCCAGACTCTTTAATGCCCGCAATAAAAGCCTTGGTATCAAAGATGAGGTATTTGATCTTATCCCAAAAATGAGCAAGAGCAAGCTAAAAAAAATCATTTCAAAGTATAAGACCGAAGGACTTGCCGGACTCCTACCTTCAAAGGACAGAGGAAAACCAAAATGCAAAGTCAATGTTGAAATGGGTGCATATATTATCGGCCTTATAAAAAATAATCCGAGTATTAGGCCGGTCAGAGTTTATGAATATTTGAAACTTAAATTTTCAGGTACTGATTACCCTGAAGTCACTGAACGAACAGTTAGAAATTTTATTACAAATTGGAAGGAAGAAGAAAAAGAGCTTTATACCCACATGCGAAACCCGGATAAGCATAGAAGCCAGTTCCAGGCTGCTTTTGGTGATCAAGGTCAGAAAGCCGAGTATTTTCTTCACAAGATTGAAGTTGATGCCTCTCCATCGGATGTTTTATGTGTAGATGGAAAGAGATACAAGATCAGCGGGGCAGTGGATATATTTTCGCGTAAATTTAAATTTATTGTCGTTCCAAGCCATAACAGCCTAGCTGTAGGGTGTACTTTATTGCGCTGGATCATGTTATTCTGGGGTGTACCGAATACAATAATTCGTGATAATGGAAAAGAATATGTTTCAAATCATATTGATCTTCTTTGTGATTCATTGGATATAAACAGAATTACACTGCCTCCTTTTTCACCTGAGCTAAAGCCCTTTGTTGAACGCGGTATTGGTGGTTTAGCGGTTGGGTGTCTTGAAGAATTACCAGGTTTTATCGGGCATAATATAAGCCAAAGAAAAGACATTGAAGCCCGGAAATCCTTTGCAAAAAGGATGTTTACAAAGGGTGAAGTAATTGAATGCCAGTTAACGCCGGATGAACTCCAAAAGGCCATCGATACGTGGACAGAAAAAATATACCATCAACGCGTTCACTCTGAACTTGGTGTGAGTCCAGAAATAAAGGCCAGTCAAAGCACTCACCCTGTAAGAAAAGTCAAAGATGAAAGAACGCTGGATATTCTATTATCACCAGGCGGTGGACGCACTGTTTTGAAAAAAGGGATTTCTTTTGAAGGCGGACGCTTTGCCTCTCCTGAATTAGCAGAACATATGGGCAAAAAAGTTCAGATAAGAATAGACCTGACAAATGCGGGGAAAATTTTCGTTTTCGATACAGAATCAAAGTTCATATGTGTGGCGCGGGATCTGGCACTTGAGCCCTTCACGGCTGCTGAAGCGCGAGAAGCACGGCGACGCCAAAGGCTCATCATAAACGAAAAAGAAAAAGCCATGAGGGTATTAGCAGAGCCCATCGGTAATCCTATGCTTGAATTACTTGAATCTAAATCCAAAGAACCAGGGCAGTTAAAGGCTTTTATACCGGAAGTGCCTTTTGAAAACAGGCATGTTTTAGAGGCACAGAAGGCACTGGACTTTGAGAATGCTGAACCTGTTTCAACTTTTGTTCCTGATTTTGAAATAGAGGAAAAGTCTGAGAAGGTCATCCACCTTAAAAAGAAGGAAGATGACTTTTTCGAATCTGAGCTTGAGAGATATAAATTTTTACAAAAGAAAGAACCATGTGAACACACTGAAAAAGACAGGTTATTTATGAAAAGATATGAGCAATCAGATGAGTACAATTTTCTTTTCAGGATGCTCGAACAGCAGAGTTATTAAAGGGGCGGAGAATATGCATAATTTATCTGTTATAACCGATCTTGTTGAAAGAGTTTTCTCTTTAGGTAAATCTCTTATAAACCCAAGGCCAGGTACTCCAAAACTTGCGCTTGAATATGGAGATCCCGGGCTAGGTAAAACCATAGCAAATCTAATGTTTGCAGATATGGTAGCCAGGGAGGTTGGACACGACCGGAGACCTCTATTTATAAGGGCTTTGGCCACTGATACACTGGGATCATTCTTAAAAAATCTAGTCACAGAGCTTGGACAGGAGCCAAGATATTTTGCTTCAGACCTTTATCACCAGGCGGAATCAATGCTCAGCGAGTATCCAAGATTGCTTATTATTGATGAGATAGACAGGCTAATCCCCAACAGGAGGGCGGTTGAAATGTTGCGTGATCTTTCTGACGTAGCCGGATGCGGAATTATGATGATCGGCATGAATAGCTGTGAGCGTCAACTGGCAAGGCTCCCACACGTTTATTACAGAATGAAGGGCAATATTCTTCACGTTAAGCCGTTGTCTGTGGAGGGTGTCAAGAATGTTATTGATAAATTATCTGAAGTCGCTCTCGATGATTCAGCCATAAGAAAAATTCATGAGGTCTCTGGAGGCAAAATTGGAGATATAATTCCTGAAATTATTCGAGCCGAAAAAATATCAAGGGCAAATGATCTTAAGACTGTATCCGATCACCACTTGATGAGGAAAGTAGCATGACAATTGCTGAAAAAATGCGAAAAGCCGCAAAACAGTTAAAGCGGTTTGATTTTTTAAAATTGTGTGAGGCTATGGGTGTCCGCACATACTCTGAACAGCGGCTTGTCAAGGCAAATATCAAGGCTTTTCTGAAGCGCGGTGAGTTCAAGATTCTTTTGCCTGAACGATTTTTGTATATAGAAAGAGAAAGGGCAACAAGCTTAAAACAGAGGCTATGGGATATAGCGAGAAGGATGATTTACTTTTGCGCCAGTGACCTTGAACAGATCACAGAAGGGAACAAAAATACTATCCAGGATTTTATTAAATGGATGTTAAAGAATGGGTATGCGGAAAGGGTAGAAAGAGGAAAATATAGAACTGTAGGAAAGTTGAAACCAGATGTCCCAGGAACGAAAAAAAGAGAATGATCCGAACAAGGAATTGTATGCAGTCCAGAATAGGAGCATACACAAAGCCCGTCAACAGCTTTGTTTGGAGCTGGATGATTGCAGGAAGATTGCAGAGGAGATAAGCGGTAAGGCGTCGATAAGCTCATTGAGCTTAAAGCAGCGTTATGACCTGATTCAGATATTAAATGCGAGAGGTGCAGATGTGTTTAATCCGCCGGTAAGCAAGAGGCAAAAAAATATAAAGAAAGAAGCTGTAAATCCTTTGCCTGAGATTGAGACAAACCCGGCTGATGTTTTTCCTGAGCGCCTTGCGTACTGGAATAAAAAGTTTTTAAAAGATAGGCCGGGATATGCTTCAAACAGGCAGTTGGCCATGATCGAAGCCTTGTGGAAGCTGGATTGGGATGATGGGCGAACAGATGCAGACAAAGGGCTTAGAGGCTTTATATATCGACAGACAAGGAACTCTGAACAAGGCCCTGTGTCACATCTGGCCTTTTTGAGAGATGATCAAGTTGATTCTATTTTGGCGCCATTAAAAAAAAGGATGCACAAATGACCGTTCCAATAGGTACACGACTGAAGGCAGGAAAGTTGTTTGTTATTGAAGGGAAAACCCTTGCTGAAGTATCAGGGATGACAGGGATCTCGGAGCGGACACTTGCTAACTGGTGTTCACGTGGAGGCTGGGTGAAAAGGCGTTTAAAGTATCATCAGTCACTGGAAGATATAGATAAAAATATTTTTGTTATTTACGCGGGTATTACGAGAAGGGCTGCTGAAAGCCTTTCCGCTCAAGACATTGATAGGGTTTTGCAGTTGGAAAAAATCTTAAGCAAGAAGAAAGGAGGATAGCATGGAAATCTGTAGTTTTTGTCAGGGAGTTGGCGACGGGTTTGTTGATTACGAAGGATGGCGCTGGCATACCTGTCCTAAGTGTAAAGGCAATGGGATTGTTTTTGTTAAAGAGACACCAAACGTTAAAAAAGAACAACAAGCGAAGGAGATAGTTATGAACAAAAATATTAACAGTGAATATTTGGCAGATTCTTTAGATGGTGAGCTTTGGGATATTGAAGGCTTATTCAATGCAATGATGAAAATTGAAAATGTCGATCAAAGCACAGTGTATGATCTTGGTCATATCGGTGAAACACTTACCAAAAAAGCCCGTGAGAATTACAGAGCGTTATGTGACGCGATAGCAAGAATGATAGGGGATATAGAAATAATCAGGAAGCAGGGTAATTGCGACGATCTGATGAAAATTGAAGGTTTTAATATTGAGTTTAGAGGGACGTTGCATACATTATTTAAAAAGGAAAATTCGCCTACTCATATTGAAATCATCAAAAAAGACGACTTGGAGACTGCTTATATCCTCAGCCAAATAAAGCCCTCCTCTCTGGTTCAGAGAGAGGAAGGCTCAGAAGTGGATCATGCAGATCCAGCAGACAATTCAAAAGTAGCACAAGGATAAAAAGGAAGTCAATATTTTCATACTCTGGCTAGGGATCGCGTGCCTGAAAAGCGAAACCTCCTCCATCGCTCCGCCAGGGTGAAGGGCAACTAAGAAGGGTTGCATGATGGCGAGCGGCATGCAATCCCTTTTTATTTGTGAGGTTAAAGGTCTTGGGAGGCTTTACTCCAATATGCTGTCCACAGCTCCCAAGGGCGCTCTAGCGGCGGGTGCTTTCTCCTCTGTGGACAGCATTATTTTTTAAAAAGGAGAAATATATGCAAGATAACGAAAAAGCCGGTGATGACGTAATAGGGGAAGCTTTGATGGTTTTTTAATAATCTTTAACAAGAAAGGAGTAAGGCATGAGAGATCGATTTTCAGTGGAATTTGATGAGGCAATGAACAATCTTAAAAAGGTTTTACAGTACAGGGCAGGCACATCCTTCCTTGAACCGATTGATAAGCTTTACCTTGCGTTTATTAAGCTTATTAACCCGGAGTTTGATACGCATGGTGTTGCTGCTTTTAAAAGCCTGCCAGAGGCTTATGTCCAACTCACCGGAGACAGTGACATAAAGGGAAGGTTTTGTCCGAACATGGTATCCGAAGGATTAAGGGCCAGTGTAAGCTTTTGTTCAACTTCTTTTTCATATGCGCTTCAGAACGCCATGAATGTTTACATGTCAAAGGAGTTTAGAAGGTTTCCATATCATGAGGAAATTTTAATTACTGACAAAAAGCCTGCTAAAGATTTCAGGACAATAAAATCAATACAGATGGATTATTACGGGGATATGCCGGACATTGATCCTGAATCAGCCGATTACCAGGCTATGCCTGCGCTTGATGACTCTGAGGCCAGTTACCGCATCGGGCAAAAAGGCTCTATCCTCTGGATAACAAGAAAGGTAATCGTGAATGACTCCATTGACATTGTAAAAGGACTTGTTTCACGGATGACGCGATCCGCCAGGATGACACATGCAAGGAAGGTATGGAGTTTTTACCTTAATAACGGCATTACGCCTGACAACATGGCATGGTTTCATGTTGATCACGGGAACCTTACAACCGGAGGCTTAACGATTACAAACCTGACAGCAGTAATTACAGCGCTTGCAACCATGACAGAGCCAGGGGATTCAGGTGAAATATTAGGAATCGATTTTGAGACCTTCGACTGGCATTTAGTGGTTCCTGTGGCACTTTGGAATACTGCCGTGGCTGTGAACCAGAGCATTTCTAATCTTCCTTCAAGTGATCCTAACCCATGTTACAGGCTCTTTGGTGAAAAGAATGAACGCATCATTATATGCCCTTTCGGGAATGATACCAATGACTGGGGAGTGCTTCGCGGAAGCCAGGATGTGCCCATCGTTGAGATGTCATACTTAAATGGACAGGAAGATCCTGAACTGATTGTTCATAAAGGGCCTACAGAGCAATTTGTTTTTACGTCTGATAAGATTGGTTACAAAATGCGCCATGAATATGGCGGCTCATTGGCTGGGTATCGTGGAGGGTACAAAGCCATTAATTCTTAATACCTCCACTGCCTCCCTTCAGACCGGGGCTTGGTTCCCCCCGGTCTGAATATTATTAACAGGAGTTTTTTGCATGATCGAAAATGAAACAATGAGTTTGTTGTTGAAGGAAATTGCCAGAAGATTTAACCCTGATATCAAAGAGGTTTCATTTAGTGATTTGGAAGATAATAAACTTGGGCGTGTGTTTAAAATAACAACAGAGACTTATGAGTATGCTATCCAAATCCGCAATGGAATCCAGTGTTACAGATTTTTACTATTTATATTTCTTCATGAGGTAGCGCATGTTGTACTTTATCATCAGGGATACAGGCGATATACGATAACGCCTGAACAAAAAGAGAATGAAGCTGATCAATGGGCATTTGATAAATTGAAAACCTTACTTACTGAAGATTATCTCACTGTTAATGCAAACTGTATATCTTGCATGAGTACCAGGTCTATAATTTGTTACAGTGATAAAAATAAGAAGAGCGCGACATATGAAGGCAGCTATAATTCCGCCTTAGTGCGGCTTAGTTCGCCCATGACAATACTCTAACCGGTTACAGGAAATAATATGTCTCAAATTGATGAGATACTAAACAGCCCTGATTATTTTTACTGTGAAAAGTTCAGGGCAAAAATTAAAAAGCTTGTATGCATTGAAAGGCAGATGGGCAGCAATG
>CAZCMD010000079.1:0-21482 GCA_964499695.1 uncultured Desulfatiglans sp.
GCAAACCCGCTTGCGTGGCAGCCGGGCACGGCGATGCGGCTGCTTTTTTGGATGTAGCAAACGATATTGAATTGCTGTATCCAAAAGGCTTAAGGCCCTACCCATAAATGACCCGCCCCATGATGTAAAGGCCATGAGCATACCAATGGATAATTCAGTATCAAGAACAGCTTTGGCGCCAATGTACAATATAAGTACTGATTTCAGGCTTGAGGCAAATCCGTTTACAACCCCTATCCATATACCAAATTTCTGAACCCTGAGCCCTATATTTATGACATCCACAAAATAATTCTGCCATACGGAGAGCCTGTCTGTCTCTTTACTGAAAAGCTTGATGCCCTGCATGGCCGTGATGTTTTCCATGAAATTTGTATTTTCTTTTGCGGAGGCCACTAACTGTTCTTCTGTCCGGTTCCTGATCCATCTGTATGTGGATAGACGAATGATTGCATAGAATATGACCGCCACAAAAATGATGATTGAAAGAATCCTGCTGTAAATAAGCATCATTACCATGGTTATTATGACCATAAGCCCATCAAGGATGACTGCAATAATGCTCGATGTTAAAAAACTCTGGATATTACGCTGAGAGCCAAAACGGGAAATAATATCACCTATATGTCGTTTAACAAAATATTCCAGAGGCAGTTTTAACAGATGGCGGTAAATATTAACAGCCCACTGGAAACCCAGCTTGGTTGTAAAATGCATAACAACATAAGAGCGAAGAATGCCTGTGGTTGTCTGAATGAATACAAGTAAAAAATATCCTATAATCAGTATTTTTAATAATTCTATATCTCTTGATACAAGAACATCATCTATAACCAGTTGGGTAAAATATGGAGATGTAACCCCGAATAGTTCAAGCAGTAAAGAGAGTAATAAAACCTGGATTATCCCTCTTTTAAGCCCTGATGCCCTTGTCCATAACTGGCTTATCTTTAATTTTTTTACCTCATCTTCTTCCTTAAAATCTTTTGTAGGTGTCAACTCAAGGGCTACTCCTGTAAAATGCTTTCCAAGCTCCTTGAGTGTTATATCCCTTATCCCAACAGCAGGGTCATGTATAACTACCTTATTTTTTAAAACCTTCTTAAGTACAACAAAATGGTTCATGTCCCAGTGCAATATTGCAGGCATTTTAAGCTTGCCTATTTCCTCAATCTCAACCCTTATGGCCCTGGAAGACATATTCATCTTCTCAGCTATCTTTATTACATCTTTCAGGGTTACACCATGCTGTGAAACAGAATACTTGTTTCTTAATGAAATGATGTCGATCTTATGACCGAAATAGCCTGACATCATAGCAAGGCAGGCAAGTGCACACTCCGAATGCTCAGTCTGTATTATGGTCGGTAAAGAGCGTCCGGATTTAAATATAATTCCATCCATTTATATTTTTCCTCTCAGGCTGTAGAGCGGTTCAAGAAGCCATTCAAATAATGTACGTTCATCAAGGGTCACATCAGCAGAGAGCATCATACCGGGTCTTAACTGAATCTCTTTTCCATAGGCTTGAACATGCTGCTTACCTAAATTAGCCACAACTTGATACACAGGCTCCTTAAATGATAACCCTGATGCTGGTTCACCTGGCATAATAACGCTTTTTGCGATCTGGTTTATTTTACCGGAATAGGTTCCAAACTTTTGATAAGGGAATGCCTCATAACTTATATTTACTTCCTGACCGATTTCCATAAAACCGATCGAGCGTGTTGGAAGAAAAAGATTCGCCTGAAGCTGTGATCCTTCAGGAATTATGGAAAACAAAGGCACAGATGGATTCATCCTCTGCCCCACATTTGCAACAACAGATGTAATTCTACCTGAAACAGGCGCAGTAAATACTAATTGTCTTTGGCCTTCAACCTGGGCAATCTGTTTGGTAATTTCTGATATCTGGCTTTCAATATTGGAAACTTCACGCGCACTGTTTACTTCCAGAGATTTAATGCGAAGAGGGATATTCTCAAGGCTTGATACTGCCTCTTCCATCCTCATCACAAGAGACTGGGCCTGCTGTTTCTGGTCAAGATATTTTCTGTAAAAGGTTTCAACATCTGAGGATGATATAAAATCTTCAGAAAGCATCGTTTTTGCCTTCTTATAATTATTCTGTTCTATTTCCAGTGTTTCCTTCTGAATACTTATAACCTCTTTCAAACGCCCTATCTCGGTTTTTAATCTTTTTGCCTCTGCTTCCTGTGCTGCAATCTCTGTTGCAACCCGCTCTTGTTCGATTTTTAACCTTTTCCTGAGAAAATTTTTCTGAAAATTCAATTCCTCCATAATTTTCTGGCCGACATATTCACCACCATTAGTGCGTTGATCAATCAAAATGCTGAATAACTCTTTATTCTCATTTACATACATACCCTCTGACACATCCAGTTTAGCGAGTATCCCTGCCTGAGGAGGAAAGACTGTCACCATGCCCTGTTGCGGTACTATAATCCCTGATACCTTTTCTTTTCTGGCATAATTGTGTTTTACCAGAAAGATAATTGCTATAATGGTTATGAGTACCAGAAAGGCTGATAAAACATAATATGAAACCGGTTGAGTCAGGATAATATCACCATATAATTTTTCCCTCTGGTGATCCACTGCTTGTTTTCTGAATAATGGTAATGTCATTGGTTAAACCTTTTAAAGATTGTTTCTGGATACTGGGTTCTGGATTCTAGATACTGGATGCTGGATACTGGTTTCACTCTGCCGGTATTATCGGCTCCAACTCCACCTTCGCTGCACCTAATAGTGTCCCTGTTGCATATGCAAGATCAACAAGCGCAATCTGATATTCTGCTATAGCTACTATCTCCATGATCTGCGCCTCTGCAAGCTTAGTCTGTGCATCAAGGACATCTGTTGATGAAGCAAACCCCAGTTCATACTGTTTTTTTTCGGTTTTATACTGTTGATCTGTAAGTATGGTTGTCTGCCTGCTTGCCTGTATCCTCTGCCAGTTGGCCTCAAGTTTATCAATCTGATTTAACACCTCATTCTCGATTTCTGCTTCTTTGCTTTCTTTTATTGCTAACCTCTGGGTTCGCTCAAAGATTGCCCTTCTATAATTGCTTTTTGCGGCTTCATTAAACAAAGGTATAGAAAATTGAAGACTGAATCTGTGGTCATTATAATCGTTATCCAGTAACATATCATATAAGCCATGCCTGTCCTCTCCCAGGGCATTAATATTATATTGATACTTCATGGTAACAAGAGGGAGCATCTGATTTTTCATATATTCAATATTGCTATTGTCCTGTGCCAGTTGCAATTCCAGTTCAAGAAGTTCCATACGATTTTCAATGGCATTATTTACTATTAGCACGTTATCAAATTTATAATGTATTGGATCAGGGAGGGTTGAAGGGATTACAACAGTCTTTGTTCTCATTCCCAGATCCTTTTTATTCAGCATCCCTTACATCATTATCTGCCTTAATAATGGCCTCAAGTTTTTCTGCCATGCTGGCTTCTGTTCTTATAACTTCAACTTTGGATTTTAAACCTAATTCTACAAATCGTTTTGTCTGTTCAAATAAGGTTTTTGACAGATCATATTGCTGTTTCCGTACTTCCAGTGATTTTCTGGTTGCGTACAGTTTCCAGTAGGTAATATCAACATTTGCAATAATACGTATTGCCTGAAGTTTTGTTCTGGTATCAATAATGTCACTGTTATATTGGGCCATACGTATTCGATAGGTGTTTACATTTCTGCCCGCATCTCTTAACAGCGGCTGACTGATAGATATACTCGGAATTGTATAATATGATGGATTTAATAATGTCCACACAGATGTTTCCTTTCTGCGTGAATCAACAATATTGAAGCTAAGGGTTCCACCTGTCCTTAAAGGCATATTGACACCTATGTTTGCTGTATACTGGTTTATGCCTGTCCCATCAAGAAGTGATGATTGCGGTGTATCAGTGTTGTTATATTCAATTTTACCAGAATAAATTGCTTCAAATTTAGCCTCTTCCTGATTAACTCCTTCGATCGCAATTGAAGGATTAATAAGCTGGACACGGAGGTCCAGATTGTTCTCAAGTGTAAATGCACGGCACTCTGCAAGAGAAAGGGTTATATCATCAAGCTCAGATTCAACCGGCACTACTTTAGTTTCCTTTGTCTGTTCCACTTCTTTTAAATCCATTATATCAATTTGACGCACTTTTTCTTCAGGTACAGTTATCAGGGCTGGAGCCTCATAAATATCTTTTACTTTATTTAAGCTGGAACAACACCCCAACATGAGTATGCTTAATATCAAGAATGCAAGATAAAGATTTTTTTTAACCGATAAATACATAAACAATTTTGAAACTCCCTGAAGTTGGAATGAAGAACAGATGCTTGTCGAAGAATGATGCTGGATACTGGGTACTTGATACTGGATAATCCTTAAAACATCCAGAATCCAGCATCCAGTACCCAGCATCTCCCTTTTTGGGCAAGCTACCGCCATTTGGGTGAAAATTGCTGTTTTTACCCATTCAATACTGATAATCAAAAATCCTGGATTTATTTGGTAAGAGAATTAGCTAAACAGTTCTTCCTTACCGGTCAGCAAAAAGACAATGCTGAAAGCGGCACCACGGTTCTTGCCTGCTCCTGTAAAATATCGAGCAGGATCAATGCCCTTTCATTTCCGTGTAATGCCTGAAAAACACCTGTCTGTTCTATATTTTCCAGCAGAGATACCTTTACTCTGTCACCTATTCTGAATTTTCCTGTCTCATCAAGTATTATTAAGCCATTTTCATCTTCCCGTGACCGTAGTTCCACAATAATCCAGTCAGGGACAGGAGGATAATATTCACCAAACCTAATGGGTCTTATGGCCCCCCTTGTACTTGCAATGCTCTGCCATTGACATTCGTGAGGCGCCAGATGAATGAACAAATAACCCGGGAAAAATGCCTTTTTTGTTAAATCAATACGTCTTGCATGTTTGCGGATCACCTTGATCTGCGGGAAATAAACCTTATAACCCTGATTCTCAAAATGAACTTTGGCAATCTGTTCTTTCATCGAATGTGTCTGGACAGTAAACCACTGTCTGTGATCACATGCGTTTTTACTTTTTGTTTCAATATTCAAAGTCATTGTTGCTCTAAACTAAAAAATTTAAAATTTACATCATATTTGCCTTTTATTACCAGCCCGGCTGCGTAATAATGGGCCGGTGTAAATCGGCGTATTGTCCAGCATTCTTCTTTCTTAATATTTTTTTTATCTGTAACAGATAATATGGAGTCTGATGAATATAATTTTATCTGTACATTTCCAAGGCCGCCTAGCCCTTCACCTGTTGCCTTTAGATATGCCTCTTTGAGTGTCCAGAGAGTATAAAAGGCTTGCTCTCTCTTATCCGGTGATAATGAAAGCATTGTTTCATACTCATCGGGAGCAAAATAACGTTTAGCTATTGACAGCATATCAGGGGCAGGACGCATATATTCAACATCAATACCGATTGAACGATTTAGCGTTACTGCACACAATGCATACTGATTTGAATGAGACATGTTAAAACAGAGTCGCCCAGTATTTAGTTCAGAAGATAAAAAGGGTTTACCTGAAGAGCTATAGGCAAACTGAATTCCCGAAGGTTCTAAAGCAATATATTTTGAAAGGATTTTTCTTAGCGACCCGCGGCCTGTCTTGTACCGTTGCCGGTCAATATGTGAATAATATCTGTTGGCCTTTGACAGTTCATCAAAACATAGCGTTTGCTCAAATGAAATAACCTGACTGACTGGCAGGTCAAGCTGAATACGCCAGACATGAACCTCATTGCAACGAATGTATATATCTGAAGTGTGGAGGCGCCAATTACATTCTACTTCAGGCCATGTTACATAAGGAGAAGATAAAAAATCATTTTCTTTCAGAGTCTGGCAAAGCATAGTATTAAACTATATAACCTTTCTTTCAACATGAAATTCAGCGTTTTTGTCAGAAATGAGAAAACAAGCCACCTATCGTGGTATAAACAAAGACTTAATTTTAATTTAAAACTAAATAATACAGGTAAAGATTTAAAACTGATCAGGAGCTAGAATAGATTGCCGAAGTAAAATCCCCCTCCCAAGGAATTAAGTAAAACATTATCGACAATTATCTGCCTGTTAAAAGCATAGTTATGGATATCTGATTTAGAATATTGCTGTCAAGAAAAATTTTCAAAGAATACAATTTTTTTTTGCAAGGGTATTTATCTCTTTACACCTGCTTGTATTTCACTTAACATTTTTAATGCAGCCTCAATATCCGGATCACGCCCGGCACGAGCCGTGGCAAGGTCTGCTTCAGGCACTATTATATCCGGGGTAACTCCCCTGTTTTCTATCAGCACACCATCAAGCCCTGTATAATTGATTTCCGGTATAAAGAGGATGCCTCCACCCGGGAGATTATATTTTCTTGATATCTGTACATAACCTTTAGTTTGTCTCCCTGTGACCATGCTGCGGTGGTAATACTGCATAACATGAGTGAATATCTCAGCAGCGCTGAATGTATTTTCTCCGATCAATATCACAACCGGTTTTGTATAACCTGATTTTTTGCCATGGATTTTTGACTCCCTGCTCTTTCCTGATCGGTATGTCCTGGTTCCAATTTTAATATCATCCTGGAAAAATCTTTTAAGAACTGATTTCATTAAAAATTCCATCCCGCCATTATTATATCGCAGGTCAAGTATAATTCCGGGCGGGCTATCTTCCTCAAAGATTCTCGATTTGAGAGAACTTGAAAGCCTGAATGAATAAAATTTTTTATTAACAGGTACAAGTAACCCTCCGGGAGTTTACGGGATAAAACAGGTTCATAATGGATGCTCTTGTCATCAATAGTCCACATAAAAAGTGTTTTATCCTCTTTTTCAGGAGAAAGCGTGATTAAATGCTCCTTTTCTTCCTGATCAATAAACATATATGACTCTGGCCTGCCAACATCCAGTATGGGTACTCTAAAGGTGGGTGCATCTGTAGCAGTATCTTTTTTTTCATCAAGAGGGGATTTACCTTTTATCTGCGTTAAAATCCACCCCCTCTGCACCCCGGCCTTTTCTGCGAGGCTCTCTGGGAATACCTGGGTTACAACTGCCTTACCTTCATAGACCTGCCACATAAAACCTGCTGATATAGGAGCCTGATAATCCTTGTATATATCTTCAAAACGCCCGGTCATATTAGCCTTAAGGTGGGAGCCACCTAATTCTTTGAGCATTTTATTGATCGTCCTGTAAAGGGTTTTATTATTGTCTGCTGCAAGTGCTTCATCCCGGTACTTCTCGCCTAGAGCTCCCCAGTCTTTCCCTTTAAAAGTGGGATCATAATATTTATCATTCACCAGATTCCACACCTTATCAAAGACCTTCTGGTTGAGGATGACACGATCTTCTGTTGTAAGAAGAGTCGTATCTATAAATTTTGCAGGTCTGAAGGCGCATCCACAGAAAAGGAAGACACAGTAAAACAAGATAAAGAAGATGATTTTTTTGGATACTCTTCCTGAATAATTCATCCTTAACCCCTTTTTTTAAAATTACATATCACCCCTACGGGGCTTTGTTTTATTTGCTATTATGTTTTTCTATTAACATGCCACCCCTTTGGGGTTTAAAACAATTTTCTGATCTATATATATTAAATAGTGCCCATCTACAAAGAAGTAAATTCAGGATGGGGCTTTCAGCAGTCAGCGATCAGCTGTCAGCTAACTCTTCGGTTTGAAAGTCTTTTGCTGAAAGCTGAACGCTAATGGCTGAACGCTTGAATTCAAAAACGGTAGTTTTTGGATGGACACTAAATATCTATAACCTGTAAAAAGGAAATATTGAAAAGTGGTCAATTATTCTATATATATTCATCCAAAAAGATTATATGGTAATTGTAAGATGAGTGCTTTAATTTTTGTTAAAGAGTTTTAATAAATTGTTAGCTCGAAAACACATACCATTCTGTTCTGAAAGCTATTCCCCCATATCCCACCGGAGGGCTGATGTCTAAAAAACCTACATATGAAGAGTTAGAACAACTGGTCCGAGAGCTAAAACAGCAACAATCCACATCCACACAGGCTGATTCGGCTTCTGATGAAAGAGGAAAATGGTACAGCTCTATCCTGGAAACTATCAATGAATGTGTAATTTTACAGTCTGCATCCGGTGCCTATTTAACCTGGAATAAAAAGGCAGAAGATATGTTTGGACGGAGCATCATGGAATCTTTCGAACATATGCCGACCGGAAAGCATCTGCCATTCATCAATGAAGATGGAACAAAATGTGAGGGCAAGGACCATCCTTCAATAAAGACACTGCAAACAGGCAAGCCCTGTATTAATCAGATCATGGGGGTATACAGGTCACCCGGTGATCTAGTGTGGGTCTCAGTCAACACCAGCCCCTTGTTCAGAAATAATGAAAAAAAACCATATGCCGTTGCCATCTCTTTAACTGATATAACAGAATTAAAGATGGAGCGGGACACATCAAAAAATTTACTGGATGTGGCCGGGGTTATGATCCTTGCCTTAAGCAGGGCAGGAGAGGTCATACTCATCAACAGAAAAGGATGTGAAATTTTAGGGGGTACTGAAAAAGATTTTCTTGGTAAAAACTGGTTCGATATTTTTACGCCAAAGGAGCTGCTTGAAGAGGTTAAAAATTTATATAACGATATTATGAATAATCGGGAAAAGAAGCTAGAGTACACAGAATATAAAATTGTCACCCTGTCTGGTATTGAAAAAACCATAGCCTGGCATAACGCAATTATAAGGAATAAAGACAGCATAATTACCGGTTTGCTCAGCTCCGGAGAAGATATAACAGAGAGAAAAAAGGCTGAAGAGGCCCTTCATGAGAGAGAAGAGCTGTTAAACAGATCACAGGAGATGGCCTCTTTAGGCGGATTTGTCTGGGGTATGCAGGATAATTCACTTACATGGTCAAAAAACATGTATGCGATTCATGGAATAAAAGAAGGGGCTTTTGGGAGTGATCTGGGCCCACGATCAGAACAGATGATCCATCCTGATGATCTTGGATGGATCGGAGGAAAGATTCGCAAAATGCTGGATTCCAATGATACCTGGGATGTTGAATTTCGCATTATACGTACTGATGGTATTGAGAGGATTATCAGATCAAGCGGCAAACAGGAGTATGATGCTGAAGGTAAACCTGCCAAGTGTTTTGGTATTTACCAGGATATAACCGAACAAAAAGAGGCAGAAGAAAGGTTAAGGAAAAGCGAAGAAAAACTGTTAAGATCCAAAAAAATGGAATCACTGGGTCTTCTTGCCGGTGGAGTTGCCCATGATCTGAACAACGTCTTGTCAGGAATAGTCAGCTACCCGGAGCTGCTTCTATTAGATCTGCCCGAAGATAGTAAACTCATAAAACCCATACAGACTATACATGATTCAGGGAAAAGGGCGGTTGCCATTGTAAATGACCTTTTAACAATTGCAAGAGGTGTTGCCACCCCCAAAGAGATCCTTTGTCTGAATGATATAATCGATGATTATCTAACCTCTCCCGAATATATAAAGCTCAGGCAATATCATCCTGAGGTAGAGGTCAGGAGAGACCTTAATAAAGAGCTCCTGAATATAAATGGCTCTCCTATCCATATCAGGAAGGTCATCATGAACCTGGTATCAAATGCCGCCGAAGCAATTGAGGGCAGAGGTAATGTAATAATATCCACCATGAACCGTTATGTGAATAACCCCATAAAAGGATATGAAGATGTAAAGAGAGGAGAGTATGCTGTTTTAATCGTGTCAGATGACGGATCCGGTATTTTGCCGGAACACATTGAAAGGATATTTGAACCGTTTTTTACAAAAAAGGTAATGGGTAAAAGCGGGACGGGTTTAGGCCTTGCCGTTGTATGGAATATCATTCAGGATCACGAAGGGTATATAGATGTTAAAAGTAATAAACAGGGGACAACCTTTGAGATATACCTTCCTGCTATAAGGGATGAGATCCGGCTCAAAGAGATACCTATATCAATAAACGATTATATGGGGAATGGTGAAATGGTATTGGTTGTTGATGATGAAAAGAGCCAGAGGGAGATAACCTGTAAAATGCTTGAAACACTGGGTTACAGGTCAGAAGCTGTTCCAGGCGGAGAGGATGCTGTGGAATATCTAAAGGGGCATAATGCGGATATTATACTTCTGGATATGATTATGGCCCCGGGGATAGGTGGCCGTGAGACATATGAGAGGATCATTAAATTTAATCCGAAACAAAAGGCCATCATAGTAAGCGGATTTGCCGAAACAGATGATATAAGAGAGATTCAGAGGCTGGGGGCCGGTACATATATCAAGAAACCATTATTATTACAAAAATTAGGTAAAGCCGTTAAAGAGGAGTTAGCTAAATTATAATAAAACAGACTTTTCATTGAAAATAGTGTAAACAGTTGGTGTCAAGTCGTGTGTATCAAATAATTAATTCAAAAACAGGAGGATTTATCATGGGATTTATCCAGGAATTCAAGACTTTTGCAATGCGTGGTAATGTGGTTGACATGGCTGTCGGTATTATCATTGGCGGGGCCTTCGGGAAAATAGTCTCATCATTTGTTGCTGATGTGATCATGCCGCCCATAGGTGTCCTTCTCGGGAATGTGGATTTTTCAGATTTGGTAATCACCATTAAACAGGCCTCGGGTGACGTTGCTGCTGTTACACTGAACTATGGCAAGTTTATCCAGTCAGTGGTGGATTTTGTGATAATAGCCTTTGCTATTTTTATGATGATAAAGGCAATGAATTCATTCAAGAAGAAACAGGAAGAGGCCCCTGCTGCGCCGCCGGCCCCACCCGCAGAGGTTGTACTCTTGACCGAAATCAGGGATGCGTTGGTCAAAAAATAAATATGTTTGGGAGTAACTATGAACACTTTTAAAAAAGAGATAACAAGAAGAGATTTTGTTGTCGGGGTTGCTGCAGCCACAGTCGGCTGTGCATGCCTTAAGCTTGATTGTTTAACTGCATCTGCTTCAGAATCAAAAAATGATGCAGAACAGATAAATCAGGACCTGGTGGCCCCGTGCGGACTATACTGCGGGGCATGCCCAATGTACATTGCCACCCAGTCAAAAGATGAAGAAAAGTTAAATGCCCTCCTTAAACAGTTTTCAGCAGGGCCAATGAAGCTTGAGAAGAAGGATATCCTCTGTGACGGCTGTATAGGAAATGGCAGGGTCGCCTCCTTTTGCCGTGAGTGTGCAATGAGAAAATGTGCTTTAGGCAAAGAGGGTGTTACACGCTGCTCAGACTGCAAAGATGAGCCATGTGACAAAGTAACAAAATTCAATAACGATGGTATGCCTCATCATGGAGAGGTGCTTAAGAACCTCGACGGTTTAAAGAAGATGGGCATAGCGAAATGGGCGAAATCGGAAAAGGAGCGCTGGACATGCACAAAATGCGGTCTACCAATGGCCTGGTATGACAGTAAATGTTCCACGTGCGGTGCGGCCCGATCAGATAAGCTCTTCACCCTGCGACCTTTTCCAGGTCAACCGTGATATAAAATCACGACATACGATTTTGTGATCTGATTTGATTTTGAGCCGGTTTCATGGTGCAGGCCCATATGCCTGCACCTGACTCATTCACCTCAAGCTGAATAGGAGCACATTGAACATGACCATTGACCCCTCCCGATCAAAAATCATAAACCCCTGGTGGATCGCTATTGTATGCGGAATGGCATCATATATAGACGCATGCGCCATTATCGGCTCAGGCATCGCACTAGTCATATACCAGCATACCATAGGCATAACACCTGATCAGATAAGCCACCTTTCCGCAGCATTGATCATATGCATAGCAATCGGGGCTCTTATCGGAGGAAGACTTGGGGATAAATACGGCCGCCGTTCTGTCTTTATTCTAACAATGGTCATGATTGTTATAGGATCTACAATGTTAACGCTCATGACATCCTTTAATTGGTTGCTCACCGGCACCATTATTGTTGGTCTTGGTGCAGGCGCTGATCTGCCCGTCTCTCTTGCATCCATCGCAGAAACAGCCACAAATGAAAACCGTGGTAAACTCCTTGGCTTCAGCCAGGTGATGTGGATACTCGGGTTTCTGGGAGCACTTGCCTGCGCCTCTCTGGTTGGGGACTTGGGTTATATCGGAGGTCAGATCATGTTCGGGCACGTAGGGGTGCTTGCCTTTGTCACGATGATTCTGCGTCTAAAAATCCCGGAGTCTCAAAAATGGCAATCCGCACATGATGAACATATTCAAGGGGCACTGACTATCCAGGCAAGAAAGGCCTCTATTGTAGACCTCATGAGGCCTCCTTTTTTAAAACCGTTCATTGCCCTTATTATCTTTTACTCAGCAACAAACCTGGTAGCCAATACAAACGGTCAGTTTGGCACCTATCTGTGGGTAAATGTCATAGGCCAGAGTGTAGGGTTTGCATCAAGGGTAAATGTTGTAAGCCTTGCTATCAGTTTTATCTGGGCCTACTGGTTTATGCGTATATCAGGCACACCCAGACGTTTTTTCTATTTTGAGATAGGTGCACTGGCTATTGTACTCATGTGCCTTGTACTGGCAGTTTTTGGCCCTTCCATATCAACCGCTGTTATAAGCGGGCTTCTTGGGGGTGTAGGGCTTGGTTTCTCATTTGAGGCCATCATGAAGGTCTGGACACAGGAGTCATTCCCTACCCTGTTGCGTACAACCGCCCAGGGGATCATTATCACAATCGCAAGGATTATGGCCGCACTCCTTGCACTGTATACACCCCGGATGATGGGCTCAAACCCCAGGGCGCTTTTTTATCTTCTGGCCGTGATCAGCCTTGCAGGGTTAATGGTTGCATGGTTTGCATTCAGGGACGGTGGTGTAAACGAATTTGATATAGAGGGGGAGATAGAACAAATTTAACTCTTTTCATTACCACCTGATATCTCGCCTCTATTTCTCATTTAAACGCCAGTGCCCCGGTTGGACAGGCATTTACTGCCGCCTCCGCGGTTTTTGAAAGGCCCTCTTCTAATGATTTATCAAATGGAACAGCCACCTTTACATCAAAGCCCCGGCCGATAAATGTAAGGCCCAGTTTTTCACCCTGTTTTTCTGTTATCTTTACGCATATCCCGCAGCTTATACATTTACCTGGTTCATAGACTATATCATGGTGCCCGGTAATCCGTTTAAAGGGGCGACGTTTTCCTGTGTACCTGCTATCCTTTGCTTCATATTCCTCTGCAAAGGTGCGCAGCCTGCACGCCATTTTTTTCCGGCAGTCGCAGTGCAGGCAGTACAGAGCCTCATGGGATGCCTGATCTTTACTCATCCCGCTATGAGGATCAATCATGAGGCGATCTTTGTCTCCTGCTGAATCTGTAAACACGGAAAGCTCTTCAGGTACAATCTTTCCCATTCTGTTGTTGAAAGACCGTTTAATACCTGTAACCGGTTCACCTTTTAAATATTGAAGTATACCCACTGCTGCCTTTCTGCCATCGGCCAGAGAGCGCACAGCAAGCTTCAACCCCTTTCTGACATCGCCTCCTGCAAATACATCAGGTATTGAAGTCTGGAGGGTATCCCTGTTTATCATCAATCCCTTCTGGTCAGTTTCAAAACCAAGTATCTTAAGACTGCTTTCAGGTACATTTCCGATCCCCAGAAAAACAGAGTCATATGATTCCATCAGGTCTTTCAGCTTCAGATCTCTTCCTATATGAACCCCCTGTCTGAATTCAACACCAAGGGCTCTTATCTGTTCTATCTCAGCATCAAGGATAGACCGGGGTAATTGTTGTTCCGGCACCTCATAACGAAGCATGCCTCCTGGTTCTGCCCTGTCATCAAAGATGGTGCAGGATACGCCATTTTTTCTTAGATGGTATGCAGCGCCAAGGCCCGCAGGCCCTGCACCTATTATGGCCACCTTTTTATTTAAATCCGGGAGCATGACAGGCTTATATGGAGACTTCTGTGCCAGATCAGATAGAGCTGCACATCTTTTGATTAGCTTTATGGATAGGTGCGTATCCATCTGCTCCCTGCGACATACCTTCTCACATGGTGCGGGGCATATATAGCCTGTTACTGCCGGCAGGGCAATATGCTCTTTTATTACCTCAATAGCCTTATCATATCTGCCTGCTGCCATGTGACGGAGCATTTCAGGGATATCCATCCCTGCCGGACATGCCACCTCACATGGCCCCATGCAGTCACCCGCATGATCGCTTAAAAGCAGCTCAAGTGCTGTACGCCTTGCAGACGCTACAACAGGGTCATCATTATATACAACCATACCCTCTTCCGCCTTCGTTGCGCAGGCAGGCGCGAGATTTTTTCTGCCATCAATCCTGACAACACACAGCATGCAGCTCGTAAGGGGAGATATCTCCTTTAAATAGCAGAGTGTTGGGATCCTTATGCCGACGGATTCAGCCGCTTCCAGGATAGTGGAGCCTTTGGATACTTTAACTGGTCTTTTATCTATGGTTAGGTTTATCAATCCTGGCCTTCCTGTACCTTCTGTCATTTAGGGTTTCTCTCTTTTAAGGGCACGGAGCGCCGTGCCCCTACCATTCTCAATATATTTAATTTTATTCGATATATTTGACTATACCAAGATTTAACCTTCAGCCTTTAGCCTTCTGCCTAACAGCCTATTCCACAACTACCGCCTTCTCAGGGCACACGTTTTTACATGAACCGCAGCGTATGCATTTTTCATAATCTATTTCATGTTTTTCATATGGTTTAAAACCAATCGCATCAACCGGGCAGTGCTGGGCGCATACTGTACAGCCTATGCATTCATCTGTAATCCTGTATTTTATAAGGGCCTTGCATTTTCCTGCCGGGCATCTTCCCTGAACATGGGCCTCATACTCTTCACGAAAGTGTGTCAGGGTTGAGAGCACAGGGTTTGGCGCAGTGCCCCCCAGTGCACATAAACTCCCCTGTTTGATCTGGTAAGCGAGCTCCTCCAGTTGAGTTAGATCAGAGGCCTTTCCCTCCCCGTTGCAGAGCCGGTCAAGAATCTCAAGCATGCGACGCGTGCCCACCCTGCAGAAGGTGCATTTGCCGCAGGACTGGTTCTGGGTGAATTGCAGGAAATACCTTGCAATATCCACCATGCAGTCGGTTTCATCCATTACCACAAGCCCGCCAGAGCCCATGATGGCACCCGCATGGGTAAGGGATTCATAATCTACCGGGATGTCAGAGAGATGGGCAGGCACACAACCGCCGCTGGGGCCTCCGATCTGTATGGCCTTGAACTTTAACCCTCCTGCAATGCCGCCCCCTATCTCTTCAACTATTCTCCTCAGGGTAACGCCCATTGGTACTTCGATCAGACCACCCCTTGCTATTTTTCCTGCAAGGGCAAACACCTTTGTCCCCTTGCTCTTTTCCGTGCCCATTCGTGCAAAGGCTGCCCCGCCGTTTCTGATAATCCACGGCACAAGCGCATAGGTCTCAACATTGTTAATGAGTGTGGGCTTTCCCCATAATCCCTGCTGCGCCGGGTATGGCGGCCTCAACCGCGGCATACCCCTTAAACCCATTATACTTGAAAGAAGGGCAGTCTCCTCACCGCATACAAAGGCCCCTGCCCCGGCCACTATTGATAGATCAAGGGAAAAGTCTGTATCACAAATGTTTTCGCCCAGGTATCCCCTGGCATGACACATCTTAATTGCCTCTGTCATGCGCTCTATGGCAAGCGGATATTCGGCACGGATATAGAGATACCCTTTGTTTGCCTCTACAGCACGGGCAGCAATGATCATCCCTTCAAGGACACGGAACGGGTATGATTCCATAAGCATCCTGTCCATGAATGCGCCCGGGTCTCCCTCATCGCCATTTAATACAATAAACCGTTCTTTTTCTATCTGCCCTCTCACTGCCTTCCATTTCAAATAGGTTGGGAAACCGGCGCCTCCCCTCCCTTTTAATCCGCTCGTTTCTATTTCAGTGATTATCTCTTCCTCAGTCAGTTCTGACATTACCTTTTTGAGAGCAGTAAACCCTTCATATTTTATGTATTCATCTATATTTACCGGGCTGATGCTTCCACAATGCTCTGTTGCTATGTTTACCTGGCATCCCAGAAAATCAGCCACATGTCTTTCACGCTTGTCGATCGCATATCTTGGTATGGAGGGTGACTCACCTGCATTAAGTATAATGTCCAGCCCCTTTGAGATAACAGGTAGAATCTTTCTTTTGATCCCGCCTGGCTTGAAGTGTTTTAAAAGGATATCCTTTGCATCTTCTGGCCTAACCTCTGTGTAGAGATATCGTGTACCGTTTGCCAAAAGGATTTCCATAAGCGGGGTCTGGTAGCACATCCCTACACAGCCGACATGTTTTATGCCCGCATTGATGCCTGTTTCATTAATAACCTTTTCTACAGCCTCTTTGAGATATCTGCTTCCCCTTGCCTGGCAGCATGAACCTAAGCCCACCCTGATCTCTCCATCCTGCGTGCCGGTAATATATGAAGGCTTCCGGCCCTTTTCAGCCTTATTTTTTGTCTTTTGATAGGTAAGAAAATTCTTTATGACATTACCGACTGAATCAGGCGTAAGGTGCCCGTAAATAACCTCACCTATCTGGACAACAGGCGCAAGTGTGCAGCATCCAAGGCAAGCCACAGGCTCAATGGTGAATCTTCCCTCAGGGTCAGTATCACCCTTATCCGGGATGTGAAGATATCTTTTAAATGCATCATAAACCCCCTGTGCGCCCTTCACATGGCATGCGGTCCCCACGCATACCCTTATAATATGCTCGCCTGTCGGTGAAAACCGGAACTGATCATAAAAGCTTGCAAACCCGGTAATTAAGGCAGGTGTTATCTCTGTTTTTTCGCATACCAGTTCCATGGCAGGCTGAGGAAGATACCCGTAGGCCTTCTGTATTGATTGAAGGATCGGCAGCACCTTGTCACCGGTTTTCCCTGCTAGTGCGATTATCTCTTCTATTTTTGTAAGATCAGGGTTTTTCATTTCCTATACAGTATAAATTTTCTTTTCCTCGTATATATATACGCCCCGGCATAAATGCCGGTGATGCGTAACACTGCTCGCCCAGTGCATTACTTGCCTCAAGGCTCATTTCCTTTTCACCCGGTGTGCCTATGAACATCGTCCCTTCAAGAGATAAGACATAGAGTCTACCGGATACAATGGTGGGTGAGGCATTAATATTTTCATTAAAATCATGCTCATAAACAAGCTTTCCATCTGCCATATTCACTACATAGAGTGTGCCATAGGTATCAAGATAAAACACCCTGTTCCCGTCTGACACCGGAGATACAATATTCGGCCCCACATCATCATTCTGCCATGCAATATGGGTTCCTGTAACATCGCCTTTCCCGTCTGTTCGTATGGCCACATTATGCAGATC
Source organism: uncultured Desulfatiglans sp. (assembly GCA_964499695.1). Classification (GTDB taxonomy): domain Bacteria; phylum Desulfobacterota; class DSM-4660; order Desulfatiglandales; family HGW-15; genus JAAZBV01. The sequence goes on from CAZCMD010000079.1 coordinate 17,495, forward strand.
AGGGGCAATGGCTATTACCATGTTAGCGCTAACTATGGATGAAGCACCCAGGTCACCCTTTATACAATTTGCCCGCCATATCTCTTGTCCATTACCGGGATCATAGGCTATCACCCAGGGGTCACCCGCGGTTATCAACTGGTAGCCGTTTTTAACAGGTGCAACAATAGGCGATGTCCAGCTGTTGGGCACCGGCCTTTTGGCTTCCCAGACAACAGCGCCTGTTGCGCCGTCAAAGGCGTACATCCTGGATTTACCATCTTCCGCGCTGCCCTGGTCATACTGCACGAGCACACGGTCCTGCCATACCTCAAGGCTTGAGGCATACCCGTAAAGGCTTACAGGTATCCCGAGGCTCTTATACCACAAAAGGCGTCCCTTGAAATCAAAGGCTGCCAGGTCCCCTGTCGCAAAGATAACATATACACGCACCCCGTCTGTTGCCATTGATGAGGCAGCATAACCTGTATCCTCCATGACCTCAAATTTTTTATCACCCAGAGGGGCAGTGGGCACATCACCGGTCCAGAGGAGTGCGCCTGTGGATGCGTCAAAACAGTAGACCTGGCGCTTTTCCGCGTCTGCTCCTGATAAAAATACGCGGTTCTGCCATACTATTGGTGAGTTAAATCCTGACAAGGGTATTTTTGTCTTCCAGATGATCCCATTACCGCTTGCACCATCCCATTTAGTTGGGATATCGGCAAGAGATGTCCTGCCTGCCCCTCCGAATCCCCTGAAGCGGTTCCAGTTCTGGGCAAGCTCTTCTGGAGAGGCATATGAAGGCCTTTCAGCTATCCCTGCCTTAAGCTCATTGATCCATTCTGACGGGGTTATAACCTTAAGATAGACTGCCATGCCGGTTAACAGGAATACAACAACAAAGATGGCCAACCTGCCTTCCCTTAATTTAAGTCTTCTAAATGGCTCCTCAGGATCTTCACATAGCACAGGATTGATTCCCTTTAAACTATTCTGCCATTTCAATGCACCTATGGTTACTGCACTGCTTATTAAAAGCAATAGAGATGCAAGGCCTGAAAAATCTATCTGCCTGAGCTTGCTGCTGCGGTAATCCCTGTCCAGTTCCCTGATCTCTTTTATGAGTGCCTCGTTTTCAGGTTGCTTCAGGAGCTCCTTTTTTAGCCCGGTGATATCGGAATATTCCTTTGAGCCTGACATATATTGCTGGTACCCGTTAAAAATGAGCAGCACAAGGAATACCATTGAAAATATTGCCCCGACCAGGGCTGTTTTTTTGAGTACCATCTGAAGCTCTACCCTGTTATCTGGTTGAGGGGTTACCTGATTCATATGCCTTTCACCCCTCCCCTCTCCTCTATCTTCTTCAGTCGATACTCATGCTCCTTGGGGCAGTATTTGAAACATCTTGCACAGGAGAGGCATCCTGCCCTTTCCGCCTCGTAATCCTTTCTTCTAAAGCGCAGGCTTAACAGGATCAGTTTACCTCCAAGGATAAGACCCAGAAACCCTCCGAAAAACCACCCGCCCTTTTCAAAACCTTTCCTGATACCGGCGGCATGTTTATAAAGAGAAGCAATAGTGTCACCTGACGCCCTGAATACCTGGCTTTCATCGGTTGTTTCATCCAGGCCCTTGTTTTCCTCTATCCAGATACGTTCAGCCAGCGCAACTGTCGGGTGACTTCGTGAAACAAAAGGGGCGAGAGAGTTACCGATAAATGCCCCAACTGTAATGAAAAGAGGGAACAAAACAAGAAAGAGGGCGAGCCTTTTTTTATCCTTTTTGTAGGTGGCTTCGGGCCATGCCACCACAGGCCGTTCAATCGCACCATATGGGCAGGCATCTTCACAGAGCCTGCATTGATTGCAGTCAGTGGGTGTAATCCTTACCCGCCATCTGGATAACCTCGACAACTGCCTCAGGATCACCCCATAAGGGCATAAAAACCGGCAATATGGCCTACCTATAAAAAAGCCTGCTATGAGCAGTATCCCACCAATAATCAGGATATTTAGATTTCCATTTCGCCTGAAAATTGCAACATAGGGGTCATACTTGCATATGACAAATGAACTTCCCATAACAGCAAGCCACACGGCAAGCGCCAGGTATACATATGCAAGATACCTGAGTGCGTGCTCAAGCCATACAGGCACCTTAACCGGCTTTATAAGTGTAATGTCCTGTACAGCGCCCATGGGGCAGACCCCAGCGCAAAAACTCCTGCCAAAGAGCAGTGTGAAAACAAGCGGGGCAATAAAGAAAAAGATCGTCAGCATGGGGATGCTGTAATCTTTATTGATTAAAAAGAGGGAGATGTCCTGTATTGAACCGATAGAACATACACACCCCTTTCTGTAAAAACCAAAATAGGCAATGGAGAAGAGCATCAGACCAAACACAGCCGGCCTGCTTCTTTTTTTAAGGACAAGGTATGAAGAGACTCCAAGTGCAGCTACTAGGAGCAATGCGTCTATCAAAGGCCATGCCCCGCCTCTGGGTAAGGGTGTTGTGTGTTCAGGGCGTATATAGCTCCCCTCAAACTGCGGGGGCGGGAATCTCTCTATTGAGAAGGCATTCAGGCTGAGACTAAAGATCAAAAGCCCGGCAGCAAGCAGATATAAAAACCTGATCCTCAAGCAGCACCCCCCTTCTTGAACAGGTAGGGCGATTTTACAGGTACTTTTTTAAATGCATCTGATGGGCATACCTTGGCTATGGCGCACTGATTGCAGTTGACACACCGATCATGACGCACCTGCATCTGCAGAGAACCATTGCCAAATCCATTGCATGTCTTGACACATTTTGCACAGCCGGTACATAAGGTTTCATCAATGGTGTATTGATAATAGGGGTCTTCAATAAACGTTCGTTTTATTGCACCCATGGGGCACATCTGGTTTTCAGCACCCTCATTTATGGCATTGGGCTGGGGCTCAAAAAAACCGAAACATATCTTGCAGTACCCGCATACATCATAGGAGTGTACACACTTTACAGCAGATTCCTCCAGCACACATTCTGTTTCGCATTTACCGCATGTACTGCATTTGTACGGGTCTATCTGCCAGGCATAGGTATCGTTTCGACCACGATACCATCCCAGGCCGATTACTCCTCCTATGGCCACAAGAGAGGCGCCACGGAGTGCATCCCGCAAAAATTCACGCCGGGATTTTTTGTTGTTATTTTTATAATTTTCCATAATCCATCCCTGAATCATCTACACAATTTTTTTGTCTACCTATTACTTCCAGATGTACCCTGTAGGGGCACGAAGCATCGTGCCCTAACTGGCACGGTGCACCGTGCCCCTACGATCAATCGAATCCTGTTTATTATTCCCGTCAATACTGTAGAGACAGGTTTCAAACCTGTCTCTACGTTTATTTTTGTTTAAAAAACCTCACCACATTCCTTGCCCGGTCAAGTATATAAACATACCCACCATTATCAGCCGCAATATCAAAACCGTATCGTTGAACCTGCTCTTTTTTACTACCAACTGCGGTCGATACATTTGTAAGCTGTTTCGGTTCAGCAACAAAACCTTTTAAGTTTCCGAATGTATCGTAGATCTTGACCCTTGCAATCCCTTTTTCACAGGTAATTATGCTCCCGTCAGAAAGAACCGCAAAACTTACCGGGTTGCAGCATGCAGTAAAGTCCTCATGGTTGTTACCGAATTTACCCCATGCAAACTCCATATCCCCTTTGACAGTATATGCCTCTATCTGATGCCTCCCGGGGTTAGCAACCCTCAAAAGTCCGTCAGGGGCCATGGCGATATCAAAATATGGACCCGGGATAACAAACCCCGGGATATTTTTTTCAGGGTTCTTTTCCCCTATGGGCCGCACCAAACGGCCATCAAGGTCAAAACACCAGACAATCCTCTGGCCGGCATCTGCAATGAATACATATTCATCTGTAACAGCAAGACCAGTTATCCATGCATTTTCACCAAGGCTTTTCCATGTGTCTTCTGTTTTACCCTTTT
>CAZCMD010000080.1:0-21420 GCA_964499695.1 uncultured Desulfatiglans sp.
TTTCCAGTATTTATGCAAAAGGCAGTTACGGAGTAACCGCTGACAAAGATAAGGCCACCTTTTACGATAACCTTGCTAAAAATCCGCCTGCCCCGGCAGCTTTACCTTAAATTACCCTTTATTATCTTTAACCGTTCTTTACGCTCCCTGTCATAGAAAAATTCATGCAGATAATCAAAGGCCCGGTCAGCCATCTTAAGATATTCCATATTGCCAAGGGCGGTATATAGCTCTCAAAATTTCCATTATGGACCTACTGTATAGGCGACATGCATAAGGTTCTTCTATGTGACCTTAAGATACTTCGTATCAAGCCCCTGCTTTTAAATAAGATGGCTGCAACAATCATGCTTACCGGATATAACATAACTATTCCGGGAAAGCATCCCCGGTCTCTACAAACCCGGCAAAATATTTTATACACACGTCACGCCACTCCTGTACATTTTCAAGCTGCATATCAAGCCTTTCCTTCACATGTTGAAAGCGCTCATTATCAATCTTTCCTTCAAGGGATACCCACGTATCCCTCATGGACTTTACCTCATCAACACCCCGGTTATAGCGGGATTGCAGCTCTTCCCATAGTGTCATGCCCGATGGCATGGGGTATGTCCATGGCAGATGATGAAACCATAATAGATATTTCTCCGGGCATGTGTGGGGCGAATCCCACAGGTCTCTTAAGGGTTTTGCATACTGTCCAACCCCGTTTGTGCCTGTAGAACTCCTGTCAAACCCTATGCCAAGCCGGTCTGCCTTATGGTAATAGGTGGAGCTCCAGTCCTGTCTTATGGCATTAACATGATCCGGCCCCGGCCCGTAGTGGTGCCCTTCAGCCATAAGGTGATGGAGCCCCAGGGGGGTCATGTAGTCAACGCATGCCTCCCAGGAGCCTGCCATGATTTTTGCAATCGTGTTAACAATACCCTTGTCATTTGACCATGTCATCCTGATCCACTCATCAGCAATGTCAGCAGACGTAAGGGATGGGTTCCATGCAAGCCGGCCAAATGCGTGCCAGTTTGCCTGTGAAAATATGTGGCCAGACCAGTTTCTCTCTGCGCCTATGCCTGAGACACCTGCTATGCCTGAAAGGGTGTGCCCTTCTGCAGAACCATCAACTATTTTCGCAACCGTTGTGCCTGGCCCCTTTGCATAGGTGTCTGAATCAAACACCTCCTTCCACTGGGGCGCAAGATAAACAAGGTGCTTTGCCTGGCCTGTGTATTCCTGTGTAATCTGGAGTTCCATCATCAGGGGCGTCCTGGGCATGGCCCCGAACAGCGAGTTGAAGGGCTCCCTTGGCTGAAAATCCACCGGGCCGTTCTTGGTCTGAACAAGCACATTATCATTGAACTTGCCATCAAGCGGCACAAACTCAAGATAGGCACACTTGGTGCGGTCCGAATCAATGGAAAGGTCATAGACAAATGAACGCCACATGACAATACCGCCATATGGTGCAAGGGCCTTAGCGAGCATGTTTGCCCCATCCGCATGTGTGCGACCGTATTTCTGTGGCCCGGGCTGCCCTTCGGAATATGCCTTTACCAGAAACCCGCCAAAATCTGGGATCCTTTTATATATCTCGCTGGTCTTATCCATCCACCATTTTTGCACACCAGGGTCAAGGGGGTCTGATGTGGCAAGCCCCCCTATCTCAACAGGTGCTGAAAATTTTACGCTGAAGTATACATGTATCCCGTATGGGCGTAGCACATCAGCAATTTTAGAGGCCTTGTTAATGTATTTGTCAGTCAATATCTCTGCCTGACTATTTACATTATTCAGGGCAGTGCCATTAATGCCAATCGATGCATTGGCACGCGCATAATCTTTGTACCTTTTATCCACCTTTTCAGGCAGCTCATCCCATTTCCAGATGGAACTTCCTGCATAGCCCCTCTCAACGCTACCGTTCAGGTTATCCCAGTGGTTAAGGAGCCTCCTCTGAATTTGGGGTGCCTCGGTTATGGATAATGCATCGATTTGCTTTCTGGTCTGAATAAGCCGCAAAAAGTGGAATGCCCCATATAGCACCCCCACTGGCCTGTTTGCGGCTATTATGGTCACAGGACGGTTATCATTAATAAGTGACCTTATAATATAACCTTCATTCCCCATGTGTTTTATATCTGTCCGGCTGACCATCTGCCTGATAATGGATGAGCCTTCGGGGGTGCCTACAATAATTGCACCATCCTTTGAAACCATCTTTTTTACGGGGATCTTTTTACCAAGCATATCAGTTAGCCCGGCCTGCAACTCTTCCCTGGCTGCTGTTATTACAGGGTCTGTATTTTCGATAATAAGTTCAGTCGTATGCCCTTTATATTGTGCGACAAATTCATGTTCCGTGATCCTGTCATACCGCAGCCACAGCCTGTAACCATCTTCTGCCTTGAGATCAACAGTGTAAAAGGAGATCAGTGTTAAAAGCACCAGGAGAGCCATTTTCAGATATTTCTTCATAAAGACCTTTCCTTCAATTTTATAAAATGAAAATCTATTATCACGGAGGGACAGGCTCATAATAAAAAGACCCTGAGACAATAATACCACTGTGAAAAAACGGTATTGGCTGCATATAATATTGTTGCCCTTACCTGTTGTCAAGATTGTGATATTTTTCTATTTAGTGTCCATCCAGAAAGAGACGAATTCTGGATGGGGCTTTCAACAGTCAGCTATCAGCTAATTCTTTGTTTTGAATGCCTTTTACTGAAAGCTGAACGCTAATGGCTGACCGCTTGAATCCAAAAACAACAGTTTTTGGATGAACACTATTTATGGCGGGCTTTTAGTATTGGTCTTTAAAACAATATTAAAACGTTTTCTTTTCCTTTATTAAGGCCAGCACCTTTTGATAAAAACTCTTTTTATTTACATCCAGGGCATAGGTTATTGCCTGATTCATATTTGCTTCTGCCTTTTTTATGTCACCGGTCTTAAGGTAAGCAAGGGCAAGACCGTAATAAAACAAATGCTCATTCTTTTTTAGCCGGATCGCGTCTCTGAAAAAACCGATCGATCTTTCATAAAGTGCATCCTGATAGGCGGTCTTTCCCGCTGCATACTGGTAATAGGGGTTCTTTTCCCTGAATGCTGTCACCTGCGCTTTATAAAACCGGGCATTCTCCATATCTCCCTTTGTATCATAAAGGTGCGCAAGGTTATTCATTATGGATAAAAGACTGGTATCCCTTAAGCCGTGGGTCACAGAAAGCCCCTGAAGATATGCTGCTTCTGCCGCCTCAAACTGGAGGTTTTTCTTATATACTACCCCGAGGTTAGACCATGCATAACTGAGGTCCGGATCTATCTTGATCGCCTTTACAAAATACCTGTATGCATCCTTTGCGTTCCCCTCTGCCAGGTGTTTACTCCCGACATTATTATAATACTGTGCAAAGGCCCGCCTGTCAGATATTGCCTCATATCCAAAGGCAGTTACCCTGGCGTTTTCAGGGTCAAGCTCTGAAGGTGAAAAATAGTACCTGATCGATTCATCAACAGTAACAAATGTCCCTTGTTCATCGGTCGTCCTGAGTTGAATCATCTGGGTAAAGGTATTATGAATAACAGCCGCTGCCCCAATATGTTTTGTGAAAAACAGGATTTCTCCATCTCTTGACCAGTTTGGCAGGGTAGGTATTTCCGAGAATTTTGCCACAAGCCCTGTATGTCGCGTGGCCGCAACAAACAGATTACTGAATGAAAGACAGTTTCCTGTGCCCGTATCAAAGGTCTGCTGCGCTGTCTTTACCCCATACAAATCGCTTACTGTGTCATACTTTACATACTTAACAAGGAGTTTTGTCAATGCAACAAGACGTTTCTGGGGGTCCACGATCCCTTCTGTCTTTTCATCAATCAGTTTTTTTATGTTGTCATCGATTGAAAGTATCTCAACATCAGGTATGGTCTCTGTAGCAGATTGAGGTGAGATAGATGAGCCATCTGCCATTTCATAGGCAGGAAACCGGTCTATACTGATTGGGTCAACCTTTTTTATGGGAATTGTTGAACAGCCTGAAACAAGAAAGATAAAAAGGAAAAGGGTAAAAAAGAGGCACCATGTCCCATACAATTTTATTGGAGGAGACCCTTTGTTTATTATTTTTATATCCTTCAAATATCTCCCGGACATTTTAATCACCTCCCAAAACCCTGTGGTCGGTAAAAGTCTATTATTTGCCATAAAATAAGTCCTGTTTTTACTGTTTCAATATTATTGGAGAAAAAGGGTGAAGGGTACTTGTTTGAGACCTTAGAATAAGGATTATAAAAAAACATTTAACCATGAAAATCTAAAGGTTGGTTTAGAAAAATACAAGGGACTCTTTATGCAGGAGGTTTTTCCGAGGTTTTATTCTGAATCAATCAGAAGAAGGGCTGCACCTAGCGCACCTATCAGTTGCGGGTCATTGGGGACAAGAACGGTTTTTACAAGTTTTTTTACAATCAGTGCAACCATACACCGGTTTTTAGCTACACCTCCTGTAAACACGATATCCCCTTCAGAGGATATGCGGTTTAACATGCCGGCAACCCTGTTAACCACACTTATATGAAGCCCTTTTGCTATGTCCCTGCGGTTTTGTCCCTTTGCGATAAGCGAGGTCACCTCAGATTCGGCAAATACCGTGCACATACTGGAAATATTAATGTCATGTTCAGAAAGGAGTGCCTCTTCACCGAATTCATCAATAGTAAACCCGAGCGTCTTTGCCATGATCTCTAGAAACTTGCCGGTGCCGGCAGCGCACCGGTCATTCATCTCAAACTTTTTTACCCTACCGTTTTCAAAAAGGGAGATGGCCTTGCTGTCCTGGCCCCCTATATCCAGCACTGTCCGTATCTCAGGGAAAAAGACCCTTGCGCCTTTTGCATGGGCCTTTATTTCTGTTACTGTGGGGGCATCAAATGCAACCTCAAAGAGGTTGCGGCCATACCCGGTTGCCATGATACGGTCATATTGCGCCTGCCCTAAAAGTCCTTTTGCTGTATGAGCAGGGTCAAATCCTGTATCCGCCTGAAGGCTCTGTAATATTTTTCCAGCATCGTCAACAACAACCAGTTCGATTGTGCGCGAACCTATGTCTATACCTGCATACTTCATTGTATCCCTGATTTCACCACCCGTTCGTTACACTCACTTGAGACACAGAGATCACAGAGAAGGCCTTTTTAATCTATCGTACGATTCCGACAATTGAAAAATAAACCTCTGTGGCCTCTGTGTCTCTAGCGAAGCGGGTGGTTAACCTGCTCTATATTTAGCTGAAAGTTGATCGCTATCTCAATTGCTCTATAAATGCCTCTATCCTTGTCTTGAGTTGGCCTGCATCCTCCATACTGTAGTCCGTTTCGATCCTGAGTGTAGGTATGCTGCTATCCTCAAGGGCCTTTTCCACAGGGATAGATTCCATGATATAGGGCTGGCAGAATTGCAGGCCATAATGGATAACTCCATCCGCATTGTATTTTTTGTACATCTCTTTCACATGGTCACAGCGCTCCTGGTTAGGGGTAAAGATAGCGCAGTCCACCTTGAAATACCTGTCAGTAATGGCATCCATCATCTCATCTATTGTCTCACCTGTATCAACCGTAAGGTTTCTTGTTCCCCTTTCTCCCACGCACGATTCCTCGCCAACAATAACCGCTCCTGATGTCTCAATGAGGTAGGGGAGCTTCCAGTTGGGCACGGCCTGCGGGCACCCGGAAATTATGACCCTGGGTGTCTTTGAAGGGAAAACACCCTTTTTTTCTTTCACCCGTGTTTCAAGCTCGTCACATACCCTGTTAACAGAGGCTGTAAATCTTTTAGGGTTGTCATAAAAGAACACCTGATTTATCAGTAGCGCATCCAGACCTGAAATAGGTGCCGGGTCATATTTCCTGAGTGATGACAACCTGTGGATGGATGCACGTTTTGCATTTACTGTCTTTATCGCCTGTTTCAGAGATTCTACTGTTATCTTCTTTCCGGTAAGATTCTCCACGCTTTCTTTAAAACGTTGATACTCCTTTTTAAGGAGTGCCCGCCCCTGACCTGATTTTACCTGCGGGAGATCCATTATGTAGAGGTTCTTTACAAGACGGTCAAGGGTCTCATATGCCTTCTTTTTACCGTCGCATGTGTTTTCACCAACTATCATGTCTGTACTTTCAATATAAGGGCATACCTTTGCAAGCTTAAAGCCGAATGCAGATTTTATAAGCGCACATGTGTTTCTGGGCAGGTATTTTTCTACCTCCTCCATGGCAAAATCAGCCCCAGAGCAGAGCCCTACAAGGGTTGCGTTTGCTGCGAGCACTATCTCTTCCGGGACAAACACACAGTATGAACCGATTATCTTTCGCCCTTCCTTTTTTTCGTCAAGCAACTCCTTTATCCTTAAGCTGTGCACATTGCTTACAACAAAATCAAAATAGTCCATTGCGAGAGGGCGCTCTTCCTGATTCATATAAATATCCTTGTATGCCTTTCCCAGCACACTCAGCAGGGCATCATGCGCCTCAAGGTTAAGCCCCAACTCCTTCCACATGGATCTGTAATCTTCGGTCATGGTTTTATGCTCCTTGATTAATAATTTTAGAAGATTTGTCGCATGAATAGTGGCAATCGGTCAAACAGGAAAATACGATCAATAATGCAAATCATATCGACATTGCCTATGCCATACATTTGTACTTTTTATCTGCTTTTAACCTGCATCTTAACAGGTCACATGTTGACAAAATGATCTCGCATGATATATTCCAGACATTTTCAAAAGGATAATCTGCATATGCATCATTTTTTCGGTTTCACATGAGGGGCGCTTATTGATTTACCCGTGATCGGTAAATCCCCTATTGACTAAAAAATGATGCCATACCGGAGTAAACTCTAAAAACTGAACAATTGGCCTCTGGTGAAGTTTTCTTTTTCCCGACCTGGCATCCTAACGATCCTCTGCCGGTTTACATTTACCGGAAGACTCGTTACAGGGAAGAGAGCGCATAGCTTTAACCTTATAAAATTTGTTTTATGGATGTTTTTTTAGATAATTTTTAAATGAGGTATTTAATTATGAAAATCAAAACAGCATTTTTCTCATTAGGTATTGCAGTACTTTTTTGTTTTATTTCAATTTCAGGTTCTACAGGCACAGAGGGGAATAAAAAAATTGTCATAGCCTATACTGGCAATGTAGACGGTTATCTTGAACCATGCGGGTGTGACGGCACTGATGAGATGCTTGGCGGGCTGTATAAAAAGGCGACATATATCAATGATTACAGAAAAACAGAAAAAAACCTGGTTCTTGTGGATTCAGGCGATCTGTTTAATGAGCATGATAAAATAAAAGAGTCTTATATACCTTCAGCCCGGTTTAAAGGCGAGTTGTTTACAAAGGTCTATAAAGACCTTGGTATTGATGCAATCAATGTTGGTGAACTTGATCTGGCCCTTGGCGTTGACTATTTAAAAGAGCTGGAGAAAAAATATGATGTCCCATTTGTTTCTGCCAATATTGTAAATGATAAACAGGCGCTTTTATTCAAGCCATATGTGATCAAGACCATAGACAATATAAAGGTTGGCATAATCGGCATTATGGGTAATACGCCTGATGTTTCTAAACCGTTTGAGGAGATTGTCGGCACTTCGTTAACTGTTCTTGACCCCCTGGAGACAGTAACAGCAAAGGTGGCGGAACTAAAGGATAAGGTGGATTTTATTATTGTCCTGACACATCAGCATATGGGACGCAACTGGATCTTTGCAAGGAAGATTAATGGCATTGATGTGATTGTTGGAGGCCATCACAAACAGAAGCTGGATACCCCTTACGAGGCAAATAATACATATATCGTTCAGTCCAGCGAGAAGGAACAGCATCAGGGGATGCTTGTTCTTGAAAAGATGGCTGACGGAACTAAAACAGCAACAAATACACTTGTTCCACTTGGTTCTAAAATTGCCGATGATGTAAAGGTGAAAGCCATGATTGATGAGTATAACCAGGAGGTAAACAAACTGTATACATCACCCGCTGCGGTAACTACTGCACAGGAAGAGGCAGTCACGCCAAGATCAAATAAATGCAACGAATGCCATGGTGAGGCATATGAAATATGGCAGAAATCGGCACATGCAAAGGCATACCAGACACTGGTTAACAAAGAGAAGCAGTTTAATCCTGACTGTCTTGAATGTCATACAACACGGTTCGAGGAAGCAGGCGGTTTTACAATGAAGGCACAGGAAAAGGAATTAAGAGATGTCCAGTGTGAAAACTGCCATGGTGACAGGACCGCCCACCTTGCAGACCCAGGTGTAATTGCTAAGGCAGCCCCGGATGTGAAAACCTGCGTTAAATGCCACACTGAGTACAGAAGCGCTGGTTTTGAAAAGAATTACACCCAGAAATGGGAGATGATAAAACACTAGAAATAAAGAGAAACCCTGTCCATTGGATAGGGTTTCTCCTATTTTGGTGAAATATTAAAAAGCACACCTTGTACTGAAAGTTACTTATCTCTGATAAGATTTTTTCATACCCCTGCGAAACAGATGCCCTGCAAACAATAGATATAAGGCAGGGATAAGCATCAGGCTGTCACGGGCAATGGTATTGGGAGATATCGGGTCGTCAAAGCTGAAGCATCCGCAATCAGCCTCTATCCCGCGAAGATAGGTAATGGTGAGAATGGCCATAAAAAACAGGAGCAACAGGGCAGATGCCCCTGCCAGATACCTTATCTTCCGCCTGAACCCAATCAGAAGGGCAAGGCCGAGCCCCATTTCCACCCAGGGGAAACAGCGCGCCATAGCAGGGATATATGCATTCGGAAACAGATCATAGGTATAAAGTACCGCCTCGAACAGGAGCGGACTTTTCCATTTAATATAGCCGCTGTATAAAAAGATACCGGCAAGGATAAAGCGTGCGAGCCAGTGCAGGATACACGGGATATGGATACAGCATTTACTCTGGTTCAGCGAAAGGACACATGGGAAAAGCCATTGTATAATGCGTACAATCATGATCTGTTACACAGGATATTATAGTCCAACTACATAATAACAAGGATGAAATGATATCTGAATGTCTTCCCCATTCTTGTTATTCAGATAATCAAAAGGCTTTCATTCTGTAAGGGTGAAAGCCTTTTGATCTAAGCATCTATTTTGCCTTTAGCAGGGTAAGCCCTACCTGCCACTTGCTTACAGTAAGGAACCTGCCGTCACGGGAAATAAAGGGCTTTCCCGGTTTTGCGGGCACGGCCTCCTCTTTCCAGCTCTTACCACCGTCAGTAGTGCGCAGGGCAATGATGTTAGCCTTACCGGAAAGACCTAAAACAACCAGGCCGTTATCGGCATCTGTAAAACGTATAGCAGCCTCAGGGGTCTCATTGATCCATCCGCCGCTGCCAAACCCCTGAATAACAGGGTCTGTTAGCCCGAGGGAACATGATGTCCAGTTCTTGCCGCCATCCTTTGTAATGTACAGGGTGCCGCTCTTATCCAACAGGTACCCGTCAGTCGGGGTGCGGAGTGAAACAGCGGCTACGGCTGTGACACCATTGGGCAGAGCCAGATCTGTCCATGTTGCCCCACCGTCTGTGGTCATCTTGAACTTGACGCCTGAACCGACCCATCCTGTCTTGTCATCTGCAAATGCAAGAATGCTTGCCATACCGCCAACATCCTTTGCAATTACCTTCCAGTTTTTACCACCGTCTGTGGTCAGGCTGGTGCCGCTCAGACAGGATTGCCAGATTATGTTGGTATCCACAACATCCACGGAGAACATACAGCCCCCGGTCTTGGCCATCGTCCATGTCTTGCCGCCATCCAATGTATAGTGTTGAGCACCGTCGTCTCCGGCCCCGCCCCAGACACCAAAGTTTTCATTATGGAAGGCCGCCATACGCACCTTAATCCCTTCGATCGCCTTGGGAATTACCACCTCCCACTGATCCTGAGCGGCTGCTAAACTGGCTCCTATGAACAGAATTGAGATCAATACGCCTGATAAAATGGCTGATTTTAAATGTTTCATCTTTTTACCCTCCTTAAAAAAATTTGAGTTGATATGAATCTTCTTGTTACTGAAAAAAGCGTGTACATGTGCGAGGCAATTTTTTTGATGGCCTTGCATCTCTGTGTCGTAGTCTTAATACCATATCTGCAGGATTTTTAAAATATTTTTTGGATAGAGCCAGGTTTTAACCACCAAAAGCGGATAATGGTAATAAATCAAGCCGCTTGTGGAGTTGGTATTACTTGTAAGCGGCTGGCTAACTTTTTCATGAGCAGCTTGAACAGGAGCTGCATCCCTCTCCTTTTGGCAGACTGGAAGAGATTGAAAACCCTGAACCCCTTTCGGTCTCTATAAAATCAACGTTTATTGGCTTCACCTGATCCAATAGCGTTTTTTCTATAAGATAGGTGACCCCATTATCCTTGATAATCTCATCATTTTCTTCAGGCTCATCAAGACCCATACCCAGTGAAGGGCCGGAACAACCACCTTCAGAGAGGAAAATCCTTATATATGATGGATCTTTCTGTTCCTTTAAAAAATCGGTAATTTTTTCATTTGCTTTTGCTGTTACTGTTAACATTAAATCCTCCTTATAATTTATATTCTCTTTTAATCCGCCAGATTAATAGCGGATGTACCTTTAACTTTATATTACGCCTTTCCCAGCGCCTTTAGAACCTTGTCTGGGGTTGCAGGCGGGTCAACCCATTTTCCTATTGCATTATGAATAGCACATATTATTGCATGGGTATTGGCCAGTGAATGACTTATTCCGTTTGCTCCATATGCTGCGTTTCCAGCCCTTGTTTCAAGCAGTATTGATTCAACCGGGGCAATATCCATAATAGTTGGTTTTTTATATTCAAGCATATTTGTATGAAGCTTAACGCCTGTTTTTGGGTCAAAAAAGAAATCTTCTTTGAGCTGTGTCCCCTCGCTAAACATCATTACCTGATGAAGCTGCCCTTCAAGGGATGTCCTTCGTAAAATCTTACCTGTGTCCGCAGCAATAACATGCCTTAACACCTCAACCTCTCCGGTCTCGGTATCTACAGCAACCTCGCAAAAAAGTGCATTCATGGTATCAAGTATTTTCCCCCTACCCTGACTCCACACTGACAAGGGAGGTCGACCAGTAAAACTTGCTGCCATGTCTATGCCTGAAAATTGACTGAATGGGTAGGCCTTTTCAGGATTAGATTTGAATATTACCATTGTATCCCTGGTGTCGAGTTCTTCAGGTTTAACCCCAAGGCTGCCCGCGGCTGTTTCAAGGAGAAGTTTCTTGCATGCAACTGCTGCTTCCTTGGCAACCCATGCGCCGGCAGTAGTTCCGTCGCTTCCTCCTCCTACTGGTGTGAAATGCGCCCTGGTATCAAATTCAACAATAACATCTTCCGGTTTGGCGCCCATTTCCTCTGCAACAACAAGGGCGACAGCATCAATAGCATATATACCGGTGCAAGGCCCCCGGGACGGAAGGTAGACCTTACCATCATTCTTTATGGTCACTGTGCATGCATAATGCGAAAATGCATGACGCGGACTCATCTGATATCTGAAGCTCTGACCGTGCATCCTTCCATCAGGGAGTTTTTTTGCACCTGAAGGGTGCCATTTCCAGTCCATAGCCTTTTTCCCAGCCTCAACGCATAACCGGTAGCTTTCTGGTATGGATGTATCAGTCTGGGATTCGGGTCCATGTATATTTTTTGTCGAAACATCAATCGGGTCCATCCCTAGTTTGTCGGCAATTCTATGGAAGGCAACTGTCATTGTATCCCATGTAAAAGGGCAGTGCTGTGCGCTCAGGTACATCTTGCCTGTATTTGTAGCAACAGCTTCACAGATGAACTCAAGGTTAGTACATTTTGTGGTAAAAAAGGGGCCATAATTCATGTCCATTGTGGTTCCAAAACTTGCGCTGGTCTTGACCCCTGCTGCCACCACAGAAAAGTCCCTTACAGAAGTGATGGTTCCATCATTTTTATACCCAATCTTTACTGTTCCAAAACGCTGGTTGATGGCGAGATCATACATGTTTTGCCTGTTACAGGTTACCCTCACTGGCCTGCCCGCCCTTTTTGCCAGAAAGGGTGTAATCATGACTGCTTTTCTAAGGCCCCAGTCACAGTATTTCCCTCCCTGAAAGATGGTATTTTCAGTTACCTTGTCCTGGGGAAGTTTATACATTTTAGCGATATGACTGCGGCCCTGGGTAGCCCCTTCAATCCATATACTTTTGCCAGGGCTGTGAAGCGGATCATCATACCACCAGGCAACCCCTCCGGCAGGATTTGGTATATGAGAACTGTAATATGGCAGGTTCCATTCAAATTCCATAATCTGATCAGCATTTTTGAAACCGGCCTCAACATCTCCTTCATGGCGGTTTACTGTTTCAACATTACCTTTAGCCTTGGGGTTTTCCCTTATAACAGGCGCATTGGGTAATTTCCCTTCACGCGGGTCAAGAATATGAGGCAACACTTCCCACTCAATTTCAAGCAGTCGCAAGGCCTCATCACAGAGTTCATCTGTTTCCGCGATAACCACTGCACCGACCTCCTGATCCTCCATTTCAGCGGTATCCTCAAGCATCGGCGCACCCATTTCATCAAGGATTCCAGCTCCACCGGCTCCACCTATCCCTGCCCCGCCCCCCAGGAGCTGAATTTCAGGGTCATCCCAGCAGATTACCTCTAAAACTCCGGGCAGCGCCTCAGCCTTTTTTTTATTGATGCTTTTAATCCTGGCGTGGGCATAGGGGCTCCTTAAAAATTTGCCAAAAATCATATCTGGAACGATTACATCTGTTCCAAATTTTGCCATACCTGTTGCAAGGGAATGTGATAATTTGCCTGGAATGTTAGGCTTTCCAACCACCTTAAATTCTTTTCTTTCACCATTACTGCCTGCAATATCAACCATAATTGGTGTTCCTTCTCTTAAAGCGAAACAGGAAAGAGATTATTCCTCTTTCCTGTTTCTGGTAATGCAAAAAATTAGACTGCCGCAAGAAGTGCGCGTTTAACAAGGGTCTTTGCTATCTGCACCTTGTACTTAGTTGCATTAAACGGCCTTGCATCTGCAACTGCTGCTTCACCTGCAGCCGCTGCATTGGCCTCGTTTATCTTTTTACCTTTAATAGCCTCTTCCGCCTTTGTTGCCCTGTATGGTTTCGGGGCAACTGCATTGAGGCATATCCTCGGATTTTTTCCGGTCATAACCGCGCAGTTTACGATAGGGAAGTCAATAGACTTTCTTAACGCAAATTTGATAAAGGCACTTTTAGCGTCCTTTGGCGGAGCAGGTATCTGAATCTCAGTGATAATCTCATCCTGTTCAAGGACAGTGTTTTTCGGCTGCTTTACATCAAAGAAATTTTCTGCCTCGATTGTTCTTCTATCAGTTACAATCTTTGCATTAAGGGCGATAAGGGCAGGCGCCGTATCGCTCGGGTGAACGGCAATACAACCGCCCATTGCCCCGAATATGGAGTGGTACCTGTTGTCGCCTGTCATGGCAAAGCAGGTCTTCCCGCCCTTCCTTTTACAGTCAAAGCGGTTTTCAGGTTTCCTGAAATACCAGCAGCGGTGAAGCTGGGCAATATTACCGCCTATTGTACCCATATCACGGATATGGGGTGATGCAACCCGTGATGCAGCCTGAGCAAGGGCAGTATATTTTTTCTGAATGGTTGCATCTGCCGCAATATCGCCCAGATGGGTAGCCGCACCTATTTTAAGGACGCCTCCCTCTTCCTTTATATAATCCAGACCCGGTACAGACTTGAGGTTTATTACTGTAAGAGGATAATCCCTTAAGATATTATCCTTAAGGGTTCCTACAAGATCAGTCCCGCCGGCTATCAGGGTTGTCTTCCCGTCAGCAAGGGCTGTTTTTATTTCTGCAATCGATGTTGCATTTGTATGATTAAATGGTCTCATATTCTCTCCTTTATATTATTAGGGTTTCAGGCCTTTAGTATTTAGGCTTAAACCGTAAACCTGAAACCCGATACCGAATACCGCGTATTTATGATATCTTCCCAAGCGCCCTGAGCACCCTGTCCGGCGTTGCAGGCGGATCCACCCATACACCAATCGCATTATAAATAGCGCATATTATAAGGTGGGTGTTTGCCATTGAATGGCTGATTCCGTTTGCACCGTATACACCATTGCCTGCACGCGTTTCAATCAGATCCACATCCAGTTTGGGCACATCCAGCATGCCAGGTTTCTTGTACTCAATCATGTTCATGTTGAGTTTTACACCTGTCTTTTCATCATAGTAGTAGTCTTCAAACATCTGACATCCCTGGCTGAAGAATGCTACCTGATCAAGCTGGCTTTCAAGAGATGTGCGTCTTATTACTTTTCCTGAATCAACAGCCGCGCCGTACCTCAGTATTTCCACCACACCGGTTTCCGTATCCACTGCGACTTCACAGTACAGTGTATTCAAGGTATCATACTTTGAAGGCCACAAGGCTGCTGGCGCATGGCCGGCAAATGTCGCGTACACATTTGACTGGAGACCCTTAATCGGCACCCCGGCG
The DNA here is from genome assembly GCA_964499695.1 of uncultured Desulfatiglans sp. GTDB lineage: Bacteria > Desulfobacterota > DSM-4660 > Desulfatiglandales > HGW-15 > JAAZBV01. The sequence goes on from CAZCMD010000080.1 coordinate 14,614, forward strand.
CTCTTGTCTGACTTGAGCACTATTTTACCATCCACTAAATCCAGATCTTCAGGCTTTTTCCCTTTTATCGGATTCGGTGCTGCCGGTTTGGGTGGGCCAAAACCAAATCCTCCCATTGCCGGTTTATCTGCCTCGGCAATAGCAGCTTCAAAGATACGCTGCCTCAATATATGGCAGCAATTTTTCATAACCCAGCCAGTATTTACAAGTCCGTCTGATCCTCCGCTGATAGACACGAATATTGCATTGGGATCGTAATCGATACTGATATCTTCAAATTGAAGGCCCAGTTCTTCTGCAACAATCATGGCAACACCCTCAACAGAAAATACGCCAGCATGGGGGCCTTGAATAGGCATGTGTACCACACCGTCCCGGAGTTCAAGCACTGCGTGAAAATCAGAGCCCATTGCATGCCTCGGGCACATCTGGTATCTGAATCCGGCGCCATGTAATCTCCCGTCCGGAAGCTTCTTTGCCCCGTTTTTATGCCAGTTCCATTTCATCATCTTTTTACCGGCATCAATACATGCATCAAAGCTTGGAACAGGCCTCATGTCCTCCTGCCCGTCAGGCCCGTGAAGGTTAAGCCTTGCAATATCAATCACATCTTTACCCAGCTTTTCAGCTATCATGTGCAATGCCATTGTAACTGAATCCCAGTTAAATGGGCAGAACTGTGAGCTGAAGGCCATAAGACCGCGGTTACTGTCTACAACCTCCATCCTTTGCCTGATATTCTGGCACTTTGTACCTATATATGGACCGTAACCCTGGTCGCCTATGGTCCCGAAGAATGAATTGCCAGGGGTGCCACCGTCAGTTATTGAAAAATCATCAAAGGCGGTAATCAGACCCTCCTTTGTAAAACCGACCTTCATATGAATAAAGCGCTGTTGCACCATGAAATCAAAGGTGTCCTTACGCTCGTTCACACAGCGTACCGGCCTTCCTACCCTCTTTGCTAGAAACGGAGTAATCTGCTGTGACCTGCGAATTGTCCAGTCGCAGTATTTACCTCCCTGAAAGAGACCTTCCTGTACTGTCTTTTCAGGTGGCAGGCCATACAGTTGCGCAATCGCGTTTTTACCGCCGCTTGCATGCCAGACTGCCCCTTCTATGTGAATATTGTCTCTGCCCAGGTACGGGTCATCAAACCACCATGCAACAGAACCGTGCGGGTTGGGTGAAGCTGATGCGTATGTGGGCATATTAAGGTCATACTCGATTATATAGTCAGCCTCTTTTAAGCCCTTTTCAACATCTCCCTTGTTCTGGTTTGAGAAGTTAACATTTCCCTGTTTCGGGATCTGATTGCGTGCAGGGCCGAACATACTGGAGACCCCGGCCCTGTCTTCGGGCCTTAACACGGTGGCATTTGGTTCTCTTGCCTTTTTAATATCCACTGAATGTGGCAGTATCTCCCATTCCACATCAAGCTGCCTTAATGCCTCATCACAGATATCAGCGTTTTCTGCGATGACAATGAACCCCACTTCCAGATTTTCCTCATGGGCAACATCTGTAAAGAAAGGGTCCGGGGCGCCGCCCATGCCTCCGCCACGTTTGAAATTTTTAAAATCCTCATCTTCCCATGTGACTATATCCACAACACCGGGCACAGCCATGGCTTTCGCTTTATTATAACTTTTTATCTTCGCATGGGCGTGGGGACTGCGCATAAATTTTGCTTCAAGCATATCAGGGACAACATAGTCTCCCCCGAATTTTGCTACTCCGGTTGCTACTGCCCATGAAAGTTTGCCTGGCAGGTTCGGCTTTCCGACTACCCTGAAATCCTTTCTGTCTCCGTTTACACTTAAATCAGCCATGTTATGCACCTCCTTTTATTATTGGCGCTGCTTCCATGATTGCAGTTGGATGACGGTTATATGTGCCGCAGCAGCATATATTGCCTGCAAGCGCCTGCTTACAGTCTTCTTCTGTCGGGTTGGCTTTTTTATCCAGAAGGGCCTTGGCTGAAACAAGGAATCCTGGCGTGCAGTAACCGCATTGCATTGCATCCCATTTACAGTATGAATCGATTAATGGTCTCCACTTGGGGTCAGCAGCAATACCTTCCACTGTCTGTATCTTCTTTCCTTCACATTCCACAGCAAGCGTCATGCATGAAAGGATGGCTTTGCCGTCCATTATTACACTGCATGATCCGCATGCGCCCCTCCCGCACATATGTTTTGCGCCCGTAAGGCCAAGTTTGAACTGGAGTGTGCGTTGTAGTGTCCAATGGGGCTCTATCAGCACTTCACAGTCTTCACCGTTTATATTGAGCTTTGTAGTGACGGGCTCAACATGCTCCGGGTGATCGGTTTTGAAATGTTGTTTCAATTCCGCAAAGCTGCTGAAATCCTTGTTACATACCGGGCACCGGAACTGTGTAACCGTCCTGGGAACAGATTTGACAGCCGTTGCTGCCAGTGCCATTTCAGGCCTTAAAGCCACCCCTGCAGCGCCAACAGCGCCACCGCCGATGATGACCCCCGCATTTTTCAGAAAACTCCTGCGGTCAATGTTGTTTCTTCCTTCCGCCATATCTTCCTCCTGAAGTAATATAAGTTAAAGGTTGCTAAATTTATCTATGATCGGTTGTAATTTCCTCTCATCCAGCCCTACCGGGTAGGCCGTTATATTTTTATCCGTTTCATATACCTCTGAATCTGCCCTGGGATTTACCACCACTATGCTTCCCCCAAAATGGGGTTTCATGATCTGCATACGGTTTCGAACGTGGGACAAAGTGCCTTCGTCCGAAAGACCATGCGCGGTTAAAAACTCGATTGTAAGATCGGGGCTGATGATTTTCCGTTCATGGAGATCAGCAAATACAGGTATTTTATTAAGATCCTGTATAACCGATATAAATATCACCCTGTCAGCCAGCGCCATAGATGTGTCACCAGTGCGATCCCTCAGCATCCTTTCTGTGGGAAGTTCAGCCGGGAGATTGTAATAATCCACCTCTCCCGTAAGGGGCATCTTGAATGCAATATAGGCGTTTACTCTTTTTGAATGAAGGACCAACTCCGGGATACGCTTTGAAGCATGATGGGTCTGAGCGCCTATTACTATTCTATCAAGCCCTGTAACAACAGGCTCAAATTCTTTACTAAAATCAACCTTGAAAATCTTATCCGGTTCAAGCAAAAGCATTAGTGAAATAGCCGCCCACAACTCATAACCGAGCCTGAACATCTCTAAAACATTTTTATTAAGATTTTCCTGTGCCATCCTCTCAAAATCATCATCTGTAATTTTCCCCTGCACCAGTTCAAAAAGACGATCATAGATAAGGCGCATCATGCCCTCGTGAGGGGTATTAAGGATCGCAGCAAGATCAACAGGCAGTTCAATATGATTTTTAAGTGCCAGTATATTAAAAAGCCGCTCTTCAGACTCAACATATCTCTTTCCAAGGGCGCATATATCAATAAAAAGCTGGCTCTCCCATGAATTGACAAAAGTCCTTCGGACATCATCAAACTTCTGGTAAAACTCATCCCGTAAATCTCTTGGGATTGACGTTTCCCATTGACCAATGGATATCTCAGGATTTGATGAAATATAGCTTTTCAGGATATCGTATTTATGCTTCCAGTCCGGTTTTAGATTCATAATTCTTTTTCTCACATAGCTCTTTTTTTCGCGCCACTTACAATCCCGCAGAATACAGTGCGTAGAATCTGCTCATCCAGATCAAGCGGGATTTCATCCATGCACATATCATCCGTTTCATAAGACAGGTCATCGTCTGTATCCATTATCTGCCCCGCTGTTTCAGCGATAGAAACCAATGTCCCTTTACCTTCCGCTATATGTTTTGACCTGTTATTTGTTTCAAGCCATTTGTCACATTCGTCATGGGTGCCTAAAAATGGAACAAGAATCATCATATCCTTCTGCAGGGTAATGAGCCTGTACCCATTTCCGAAATCATATTTTCTGCACCCCTTTAGACGTTTTTCGCCATATTTCGTAACCGGTCCGATATATTCGTTTTGATCAAGAAATGCCCCTGATTTAAGGCTTTCAATAATGCTGTCCGCCTTCTGGGCTATTGATTTACCGGTCTTGCCTGATTGCCTTAACTCTTCTATCCTGCGCTCAACCTTTGCGCTGATCTTTACATATCTCATTGTTATCTATATCCTCCAGGCCTGATAAAGGCAAATATAATAAACATCAGCCTGTTATTTTACTTATTTACCGTTGAATTAATTTAAATGACCAGGAAAAGGGAATTGATGTATAAATGTGGAAAATAAAAAATTCAGCCTTGCCCTGATCTACCAAACCCGGGTAGAACCTGCTCTATTTACTCAGGTAAAGCTGAAAAATCTGCACATAGTAACTCCAGTGGTTAAAATAAAGCCTTTTTAAAATATAGGTGGGGGGATAGTTTGTCAAACTGGTTATTCCTATTGATTCATGAAAATTGATCGGAGATTCCTTGTTAGATAATCCTGCCATTCAGTAACAGTTCCCCAGGGTCTGCGGTTTTTAAAAGGTCCTCAACATTGTTACTGTCAATGATTACAGGTATACAGCCTTTATATCTGGTTATAAATTGTGCAAGCCCATTCATATTTCGTCTTCTGCCTGATTTGACCTCAATTGCATAGACCTTTTTATTTAAGCACAGCACATAATCCACTTCATACTTTCCTTCTCTCCAGTAATAGAGAGATCCGCCATTAATAGAAGAAAGCGCTGCCCCTACTGCTGACTCAAAGACCATCCCACGCCATTCAGAATCTGAATCCATGTTGCCAGGATCACTGAAGGCATGTATAAGCGCTGTATTAAGTGGTACTATTTTTGGGCTTGAAGCACGTTTCTGAATCTCAGAAGCTGAGTATTTTTGCAGCACTTTAATAAGAAAGGCGCCCTCAAGAAGTTCCAGATAATGTTTAATGGTGGTCACATTACCGCTATCCTGCAATTGACCCAGGATCTTTTGCAGTGAGATTTCCCTTGCAGGGTATGACATAGCCAGTTCAAATGTCTGCCGGAACAGGGCAGGTTTTGCAACTGAACTTAAACCCATGATGTCTTTGAACAAAACAGGTTCAATAATCGAATTTTTTATATAGCTTTTCCAACGCTCTACATCCCCGATTAATTCCCCTGCCGCAGGATATCCGCCATATTTAAGGAATTCCTGCAAAGACCATCCAAGGGATTCCTGACACTCTTTCAGGTTCCAGTGATTCGCATGAATGACTTCATACCTTCCGGCCAGGCTCTCTTTCAACCCTTTTTGCAGTGACAAGCTGGCTGAACCAAGTAACACCACCTTTAATTTGCGGCGGTCTTGATCAAACAGGTATTTAACTGTGCTGCTCCATTGGGGTATCTTTTGAATCTCATCTATAACAAGGAGTGTGCCCGGCCCTTTCTGTTCTGCCCTTTGCCATTGAAGTGTAAGCCATTCGATATTTGGAACAGCCAGTTCATCAGCTGATACCATATGGGTTTTCCCTTGCCATTCCGAAATAATCTGTTCCAGGCCTGTAGTCTTGCCTACCTGCCTTGGGCCTATAACTACCTGAATAAAATTCAGATTTTCAGATAGCCTTGCATTCAGGATGCTGGTAAAATTTCTATTTATTGTTTTCATGAGGGCATAATAACAAATAATGGTAGACCTGTCTACCAAAATTAGGAGGTCTATCTACCAAAAATAGGAGGTCTATCTACCAAAATAATGGGATGAGAAATCAAATGCTGATCCCGCAAGCCATCCTGCCTGAAAAAATTAAGCATTATTAAGATCATTTAATATGGCATTAAGATCAATGCCATATTTTTTTGTAACATTGTCAAGTGTTTCAAAAAGGGAGGCGCAGCAAATGCATTCACCTGCCTGTGCATCATATCGTTTGAATACATCGATGGCGCTTTTATTATCCGATACAACATCAAGGACGGTCATGTTCGGAGATATCTTTTCTGTGGAGTTCGACATACAATCACCTCTTTTCCATTTTAAAAAGGCTTTCAGGGATCTTTTCTATGATACTCACAATCTGGGTTGAGGGGTCAGGTTTTGCTAAATGACCTGCCTGCCTGTTCGCCTTTGCTGCAAGTATTGCAGCGTCAGGGATATTCATTCCTGAATCTATAAGGGCGGACACAATACCGGTGAGTGTATCGCCAGTGCCGCCTATGGCCTCCATTGCCTCTTCAGCGGGGGCATCTATGGCGGCTATAATGCTGTTTTTATCTGCCACATAATCCTTTTCTCCCTTTACAAGGAGATATTTTGCAGCATTGTTATGCTCATAGGCCCGTTTTATCAGGCCAGGGGCATTTTTATCATCATGGAGTATAAAGCCCCTTGTATAAAATGGGTGAGGTGCCTCTTCATCAGCAAGAAATGCAAGCTCTCCTGCATCTGGTGTAAAAAGATCATATTCATCAGACTGGCCGCTCATCTTGGCCGCATACATGAAACCCGCGTCCGCTATGAGTACAGGTTTTTTCTTCATCTCCTGAACAGCAAAAATGACCCTTGCGTGCCAGTCAGCATCAGGTAAAAGATAATGAAAGGCGATAACATCAAAATCATGCTGTTTAATAGTTTCAGAAATGGCTTTATACAGTTTCCTGCTCCCGTCACCAAGGCCGATATCGCCTGCCAACCACGCAAAGACCTTTCCTCCACCTTTGATCTGGGCGGTTTTTATTGCGGCGGCAATCAGGGCAGGGGTACCACGGTTGATTGGTGCTTTATTACCCTGAACAGAAACAGTGTCACCGATAAGTTCAGCCTCACCCAGAACAAGG
>CAZCMD010000081.1:0-20847 GCA_964499695.1 uncultured Desulfatiglans sp.
TAACAGTAATCTGCAAGAGGCAGAAATGACCGGATTAAAATCAGATAACTCAAATTTCACAAAGGCGGATTTAAGAAATTCGAATATGACCTGCGCTGCCATTATTTCTAGCATAATGACCGGGGCTGATCTTTCAGAGGCAATTCTTCGTTATGGATTAATCCTAAACAGCGATCTTAGCAATACAGTCATGAACAATACGGACCTTAGCTTCTCTTTAATAAAAGCTGATTTGAGCAATGCGGATCTTAACAGGGCGGATATGCACGGGGCATATTTCTCCAATGTTAAGCTTGTGAATGCCAACATGAGCAATGTCAATCTGAGCACTGCCAGGATGGAAGCCATAAACATGAAGGGCTCGGCTAAAGGTAGAACTATCCTTGTAAAGGCAAATCTGAGTTACGGCCATATAGAATCATCAAAGATGGATTACGCCCTTCTGGGCGGGGCCTACATGCATGGTATTTCGATGAACAGGGTAGACCTTAACTTCGCGGACCTGAGTTATGCCAATATAAGTAGTGCCTTTATCAGAAATTCCGAATTTAATAATGCGGATCTCCAGTATGCGGTACTTGCCGATTCAAGCCTTGAAGGAATTGAGTTTAAAGATGCTAAAATGAACAATGCCGATCTGAAGAAGGCTGATCTTTCAGGCGCTGTATTAACCGGGGCGACTATGAATTCGGTAGATTTAGCAGGATCTGATCTGAGCAGGGCTAACCTTAGAAATACCAACCTGACCAGCGCAAAGATCGAGGATGCCAAACTGGACGGGGCTGATTTGACAAATGCCCTGTTAGAGGGGGCAACATTAAAAAATATTAATGTTAACAATGCGATCTTAAATGGTGTCCTGCTTAAAAATGCTGACCTTAATGGATTGAATCTGAGTGGTATCAAAATGAGCAAGGCACAGTTTTCAGGATCACATTTTAATGAGGTGAACTTTAGTTTTGCCGACCTGAGTTTTGCTGTTTTATCAGGATGCGACCTGACAAAAACAGGTTTCCAGGGGGCAAATCTAAGCAGCACAGATTTAAGCGGGGCAATACTGGATGGTGCAAATTTTAAAAACAGCAACCTGAGGAATGCTGTCCTTACAAACGCGAAAATGAACGGAGCGGATATTGAGGGCGCAGATATAAAAGGGGCTGATTTTTCCGGGGTTGATATTACATCAATCAAAAATATTGAGCTGGCAAAAAACTATGACAAGGTAAAGGGGCTGCCTATCACACCGCCTGCTGAATAAAATATCTACCGTTCCATAGCCTTTTTTTTAAGACTGTCAGGCATCTTCTCTATTGCGTATCTTAATGCCGTCCTGGGCATCGTAGCCTTGTGGTCAAGTACATACTGATAAACCTCGTCCATGTGTTTATCAGTAGCAACCTTTAACATCCAGCCGTATCCCTTCTGTACCATATCATCCTTATCAGTCAGGAGGATATCAGCTACCTCAAAGGCCCTTTCAAGCTGTTTCCCCTTTTTAAGCGAGGGGATGAGTATAACAGCAGAGGCGCGCCTGAGCCATCTGCTCTTTGATTTTGTCCAGTTCAGGGTTTTTATTACCAGGTCAGGATACATAAGTATGAGTTCACCAAAAAATCCTGCACAGAATGTATCGCACCTGCCCCAGTTATCAACATACTTTTTAAGCCACTCTTCAAACCGGGTAAAATCCGATTCTGTGAATTGTCTGCTTATCTTTAAGACCCAGATTGAGGCTACTCCTGATTCGCCCGGTTGATCGGTCTTGTATAACATTTCACAGGTATCAAGCAGATCATCTTTAGAGATATCTTTAACCTGCTTAAATACTTCACTGGCAATCTTTTTTATTACTGGCCCCTTGAATCCAATCGGATTTTTCAACTCCTCTTTAAACCATCTCTGATAATCCATCTTGTTTTCAGGCCTATCATATTTTTTAAATTCTTTTCGCAGGATCTGAATAATTCTATTATTAACAGCCATATATTCTCCATGTTTATTTTTTAAGATTCATCCGGAAAGAGACAAACTTTAGATGAAGCTTTTAGCGGTCAGCAATCAGCGTTCAGCCAATTAATTTCCTCTTGTTCCTACAGTCACCGTGGGAACATTATGCTTTAACGCTCTGAGTCTTCTTCTCCAAAATGATAACCATTATTAAGTACCGGCTTTCCCTTCAACTGCACCATGTTGAGTGATTTGTCGGAAATTCCGACATGCCAGATTTTCATCCAGTTCACCTTCATTGAATACATTCTGTATATGTTCTGCAATAGTATTTCTTCCTTTGCAAAACAGTTCGGCTATATGTGTCTGTGTCAGCCACACTGTTTCATCTTCCAGATGGGCTTCAATATTTATCTTTCTCCCTATTCGGTTGTCCGGCATACTCACTCGTCAGAAGTAATGCGGCGTCTCGCGGGTTACCGTGTATCCCCTACTAAAATGTTACGATAATTTCCGATCAGTATGCTGTAGCACTCAAAAAAAGCAGCATCATAATGCCTCCCCAAAAAGGAGAGGCGTCTGTGTTCGTTATTTCTTTTTCGCTTCCTCTATTATTTTCTGGAGTTCAGGAAGCAGGCCTTGAACTATGTTCTGAGCGACCTGCATACTTTTCTGAAGAACCTGGGGCTGCTTTTCTATCATGCTCTTACCCTCAGGGGTTTTATAAAAATCAGACATGGCCTTTAGTTCCTCAACGGTGTAAACAGAGGTAAAGATATCAATAAATTTAGGTTCAATTTTTTTCATATCAAAGGCTTCTGCCATTTTTACCTGGACCTTGTCCTGAAGCGCCATTGCCCTTTCTTTTTCACTCTCAGAGATACCTGCCTGGGCCATCATCTGCCCCTGCATCTGTTTTATCTGCGCCATCACCTGGTCTAAAATTTTATTAACATCTGTTAGCTCTATTATCTCTTTTGCATATTCTTCTTTACTTTTATTTTCCACCTTTGCCATCTTTGCGCTGCATGCTGAAAATGAAACCATAAACATCAAACAACAAATAAATAGAACAATTCTTGACCGCATCTTTTCCTCCTATAAAAACATTAATAAATAATACCAAAGCCTGATGTGTAAAACCTGATAAGCCTGAAAAAACATCTACTTGAATCTGAAGATGGGGTTACCGATAGCATGTTTTTTATCGTGATACAACCTTTTAAATAATTACTCAATATCAGGCTTTTTAATCCTATTAAATGAATAAATTAACTTTACACAGGTTCCTCACCCATTTATTATAAACTGCATTTCAGGATATTGTATTTTTCGTTTAAGAATTATAACCCTTTAACTTGGAAAGGAATTTAAATGACCGATTCTACAAGCGTACCTGAAAATGATCTTCAGTTTGATCAGGCAGATTTCAATAATCCCGATGCAAAAGAGATGGAATGCGGGGCATGCCATAAAAAAATAAACAAGACCTATTTTGATATAAATGGCAAATCAGTTTGCCCTGAGTGCTGCGGCAATTTTGAAGCAGCACAGTCTAAGGGCAATGGCACAACACGTTTTATTCGGGCCTTATTATTTGGCGTCCCGGCTGCAATACTTGGTGCAGGCATATACTATGGCATTTCCGCTGCTACCGGTTATGAGTTCGGTCTTGTTGCCATTGTTATCGGTCTGATGGTTGGTGCGGCTGTCCGCGCCGGGTGCAGACGCAAGGGCGGATGGGCATATCAGACCCTGGCCATCCTGTTAACCTACATGTCTATCGTTTCAACCTATATACCATATATGATTCAGGGCATAAGAGAGGCAGATAAAAATAGGATAGCTGAGTCAAGCCAGCCTGTTGATCAAACCGGTAAACCTGATGCTGAAAATACACCTGCATCAATGGCAGTATCACAGGACACTCAATCAGAACAACCTCGGGCAGCACAAACAATAACTGTGGAAAAGGCATCAATATTAATGACCATTATTGCCCTTGTATCATTACTTGCATATGCAATGGTTGCCCCTTTTCTTATGGGCTTTGAAAATATTCTCGGCCTGATAATTATTGCAATAGGGCTTTATGAGGCATGGAAAATAAATAAACGTACACCAATTAAGATTATCGGCCCATTTACCATTACACCGGATAATCAAGAGACCGTTACAGTCAATGAATGAGCTAAATACACCTGAGGGTATAATCTGCCACGGATGCGGGCAGCATATGGCCGCTTCAATGCTCTCATGCCCATCCTGCCATAAGCTTGTATATGCAGAGAGGTTGAAACAGATATCTGATAATGCCAGCAAAATGGAATCTGCCGGTGATATCGCAGGTGCCCTTTCTGCCTGGCGCGAAGCCCTGACTTTGCTGCCGGAAAGTACAAAACAATATGCTACGATCCTTGCCAAAGTAGAAAACTTCAGCCGACAGATTGACACCAATCCTTCCCTTAAAAAAGCCTCTGTTCCGGAAAAGTCTCACTCTGAAACCGGAAAGAGTATAGGGAAAAGACTTGGAGGCCTGGGGGCTATAGGATTATTAATCTGGAAATTTAAATTCATCCTTGCCTTTATTCTCACAAAAGGCAAATTGCTCCTGCTTGGCCTTACCAAGGCAAGTACCATTTTCAGTATGCTCGCTGCCTTTGGATTATACTGGTCAATATGGGGATGGAAATTTGCCCTGGGGCTGGTTGTGTCTATTTACATCCATGAGATGGGGCATGTTGCTGCCCTTCGCAAGTTTGGTATACATGCCACGGCGCCATTCTTTATTCCGGGTGTCGGTGCACTGGTTCGGCTCAAGCAAAACCCCACCACTCCAATGGAGAATGCGCGTGTCGGGCTCGCTGGACCTATCTGGGGGTTAGGTGCATCGGTTTTATCCCTGATAATTTATCTGATAACCAATAATGCCATTTTTGCAGCGATTGCAAGTGTCGGAGCGTGGATTAATCTTTTTAATCTCTTGCCACTCATGCCCCTGGATGGTGGAAGAGGTTTTCAGGCTCTTACACGTAACCAGAGATGGCTTGCGGTTACGGCAATCGGGATAGCCTGGTTTTTAACCGGTGAAGGTTTGCTTATCCTCCTGCTTATCGCAGGAATTATCTTTGCCTTCTCTAAAACATCAAATTCAAAACCTGATCCGGTTGCTTTATTTCAATATATTGGTTTGCTTTCAGTATTAACCTTATTAAGCAGGATTCCGGTGCCTTCTTAAAGTAACGGTGCCTCTCTTTTTGGAAAATAGGGAGTGGTTGTCTGAGAAAAATGGGTTATATTTTTATTTCATATTTATAAGGGACCAGCATACTCCCTTCACGACTTGTTGCATTCTATTAAAGTCCAGGGTGTCAATGGTATCAGACGACTCATGATAGTTATGGTTTCTGTAAAAAGCAGTGTCGGTTATCATAACCGCATCATATCCGAATTCCCAATAATTACAATGGTCAGAAAAATCAACGCCGGTTAAAAATGATGGGGCCTTTAATTTCTCAACTTGAATCGATGTCGCTCTTAGATGCCTTGATATCTGCTTTGCAAATGATGAGCTTCCATAATTGCTTATTACACCTATGAATTCACCTGTGTTACTATAAAATAATCCCATTAAAGAAAGAGGATACCTTTGAGAGTTTTTCAGATCGCTGAAAAATCCGATCATCTCAAGACAGATCATGCCTTTTACACTTTTCTTATTGTCGTATAAAGACTTTGCGTGAACATAGCTCCCCATCTTTTTAGTGCCGAAGAAAGGTGGCTCTTCTAATGTGTATGCAACAAAATCTACCCTGTATGGCAATTTTTTCTCATGTGTTTTTGCAAAACGTGCTATTTCAAGCATCCCTGCAATAGCGCTTGCATTATCATCAGCACCCGGCAGGTCTCCATATACGTCATAGTGTGCGCCTACAACAATGCGAGCACCTTCCTTTGGGCCCACACTGGCAATTATGTTTTTGAATAATTTTCCTGAGACTTCAAAGGGCTGTTGTTCTAATGCAATCCCATATTTATCAAATTCCCGGGTAATGTAGTCAGCAGCTTTTTCCAGTGATTCTATATTTAAATAATTGCGATGGGGATTCAGTTCAGACAGATATTGAACTGTCCGTTTCATATTTTCAGTGCTGATGTCATGATCCGGATAAATAGAGCCTGTGCTTGCACACCCGGTCGCAACACAAAATATAAGGAGAAGCAATCCAAGTATATTTTTAATGTTTAAAAATTGAGACATGATCTTTCCTAATAATATGTAAGCTGTGTTAAGTTAAGCAACACAACAATGTTCCTAATAAAGATGTCGGGCTAATTCCCGCTGCATGCCTTTGAATGTAATATATTGGTGAAGCCTGTTTTGATCGAATGCTATTGTTCCTTTTTTTCTTTAAGTATCTCCAAATTCCCAAGAACAATTTTATCATTAGGATCTATAGCAATAGCCAGATTAAGATATTTTTCTGCCAGATCATATTGATTTTTTGCCAAGAATAGAACCCCCATATTTGCATATCCATATATTATGTCTGGGTATTCTTCAATCATTGTTTCCGCAACGGTTTTAAGGGCATTATCTGCATCTTCCTGTTCTTCTGTAAAAAGTTCCTTTACACGCCCCTGTACATTTTCCAGCATGAATTTCTTCGGGTCATCATCCATTGAATTTATTGTGCCCCATTTCCACTGGTTATTAATCGATTTTGAGACTTTTAATATTTCAACCAATTGCATACCAACAATGTCCCAATGTTTAATTAAAGATGCAATGTGTACAACCCCAAAATGGATATCCAGACGATTATTGAAAAAAGGCAGGGCCTTTTGTGTTTCGGAAATCCCATTAAGAATAAGTTTAATATCCTGGTTTGGACGGTTGCCTAAAAACCCAACAACCTCTCCTGTATCCTTATCTTCAAGTGCAAAATCTCCTTTCTGCGGTTCTCCTTTAGCTATAACGATTAGTTCCTGATTCCCTTTAGCATATGAATAGTTCAGTAGAATTACGTAATAATCAGGATCTTTTGAGAGTTCTTTTCGGTTATCCTCCAAATACTTTTCAACAACACCAAAATCATTAGCCTGAACCTTATCCATAATATTACGGAATTCAACCATATCCATTGCTGAAGTAATTGCAGGAACCAGAAAGATAATTGTAATAATTATTTTAGCTAACATATATAATCCTCCTTTTGATAAGAGATTTTCTTACCCTGACTACGAAGGCATTCACCTTTTATTTCTTATTGTAACGACCAGCTTCATTGAAAAAAGTAATATCTGCATATCCTGCATATATTTTGCCTGAATGTTTTATGTTTGCAGGAATGTAATATATATCGCCTTTATTATACTCATGTTTAACGCCATCAATAATTAACTCTATTTTCCCCTGAAGCACAAAGCCGACTTGAGCGGCATGAGAGTGTTCTGGCAGGTCAACATCCTTTTCAAACTGCATAAAGATCACCTGATGGTCAGCAGCTTGTGATAAATATGCCTTGATGCCATCTAATTTAATATCGGCTTCCGGTAAATTTTTGATTGGATCAGGAAAGATATTTCTCATTATTAGTATCCTTTAGTGGCTAAATTTGCAGGTTGTGTTAAGCGAAGCAACGCAACAATTTTAATAACAAAGATGTCGGGTTAAAAACCCGACCTACAATAAAGATTTAACCAAAAATTCTTCTACTTCCCAATCAGAACAAACTCTGAATATTTTGGGTCAAGGTCATCTGTGCTGATCATGGCATACTCATCTGCAAATTCATTCCAGATATTAGCAAGGGTTTCTCTCAGGTTATCAATCACTATTTGGTCTGAAAGGTTAGACATTAAGATCAGCCCTTTTATAAACTCCTCCCTCTGGCCTACCATATTATATGGAGGCGCTGTTTCTCCTTTTCTCAGGATATCAAATGCCCTCTTTGTCTCACTTAGGGTGAGTGCTTTAAGGGCGGGTTCAAGGCCACACAGCTTTCTTAGCCAGAAGGTAAAAATGACCTGGTAAAATGTTACATCAGTCTCATCCTTTATAAGCTGCTCCATCTCATGGTGCGGGATCACTGCGCCTAAAAGTTTATCAAGTGCAATCATGCCTTCAAGGGTTTGCTTCGCCCTCTCTATCTCTTCAAGAGAGGTAAATTCCCTGTATGATACCTTTTCAGCCTTTTCGCTGTACATCATGGGTTTTGTAAGCAGTATGCCCTTAAGGAGCCCTTCTCTCTCCTCTCCCCAGAACGCATTATCAAGGCCCGCCCAGTCAAACCAAGATGCCTTTATCCATTTTTCCGCCTTCCACCTTAGTTCAAGCCCCTGGCTGAATCCTGCCCTGAAAATGGTGATAAGCGGGTGATTTTTTAAAAAATCCCTGGCAACACCTGTGTCACCGCAAGTAAGCCTTTCAAGCCCGATATTTATGTATCCCCCTGCCTTTTTGCAGATTCTTACAAGGTCGTCTATACTTTCAAACCTTACGCCATCAGCAGAAAAGATCTGGCTGCACAGGCCTGAAAACTCAAGCCTGAGCCGGTCAAGAAGCTGGTAATCGTTAATGCCTGAAAGGGCCATGGCAAAGAGGTTTTCCTCCTGAACCGCAAGAAAAGGGGTTATTGGTACAAGGGCTTTTGTCTCTTCATCCGGTGTATAAAGGATATATTCCGATGAATCCTTGTTGAGTTTGGATACGTCCTGGTACGCATAGACTGAAACCGCCTCCTCAAATGGTAGATACCCCTCTTCTGCAAGCCTTACACCCTTTTCCCTGTATAAATCCTCCTCAATCTCTGCCGGGATTGCACCCTGCAAACCAAACAGAAGGGCCTGGAATTTGTTGTGATCATAAAGGGCAAGGTGTCTTAAAAGCTGTTCTATATCCTCTGCGTTTTCCTTGTCTGCTATGCCTATATAATAGAGGTTGTCAAAGGTGATGAACCCCTCCGGTGGCATAAAATCGTCATCCTCTTTTACCCTGATATCAAGTATGCCTGTAAAAAACAGGTGGGTAAGGAGGTTCCCCTCTTCGCTGTAGAGGAATTTAACAAGTCTTTCAGGGTCTGCCTTTAAAAGCCTGTTAAGCCATTTGAAGGTTTCCACCCTGTCCATCCGATCCTTTTCCCAGGTCTCAAGGTCCAGAAGATACTGCCACTGTTCCTCGGATGCGAGGGAAAGGAGGGGAAAGGCATCCTCCTCCCCCACCTTTTTTATGAGCCAGAAAAAATCGATTTTTGTCATATTTTGGACAAGCTCAAGGGCATTTTCATGGTCAAGCACCATGTTCAGTGCGTTGCTGCCTGAAAGCTGCGCCAGTTTACCAACTATTTCACGGCTTTCTACCGCAATATCCCTTTTTCCCTTTAAATAAACCACCTTGCTACCTTTATTTTCCATCTAATAAAACCTGCCTGGATTAATACATTAATTGATTGTCATTACTTGACTTGGAGTATGAATAAACTATATGGTATATTACATTATATCAATTGTTTATATTAAACAAGTCTGCTGATTTATTGTTCCGGCCATTCCCTGTTTGATGGAGTAGAAAGTGATAGAGTTTATAATAAAAGGCGGCATTGTAATGTATCCTATAATCCTGTGCTCGATTATTGCGCTCGGGATTTTTATAGAGAGATTATGGATACTCAGAAAAAAGGCCGTTATCCCGGCAGACCTGGTCTTACATGTCGAGGATAAACTCAAAAGGAAAAATATCCCTGCTGCCCTGGAGGTCTGCGAAAAGAGCGACTCATCCATTGCAAAGATATTCCTTGCCGGTCTTAAAAACAGCAGCAAGGGTATGTGGCTTGTAAAGGAGGCCATTGAAGAGCGGGGCAGCCGTGAAAGCGTAATCCTTGAAAAAAATGTTGGCATGCTTTCGACCATTGCAAACCTCTCACCCCTGCTCGGGCTCCTGGGCACTGTATCGGGTATGATCAAGACCTTTAAGGTGGTTTCACAGGCGAGCAGTAACCCGGCCTTGCTGGCTGGCGGTATAGCGGAGGCTCTTATCACCACTGCCGCTGGCCTGTGTGTTGCAATACCCGCACTGGTGGGGTACAGGTATTTAAAAAACAAGACCGAATCCCTCATATTTGAGATGGAAGAAAGCTCCATCAGGATGATAGAGATAATGGAAAACGCAACCTCAAAGAAATAACAAGGGGTATCAGGCAGCATGAAATTCAGGAAAACAAAAGATGATGAGGCGAACATAGGCGTTGCGCCCCTTGTGGATATTGTGTTCCTGTTACTTATCTTTTTCATGGTGACATACCACTATGATATTGCAGCCGGGGTACAGATAAAACTTCCCAAGATTTCAAAAAAGGCAACAGACCCTGATTCGGAAAACAGGGTTATCATCACCGTGGATAAAGATGCGGCTATCTATATTGATGGCGCAAAGATCGATATCAGCGCCCTTGAGGCGAGATTACAAAAAGAGATAAAGGAGCGGGGGGTGCTTGACCTTGTCCTCCAGGCTGACGTGGATGTGAGTCACGGCAATGTGGTTAGAATAATGGATATCGCAAAGAATGCGGGGATAAATTCCATTATAATTGCAGCAAGATGGCGGTCAAAGGAATTGATGTAAATGCAATAGAATTTTTCACCACAGAGTACACAGAGACTTATATTGATTTCTCCGTGCCCTCTGTGCTCTCTGTGGTGAATGTTATTTTTTGAATTTTACGAATCCATTAGGTTCAATAACCCTTTACAGGAAAAGGCTACTTTGGAAAGTCCTAAAACAAATTTTTTCAGGATAATTTTACTGGGTATGATTATTATTGTCTTGGTTGTGTCATGGCTTGCATTCGGTGACAGGGGTTTTAAGTGGGTGTACACCATGGATAAGGAGAGACAGGAATACCTTGAGAGGATTATAAGGCTCGAGCGTGCAAATCAGCAACTGAGAGATGAGATAGACAGACTCAAGTATGACAGGGATTATATAGAGACGGCAGCCAGGAGAGAGCTGGGCCTGTTAAAGGAAAATGAAGTAATTTATAAATTCAATGAGGATGAAAAAAAATAGTTTTTCAAAACTATGATGTAAAGAGGAAATTATGGATATCCCGGAAAGCAGCATCAATGAAATACTGGATAATTCGCCGTCGCAGGAGACCCTGCATCTGTTACTTCCCCTGCTCAAGGCAGAAGGCAAGGTAAGCCTGGTAATCAGGGAATGCCGGAAGGCTGTTTCGCGTTTTCCAGATGATCTTGCCATAAAAAAGATCCTTGCAGAGACTTACCTTGAAGAGGGGCAGTTTCTTGATGCGGAGGAAGAGGTTACTAAGGTTATAGAGGGCATTAAAAGGCTTGCCACAGCATATAAATTGCAGGCTGACATATATCTAAGGCAAGCAAAAAAAGATGATGCAGCCCTGTGCCTCAGGCACTTTCTCCTTTTTTACCCTGAAGATAAAGATGCTGCTTCTCTGCTTGAAGAGATAGCCCTGCCAGAGGAGGCATCTTTAACAGTTACAGAAGAGACCTCTCCATTAGAGGCAGGCGACAGGGTTGAGGATTCCGGTATGCAGGAGCTGGAACAGGAACTGCCTGAGATAATTACCGCCACCCTTGCAAAGGTATATTTTGATCAGGGCAAGCTTGATGAGGCAAGGGATATCTATGAGAAGCTTGCAGAGATGAATCCGGATGATGCTGTTTCAGCATCCCGTTTCAAAGAGATATCGGCACTTTCAGAGATTAATAATGAACAGGCGGAGACCCGGCCTGTTAATGGTATTCGTCAAAGGAAGGAAAAGATCATATCCATACTGGATGCATGGCGCAAAAATTTAAGGGAAGTGTCCGGAGAAGCCACAGCAGGATAATCCGGAGATCATGGAGCAAATGATGGGTAACCTTCCTGATTATTTTTTCAAGGCAACCGGCATAGGGAGTGTGCCCTGGATAGATAGTAACGGTACTTGCGCAAGGATTCGAGACCTCCTGCCTGAAATCCCCTTCTGGCCCCAGCTTGTTAAGAGAAACCCCTTTGAAGGCATGTTATGCCAGTTTACAGAAGGCTTACCCCTGATTGAGATCAACAGCGCGGGGGTCGTAAGCCTCTCCGAAACCAATAGAGAAGATGCACTTACCGAGTTCTATCACCACTATATTGCTGATGACCTTGAGTATTTCTCTATCAGCCGCGACTATGCAGAGGGGCTCTTTAGAATGATCGAGCTTGAGATAGAAAACCCCTGTAGCGGCCAGTATATAAAGGGGCATATAACCGGCCCTGTCACCTTTGCCGCAGGCATAAAGGACAGGGAGGGAAAGACTGTTCTTTCACACCCGGATATGCTTGAGGCATTTACAAAGGGGCTTGCCATAAAGGCCCTGTGGCAGGTGAAGGAGCTTGAGAAGATAGGCAAAAAACCTATCATCTTCCTTGATGAACCCTACCTTGCCTGTTTTGGTTCTGCGTTTTCAATTATAGATCGCAACGGGGTTATAGGTCTTTTAAAAGAGGTAATAGATTACCTCAAGGAAAGGAAAGACGTAATAATAGGTATACACTGCTGCGGCAACACGGACTGGTCAATGATTATGGATTCGGGGGTTGATATTATTAACTTTGATGCCTTTTCATTTCAGGAATCTCTATTTCTTTACCCTGATCACCTTAAACGTTTTATCAGTAAAGGCGGCACTATTGCCTGGGGGATAGTCCCGACAGGCGATTCCTCTGGCAAGGCAGATATAGACAAGCTTTATGAAAGGCTTGTATCCGGTCTTAACAGGCTGATCAACCTCGGGCTTAATAAAGAGCTTGTCTATGCCGCATCCATCCTTACACCTGCCTGCGGTATGGGGATGATGACAGAAAAGGCAACAGAAGAGGTTCTGGATCTTCTTTCAAAACTTTCTAAAAGGATGAGGGAGCTTTAAAGGCTGAAGGGGTTTAGGCTTCAGGCTAAAGGAAAGGCGCAAAATATCCACTTTACATCTAATATTTTTAAAACCGAGAAAAAAAATGTAGGGGCAGACCTGTGTGTCTGCCCTCTTCGTCTTGTTCCCATGTACCCATGGGAACATTGTTCTTGACGCGCTGTGTTGACTTACAAAGCAGATATCCCGCCATTATGTTGTAGTCTTTGAAGACTAAGGGACAAATCGGAAAACCAATCGTCATTCCCTCGCAGGAGGGAATCCATTTTTCATCTTGTCATATCGCACTCTTTGAAGATTGGTGTACAAGTAGGAGAATCCACCACAAAAACATCATACCACTGAAAGCGGGTCATTGATCCAGATCTGTCTGGGAGATATTGCTCTCATCATTTATTCTTTATTGTAGCCTTTATTGAAATATGTTACAAAATCCATAAAAAAGGATTACAAAATGCAAATATTTACAATAGGCTATGAAGGTATTGATCAGACACAATTTTTATCATGGCTGTCGAATTATAAAGTTAATGTTGTGGCTGATGTAAGAGACTTACCTCTTAGCCGTAAAAAAGGATTCTCAAAATCCGCATTATCCGAACTCCTTGAGAAAAATAAAATCGATTATATCAATTACAGAGAACTTGGCGCCCCAAAGGAGCTGAGAACCTTCCTTTCCCAGACAAGAGATTATAAGACCTACTTCCAAAAATATAAAAACATAGTCGCAAAAAATCTTGCCGCTATTGATACAATTCTTAATACTGTAAAGGATGGTAAAAATGTAGCATTGCTGTGCTATGAAAAAGACCCTTCTACCTGCCATCGAAGTGTTGTAGCCGATGAAGTAAAAAAAAGAGACGGTAATGGCTTAGAAATCAAACATCTGGGGTTTGTCTAACAAAAGTCAATTAATAATTGTCGCTGTTTTGGTGGCCAGAAAAAACCTAATGCACAGAAAGTCTGCGGGTGGCGTGACATATTCTTCTTGTTCCCATGGTCCCCGTGGGAACACCGTTTTTAATGCTCTGCGTTGTCTTTAAAATCTAATATCACACCATCTCGTCGCGTTGTAGTTTCTGAAGTCAATGGGCCACGTCAGGGAATTCATTTTCATCTTCTCAAAACACCCTTAACTTTATACGGCCTCTTAAGCGAAATAATTTACCACCATTTCTTTCGTAGTTTATCTCAATAACACATATGAGCATAGATGTTCTACTCACCCAAACAAGATCTAATCGGAGAACTGATTACTTATATGATTCAGTTAAATAAACATAATTCCGAGACGGTGCCTCGGAATTATCTGATATTTATGTTTTGGTAAGGTATACAGGCTGTTAACCTTTGTTCTCCAGAGTATGAATAATGTGTATAATTGAGACGTTGCATTGTTATAAGGTTAAACAGAATTAACCTTACAACCTAACATCGTTTTTTACACTGTTATGCTCTTCTTTACGCATTCTTCGATCTTGTATTTCTATTAGCATTGATAATGCATTCAAAGATAATTTATTTGAAATGTGCAATTTATTGTTTAAGTAATCTGTTGCTTGTTTCATTGCTTCAACTCGTTGGTTTAGCGTAAGCAACTTTGAGATTTTATTATATATTAGAGTTATGGATTTATCTGTTGTCTTATAGACAAGTGATTTTTTTAGAGCATTTGGTTCAATTTTTAGAACGCCACTACCGTAAGTTCTGGAGTAGGCTTCTATTGATAATTGGCCTGGAACTGAGAGTAGACTCAACTGTAACCACATTTGTTCATATTGTGATAGTTTTTCTTTGAAGTATAGGCGGTGTATTGAGTTTGTGCATTGAGAATTTTGATTATTAAGAACTATATATGGTATCTGTGCAACACGATATGGAAAGAAAGCATCCGGGACTTCTCCCTGATTTACATAATACCAAGGATCCCTCTGTTGAGAATGCGCGCGAAGATGGTACCTCGCTTTCACACCATCTATTATGTATTTTTTAAATTTCTCTGCCCATCGAGGTGGTAATATAACTAGTTTCTTGGAGGGTTTATTTCCATTAAGATAAAGTCCAGAAAAATATTTCGAAGAATTGTATATAGGTATCAAAAACTTATTTGTGAAACCGTATTTTTTCACATCTTCATCATTCAATATAAAAAATTGGTCAGCGCCAGTAACAACACCAATTTTTACATTTCCGAATTCTTCAAAGCGTTTGAACCCATATTTATTAATGTATTCATCAAGTATCGTTTGGATATCGCCTTGATTGGAGTATAAGACAGTGCGAGCTTGCCATTGATTTTTTGTTAGATCAAAATACTTAATTACATCACTGATATGCTTTGAAAAAGAGGCTTTGATCGTCTTAGAAGAACAACCATATCCTTTAAGCCACAATAAAATCACTCTTTCCTGAGCACCATCGAAGTACTCTGCACTAAGAGCAAGGACTTGGATTTCCTTAAAATTATCCGAGAGCCATATTCTGATGCCTTGGGCATATTCTGCTTGCAAGAAAGACCATGGCAGTATAGCCCCTATCTTTCCTCCCTTTTTTAAGTGTAGGCAAGATTTAATTAAGAAATACACCCAAAGATCGGAGGAAGATTTTGCTTTATAGATGTCTGCAATCGCCTTTTTGTATCCTTTTATCATGTCTTTACTGAGGTAATGATGCCTAACAAAAGGAGGATTCATAACTATAACATCAAACTTATTCTCCAGCGGATAGTCAAAAAAATCTATTTCTACAAGATGAGAACTCGGCAAATGACTCAGAAGTCCATTCACGGGTGTCCGATCGCATCCATAAAGCTCCATGTCACGAACTGCTAAATTATTATTTTGATTAATTGTCTTTTCTACAGCCAAAAGTAGAGCACCTTCTCCGTATGCCGGGTCAAATATTGAGAGATCTGATTTAGTCAGAAGCGGTTTAACCAAAAAGTCAGCAAGATGAGAGGGTGTGTAATAAATGCCGTGACGTCTCACGTCGGATAAACTATTCTTTACCATAACAAAAATCGCTTGTGAATAGACATCCAGGGGACTTGGTGAAGAAGGCGTTGCATGTCTTGAAATATGGTGCAAGAAGGTCCTTTTCATTTTTTTTTACTAAATCACGCCACGCTCTATCTTCAGACGCTTTATAAGTTCGCTCATCTGAAAATTCTTTTAGGATCAAGTTTATTATCAATGCAAGAGACATTGGAGTGAAAAATATGCGCGGCTCAGAAAGTCCAGGATCAAGATGGTCATGTTTTAAATTAAGTCTTAATATATAAGGAGACATTTCTCCTGGATACTGAAAATGGAAGATAGGGTGCGGTGTCCTAACGCTTATATACTTCGGGGCATAATCAAAATGGAATTTTCGAATTATTTTATTCTTATCGCAAAGCGCAAAATAATAAGTCAATTGATCATAGTTACCATTGTTTGTTGTGATCAATGCCCCAATAACGGCAACTCCAGACTTCCCATTCAAACTTATGTTGTCAATGACTGATTGGAAATCAAATTTAGTGAGAGTATTCTTCTTAATCGATTTTTCATTATCCGATAAATAATTGTGGGCATCAGTATTCAACTGCGAAAAATCCCTTTTAAAAATTGGATTACTATCAATTCGCCGCAACGTGGTGACTTCATTATTAAGCAACTTGTTAAATGATAGAAATGAGCTATCCATTATTATCTTGATGGCTCCATGATCCTAACGTCATCATAATATAGAGTGCTTTCAAAATTAGGATGAATTAATGAACATTTTAAATGCATAGGCCGAGAGGTGTTGGCTGCCTCATCAGTATATCCAACCGTTTCAGGAAACTCCTTATTGCATACATAACAAACACAGTGATCTTTTTTAGTTATTCCGGGTAATTTGTGCCCCAATTGCCAAGGGAATACAGCCTTATCGTTAGGGAACTCCGAATAAAGTATTTGACGAATCATGGTTTGCCACCATCGTTCGTTTGCAGCATCTGAGAATATGCCCGTATACTTTGCATTTTTAAATAGGTGGGCTACTTTATCGAAACTCTCCTCTTTAAGACCAAGTAACGTGGCAGACCACAACTTATTATACAAAAATCCTGGTTTTGCCATGAGACCATGTCGCACCCATTTGGAAATGTTAAACAGTAAACTCTTATCTTCATAATCTCTTTTGATATCCTCAGGTATTATAGTCTTTAGCCGCTCTCTATCACCCTTTGGGGCCTTAAGTAATGCTGTAAGGTTCTCATTACTTTCGGGGCGCTTCTTTAACAAGGTTTGATAGGACTTCGCAATCGATAAGATTGAAGCATAGTGTTCGGATATTGATGATACTTTGAATAGATCTTCATATATGGATTTCTTATGTAGATCAATATCAATCGCTTTTTCTGCTGCTGTAACGCAAATAATAGGACAATCTGGCTTTTTCTCTCTAATATATTCAGCAGCAGTCGATCCGGTCTGTATCGTTGCCGGCTTAGCATGTTCTAAAAAATGATCTATTAAAATGAGATCGAAATTTGTTTTTGATAAAAGATCATCTAGTGTGGCAGCTATGTCTGCATTAGCCACATTCTTAAATTCTCCATTAACGTTCAATTTTTCCTTAAGATTCTTAAAAATCTTCTCTCTACTTCTGTCATCATCTACCCAGAGAATTGTATATTTTCTTTTCATGGTAACGTAATCTCCAATTCTGCCTTCCATTTTCCCTTTGGTTCATTAAACGCAATTGATCCCTTTCGAACTTGAACTATCTCTTTCATAATGCTTAAGCCTAGTCCACTGCCTGTCCCTACAATATACTTATCCTCTGGGTTAAGCCTTTTTGAGAGTTGTTTATACAGCTTGCCTTCCGGATCAGCAATAAATGGGATAAACACGTCATCATAGTAGGATGGGTTTATTCCTATTCCAGTATCCATAATCCTTATTACTGCTCTTCCTTTTTCTCTCTCCGCTGTGATCTTTATTTTTTTCTCTTCTCCTCCGGCTATCACTGACTTAATAGAATTTGAAAGGGCATTAAGAAGTATTGCATATAACTCAGCTTCAATAATAGCGTTAACTACTATATTGTTTGGTACGTCAGTGTAATCTAGCGAAATGCCATAACGGTTTTCAATTAGCTGAAATGCTTTTGCTGCACGCTCAATGCGTTCACGTAATGCAAGGTCTGCCGGTTGTGCATTCCTGCTGTCTATGCCCATTAGAGAGGTTAGGCTCAATAATTCATCAAATCGATCCTTTGTCTCTATTAAATCATGCCGCATCTCTTTTACAAGCACTCGATCCTGAGCCTTTAACTTGTTTTCTATTATTCCTAATGTTCCTTGATTTTGTTCTAGTAACCCCAAGAGAGATTTTACCTCGTGAGAAAAAATAAGTAAAAGCGTCGATGTAGAGGCTACTAAACGAAGATGACGTAACTCCTCCTTACTACTTCTATTGTCATTCAATATTGCATCAGTGGCTTTCTTGATTGAGAGTTCAAATGTTTTTTTGTGAGTGGAAGGTAAGTAGTCAATTACTGCTGTTGCTTCTTTACGTATATGCGCAACAACGTTTTCCACCAATTTATCTTGCTCAATCTTTCCACCTATCACTTCTTCCAACTGGGCTCGTGATGCCTCGGCATCATTTTTTACTTTGTCCCTTATATAGTAATCTCGATATATAGTTGCCCACTCTATTGCGAACCGCACAAAGAGCTTAAGTTCTTCGAAAGCCTGTGAACTGAGAAAGCCTTCACGACTCACTTTTAACTCAAAACCCAACGCCCTGGGGCCAATCTCAACATCTCCAATGTAGTTTCTCATGGATAACATGTTTAATAGAGCACGGCGCGGATTAACACCCTCTAAGCTTTGTGCAAATGCAAACAATTCACCTTGTGGTGCAAGTTTTCTCAATCCTCTATCATGATCTATGCTAAGCCAATCATCGTCACCATAGGGGTAGACCCTGAATCCTTTATATCTGACTTGTACACCGCCCCAGTCAGGCAGAATCTGTGAGCGAAGACTCCCTAACGAAAGCACACTTCTATCTCGTAATTGTTCTTTAATATCTACAATAATACCTAGTTTTAAGGATACATCATTAAGGTTTTTAAAAACTTGACTGGATACTATTCTTTTCCTTCCAACCCCTAATGCATTTAATTCGCATACTGCCTGACTTTGTTTATTAATATGTGCTATAAGAGTCCCCCATCCTGCATTAATGAAGTCATCTCTGAGGTCTCTTATACCACCTTCAAATTGAGGGGCTTCAAGTTTAATATTGAACCCAGGATCGTCTAAGAAACTATCTCTACGGGAACCTCTGTTTGCCACCAAGACTGCAAGCTGTCTCTTAAGTGCTTCGTAATTTCTGTTGCTCCACTCATCAATTAAGTCGCTAATAATTAAAGTTGTTTTGGTTGGCCCTGATTTGTTTATAGTTCTTTCTCCTCGACAATTGATTGCGGTTACACTTGTACCAGCTTTAAATTTTGTCCATGGAAATTCAACTCTTGTTGTTTGATATTCATTACCTTTTTTACCTGTAGTAATGAGTGTAAGCGACCTTCCAAGCCTACGACAGCAAAATCTACCGATGCCTTTTGATCCTGTTCGCGGTCTCCCATATTTCAGCGACAAACTATCTGAGGCCTTATTTGTAGTAGCAATTTTCATCCAATAGTTTTCAACGTCTGTAAAATTCATCCCAGTTCCGTTATCACTGATATGTATTTCTGCGATTCCTTTCGTACCCTCAGTGAATTTCACAGAGACCATCGTTGCATCAGCATCATAGGAATTTTTAACGAGCTCTACTAATGCTATATAGACAGTTTCAACAAGTTTTTCTCCTAATTCACTCAGGAGAGCACTATCAACAGTAAAGTTTAGGTTTTCCATCTTCCCAAATCCCTGATCGAGTGGTCAAGGTGTGGTTATGGGTTGTTTTGCCTTACGATGACTACCAACAATACAACCACCCTCGTAACTCAAAGGTTGAAATTTTAAAACCATTTTTCAACATTATTTTAATAAATTGTATCTGAACTTTAAAAATCAACTTGTAAAAATCAAAACAATTTATAAATCAAGAAGTCCAAACAATCCGTAGCTCTGTGTTCCAGCTCGGAGGTTCCCATGTCAAACTATCTGACCAATACTCTTTATCCCTTTGTCCAACAGGGATTAGGGTTGTCCTAATATAAGACAAACTTATTGCGTAAAGTATAATTCATTCTCAATCCCTATAGGAGTGAATCATAACATCTAGCAGGAAAATATAAGCAAATTTTACATAAGCGACATAAAAGATCAATGTTTTTATGTAATAATATTTTAGAAATGTTCACTCTCCTTCTTCCCTAAATATTAGGGGGTAGATGAAAATAGTATTATCGATTTGATGAAACGGGTTTACAGCTAATGGGTTGGAAAATCAAGGGAAATAACAAATAATTCAAGATTCAAGATTACAGATTCAAAATTCAAAGAATATTTCTATAGGCAATGATTAATAAAACAAATGCAAGATTCAAGATTGCAGATTCAAGATTAAAGGCTTTCGGTGTCGCTCAACTCTGTGGCGTGACAAAAATCCTGGCCCTTCACAGACATCAGGTGTAGAGACGGGTTTGAAACCCGTCTCTATCAAATAATAATTTTACTATTCATTAGATTGATCCCTGTCTGAGGGGACCGGAAATGGGTGCTTCACCACATACAGACCTTATTATTATGCGTAATAACATCCTTGATAATAACGGGAATCGCCAATAACCCGCCTGACCCATAATAAAGGGCGCAGTCCGGGGGAAGTGATGCCTCATACTTCTTTATGTAATCAACTCTCCATTCTATTTTTTTTCTTTGTAATTCTGCCTCTGCCATTTCTCCAAACACCTTCTCGAAACGATAAACAGCCTCAAGGCCGTGTGATGGGGTTAAGTAATAGGAAAGAGAATTAC
>CAZCMD010000082.1:0-19882 GCA_964499695.1 uncultured Desulfatiglans sp.
AGAAATGATTTTTGGTCTTGAATTAGGAATAGATGTTTTTCTCAGGGAGCTTTATCTTATATCCCTTACCAGTAATATGTTTCGGTACGATATTTTTGTTAAATTGACGCCAATGCACGAAAGCGGGAATCCATTTTGATTTATAACTCAAGGCCATGGATACCCCGATAAATCGGGACATGACGGAGAATGAAACTATTTCATCAACACATATATAAGTTACCGCAACACCACCCTGTTACTGATACCAAGGGCGGTCAGCTCCGCGCTCAGTTCATCTGCCCCTGTCTTTGTAACAAATGCCCCTGCAAGGAGGCTGTCAAAATTTTCATCAGCAATGATATATGGTGAATAATCATTCTCTTTCAGGATATTGACCATGCCTTCAAGGGACTCCCTGTCAGTAAAGCTCCCTATATAAACAGCATAGGTGGTCTTTTTTATCTCTCCATCCTTTATAGCCTTTTCATTAATAAATGCCTCTGCACCCTCTTTATCAGGGAACTCGCCTGAATAGACCCTGTACCATATCCCCTTTTCACCAAGGTTGACCTTCACCCAGAAGGATTCGATATCTGCCTTTAAATATTTATCAAGTGCACTCCTTGCCTGATCCGTACTATCAAATGAACCAAGATAAACGGAATAGGGGTATCTTCCCTCCTGATACATAATTTCTGTTTTTGTTTCAGCGGCGGGTTCAGAAGCTACATCAGGTATTTTCTGCTCAATTGCTTCAGGGGTAACAGATTTTTCAACTGGCGTTTCTACAGGTGCCTTTGTTTCAGGCAGCTCTGCCTCACCTGGTTTTTGTTCATGCATGTCGGGCTTTTGCGGTTTAATCTCTGCCGGTGTTTCAATGGGTTTAACAATCTCCTTTACCTTTGTCTCCTGATTTTCCTTAAAGATCCAATCCCTCTGCCACCAGATGAGAGCAATGACAATGATAATAGCAGCAACCGGTATCAGCACCTTTGCCATGCCTCCCTTTTTATAAGGCGGCTGCGCTGCCTTTCTGGTTGTTTCAGCCCCCGAATATTTGTCTCTGAGCACATCCGGGATAAGGGCTGGTCTAACATAATTAAGAACTATACCCATGATATTGCAGCTCATCCGGCCGAGTTGGGCGCAGGTGCGCTTAAGTGCGCGGTCAGAGACCTGTGCAGGATTATATACGACAATTAATCCATCCACCTGTGCAGCAAGGGCGGCTGCATCTGCGCTGGAAAGCACGGCTGGGGAGTCAATGATGATGATGTCATAGGCATCCCTTATTGCCCCGATAAACTCCGAGAACCTCTTTGTGCCAAGGAGTTCACCCGGTTTATTCGGGAGTGTCCCCCTTGTTATTATATTAAGCTTATCCAGACCCGGGGTTAACATGGCCAGATCAAGGGTCATACCGCCTATGATAATATCTGTAACTGTCTTTACAGTCTCTTCCCACGGAGATGCACCAAGTAGTATATCCGTTAAACCCGCTCCTTCATCAATGGAGAACCTTTCGCTGATATCAGGGCTATTTAAGTCAGCGCCCACAAGGAGTGTCTTCATACCTGCCTGGGCAAGGCATATTGAAAGGTTTAAGAGCACCGTGGTACTGCCTTCATGAGGGTAGCTGCCTGTTACAGCTATGGTCTTTATCTTCCCCTCATTTACAGCAGCCTGTATATTTGCCCTTAAACCCCTGAAGCTCTCGGAAGCAAGTGTCCTCGGGGTAAAATGGGTTATAAGTGAAACATGTTGTTCAGGTGAAAGCCCCGCCAGTGCACTATTAACATCATCGGAGAAATCTTTTGGTGTTACTTGGGGGATAATGCCAATGATCCTTAGCTTTAGAACATTTTCCAGTTTTTCTATCAGGCCCGACGAGTGGTCATATACCTCCTGAAAAGTTATGATGATTAATCCCAGAATAATACCTGCTATCAGCCCGGTTAACATGATCTTAAGGTAATCGGGCGCGTTAACAGGCTGCAAACTTTGTTGCGCAGGGCTTATAACCCTTACATCATCAGGGTTTTCCGCCTTTCTGATCATAGCCTCCTGCCTCTTTTCCTCCAGGAATGAGGCTATATTTCTCAGGGAATCAACCTCCGTTTTCATCCTGTCGAATTCGATCTTCTTATCCATATGGAGGTCTATATTCTCATTTACCTTCTTTAATTCCTTTCCTAGGCTGGTATCGCTTTTACCTGCCTTATCCTCTATCTCATTCTTTTTTGAAATCAGGGCCTCACCTTCAAGATCAATGGAAACAAGCCTGTTTTCCTTTATAAACCTTTCAAGCTCCTCCTCTCTGGCCTTAAGTTTATCGCCTGTAGCCTTTTGCTCGTTATTGATATGTGCGATAACCTCATCAAGGCGTTTATTATGTTCTTCTTTGTAGGAGGTGATGAATGACCCTACGAGCGTTTCATTGAGTTTAAGGGCCTGAACAGGCTCTTTTGCATTTGTTGTGATGTGGAGGACACCTGTCTTATCCTCTCTCTCAAGGGATATCCGTGACCTTAAATCCTCAATAACCATCTGGTCTGCTGCCGGGTTATTAGAATCGATCAAAGAGAGCTTTGCAGCAACCCCTTTAAGAAAATCATGGCTCATGATGATTGCCTGCTGTGTCTCTATATTATCAGAAGGAGCAGAAAGAAGTCTGTTAATAAAACCGTCGGAGGCGCCGGCCTGTTCAATTTTTATGCTGTATGAGGAAGCATACACAGGTGTAAGAGTCTTCCATACCACATAGAAACCGCTAAAAACAAGGCAGGCCACTATCGCAGAGACAATGGTGACCCATCTTTTTTCTGCAACCATGAGGAATGTTGCCGGCTTGAATCGGTTATAGGTCAATTGGCCTCCTTTTCAGGCTGAATGCATTTTTCTATATGCAAAAGGGGATTTAGCACAAGGTCTACCTGAAACCCCTCCTCTATTTTACGACCCTCAGAGTCATTAAGTATCTCAAGTACAGGGCTCAGGGGATACCTTCTGTTAACAGAGATGACCCGCCCTTTAAAACCATTATTGAGCCTCACATGGGAGTTGACCGGAAAAAGAGAAACATCATTCAGGAATGTCTTAAGAGGCTTTATGAGAAACATGGTCTTACCTGTTTCAGCTATATGCCTTACTGCCTCATGGGGTAAATAACTGTCCCTGTATGGTCTTTTTGATATCATGGCGCAGAAGGTATCAGAAATACCTAATATAGATGCAAGTTCCGGTATTTTATCTCCCCTGAGACCAAGCGGATAACCTGAGCCATCAACCCTCTCATGTACGCACTTTGCTGTTTCAGCGAGCCAGTTGTACCTTTCACCCAGGGTAAGCAGAATATTGTAACCTGTTTCAGGATGTTTTCGAATTATGCTCATATCCTCACCTGATAAATTTTTCGTGGTTGCAAGAATATTTTCAGGGAGCATATACATCCCTGCGTTTTCAAGCATGGCGGCCAGGCCAAGCCGCATCAACATCTTCATGTCGTAGTTCATGGCCTTACCTATCTTAAGTGCGGTAAAGGTAACATCAACTGAATGGGAGCCAAGATCATAGCTCTCTTTTGGCCGTTTCATGGCATATTCATAAATGGACTCTGTGAGCCCCTTTTCCAGGAGTGTATGGAGGTCGGAAAGTAGAGGGGCAGGGCTTATGGGCATATTGCCCTTTATGGTATCAGCGGCTTCATGTGCCCTTTCCATTATAACCCTGTAATATCTCTCTGCCTCAGCGCCCTCATTTTTTATGTGAGGGGGCTCTTTTACGACCTGGGATATAATATTTACAGGTGAAAAAAGGGGCGAATCGCTGAGTCTGAAGCCATTCTCCTGCTTTGGAGATACTGGCTCCTTTTTATCCTTTAACCTGATTATATCAGAAAAGCGCACCATCGCTGATTATGTTCTCCACAAGTTTTTTACTGATAATATCCTGTTTTGTGCTCGACCCCACCAGGAGAGAAAGATCGCACAGGTTATTGATCTTTCTGGGGACACCTCCTGTATATTCAAATATCCATTTCACTGCATCATCAGAGAAGAGGTTCGCCCTTCCACCCGCCTTTTCCTGCCTGAAGATAATATACCTTGCTGTCTCTTCAAGGTTGAACGGGGTGAGATGATATTTTATCGCTATCCTCTGGTCAAGCTGCTCGATCCCTTTTACCTTCTTTATAAGCTCAGGCTGACCAATAAGGATAATGGTCATAAGAAATCTGTTGTTAAGCTGAAAATTTAAAAGGAGACGTATCTCTTCAAATGATGCTTCATTTAATATCTGTGCCTCGTCAACAATTAGCAGGGTCTCTTTCCCTGCCTCAAGGTTGGCGAGCATCCTTTCATTGAGGGCTCTCAGACACTTCACCTTTGTATCAGGGATATCTTTTATGCCGAACTGATAGAGTATCTCCTGTAAAAACTCCAGGGATTCAAGCCTTGGGTTTACGATTATCCCTATGTCAAATTTCTCAACAGGGAGTTCCCTTACAAATACCATTGAAAGGGTGGTCTTGCCACAACCGATTTCACCAGAGAGCATGGCGCTCCCCTTTCTCATCTGCGCAGCATATATAAGGCGGGTCAGCCCCTCTTCATGGGCAGCAGAGAGGTAGTAAAAGTCCGGGTCAGGGACGCTTTCAAATGGGAACCGGTCAAATTTCCAGTAATCAAGGTACATCAGTCACCGTATTATTAATAGCGCTTTTATAAAATGGCGCCCATTATATCCTTTTTAAAACAATTTAAAAGTTACTTGATCAGGGTTGATAAAGAAAAAGAAACAATATATGTATACTTCGGAAAAAACATCAAAAATATTTAATAAAAACGGATACTCCTATGACATCCGCAACAGAAACGAGGGAAAATATGAAACCTGTCCCATTTTATACCCCTGAAAACAACAAAGGCCCAATGAAGGTAGCTGCCTTTATGTCCGGCTCAGGCAGCAACATAAAGATGCTATTAAAAAGAGAAAAGGAGCTGATTCAGGCAAAAGGTAAATCTCCATTCCATGTGGCATTTATATTCAGTGACAGGTCTGACAGCGCATGTCAGGGGGAAAGGATCGCACTTGAAAACGGGCTCCCCTATTTCAGTTACGATATCCGCAGGTTTCACAGCACACGCGGTTTAAAACGTACCATCTCCACCCCTGAAGGGTTAAAGGCCAGAGAAGAGTTTGACTTGGTGGCAAAGGCAGTTGTAGCCGCCTTTGGTATTGATCTTATCGCACTTGGTGGCTACATGAGCGTTACCACTTTAAAAGGGTGCGTTAATGTACACCCGGCAGATTTATCCGTTCTGACCGCTGACGGCAAAAGAAAATTCACTGGTGACCATGCTGTGGCAGATGCCATACTTGCCGGAGAAAAATATCTAAGGGCATCAACCTTCTGGACAGATCAGGGTGTGGACACAGGCCCTTTACTCATGGTCTCAGCGCCTGTGGAGGTAAAACTCCCTGAATCGGTCGACACACTTAAAAATAATACAGCGCTCCTGAAACAGGTTGTTGATAAGCATCAGGAAGAGCTTAAGCAAAAAGGGGACTGGGTCATATTCCCCCGGACAATAGAGATGATCTCAGAGGGCCGGTTTGCCCTGGATGAAATGAACAGGGTATATGTGGATGGAAAACCTGTTCCGGAGGGTTACAGGGATTAACCGCCCTCTTCAAACCATTTAAGCACCCTCAATGCCCTTAATGTATTCCATCTACTTGGTACTCCTGCACGCTCCATATCAAAATAAGTCTTTCCGGGGTGTTTTGCTCCCAGGTTCCATGTGCCCGTCCTGTTCTGTTTTTCTATTAGAAGGTCTATCCCTGCCTGAAGGCGTTTATCCCTGTTCTGTTTAAACATCTGAAAGTAGTCAAGTGCTGTGAGTACATCATAGAACCAGTATGGCGGGAAGGAAAAGGTTGTCCATTTTTCTTTTATTGGTTTGCCATTATTCAGAAAAAGATTGTGCTTCAGAAGGAATTCCTGGCCCTTTGCCTGTGCATTGATCAATTTACTCCCGGTTGACACATATCGCAATTGATACTGCAGCAACGCCTCAAGTATGATCAATGTTGTTTCAAAGGTGTATGTCTTTGATGCAGGAGACCCGTCAGGGAGCCAGTTATCTTCATCGCGCTGCTGGCTAATAATATACTCGGTAATACCATGAATATCTTCATTGTGATAACCAAAGAAGCAACATAATGACAATACGATCCCAGTAACGCCCAGGTCCTGAGCCCCCTGATTACGTGAGAATCTAATCTCCTGCCCTTTATAAATTCCCTTCATGAATAACCGCTCGCACCCGGTAAGGGCCTGGCTGTTAAAGGCCGGCAACCCGAGTATCTTAAGCAGATAAAGAGTGTAGGTGGTTGATACCCATTTGCCATTATAGAGGCTTTTGTTCCATAACCCATCTTTATCCTGCAACCCGAGCAGTCTTGCTGCCCAGCCCTCTTTCAAAAGTCTTTCCCTTTCGCGGATGTAAAGGACCTCATCTGCATCCTGTAGATCCCGCATTACCTGCCACCGTATGGCAGGGTCACTATCAAGCAGCCATGATATGATTTCCGTTTTATTCATATGTCCACCAGATTCATTTGAAAGTACATACAATAAAATTCCATGTACATATATTAAAACAAGATAGCATTAATTTCAAAAATCAATAATAATGGAAATATAACAATATGCCAATAGCATGCTCAACCTCTATTTCGGGAACCTGTAAGATATGGATACAGAAGAAAGGATCATAGATATTATTAAAGAAAAAGGGCCTCAAACAGGCTCTGAACTTATTTCCCACTTTAAAAAAGACCCCCTCATGATTTTAAGGAGATGCAAGCTGTCACCAGCGATTAAGGTTGCAACCATAGGGACAAGGTATCTCCGCCTTGATAAAAGGGTAGAGGGGTATGCCCGTTTATCACCTTCCATCATGAGGGAGTTTCTGACCTACTCGGTAATAGGGCTCGTTGATGACCCTGCGCCGCTTATGGAAAAGGCCGCACTTCTCACGGAAAAAACAGAAAAAATAAGCAGGGGTAAACGTGATCTGGCATTTAATATAGTCTCTTCGCTCATGACCAGGCTGGAATACGGGACAAAGGATAAGGCATGCTTTATTATTGCGGGCGACATAGTATTCAATATGGCCCATGATGTGCCAAGACCCGAAAGGAGCACGAAAAAGCTTGTACAGGGTTCTGACATGGATATAGTTGTAATTATAATGGATGAATATGCAGAAGAGATCATGGAGAGGCTTGACCAGGAGATATACAAGGAAAAGTACAGCCTTTTTATCAGCCCCTATGCCAGAGAAGAGATAGACTATATTGTTAAAACAGAATCAACAGTGAAGGAGCAGCTTAAATTTGATACATTTAAACATATGGTCGCCTGCAAGATACTTGATGAAGGAACATTCCTTTTCGGTAATGAAGAACTCTTCACCAGGATAAAGCAAATGCTTAAGGAAGAGGGTATAAGTGAAAAGATCAGGGAGATGGAGGAGAAGGCCCTTGAGTTCAGAAAAAGGGCAGAGGAAAAACTCCTTGGCGATAACCCTGAACAGGCCCTGCATGATGATGAATACCTATTTTACCCGGTAGAGGAGTCAGAGGAGTTTGAGTAGGGTCACCAGCTCCGTCATTCCCGACCTGATCGGGAATCCAGTTGTTCTTTTTTTATAATTTGTCCACATCCGGTAATAACTCTCCAATATCAAGGTGAAACACATATTGTATCTAAACAATATTAAACCCGCACCGGACATGACATCACATCAATCCGTGCGGGTTCAATTTTAGTCAGATTTTCTTATTAGAAATTGTAAGTAACCTTAGCGGCGTACATTTCCCAGTCTTTGATAAAGGTATGCGCGTTGTTCATATCTTTATTTTCCGACAGAGGGAGGCCTTGAACGCCCTCTATCCAGTGGCCTTCCAGCTTGATTGCCCAGTACTGATTAATATCAAAACGGGTGGTCAGGCAAATATCATTTCTATAGGCCATGTATATCGGGTTAAGCGGTTGAAACTGGTCTACTGCGGCTACGGAGCCATCACGATCGTTCCTGTTTCCATAGCTCTCAGAGTAGTAACCGCCCAGTTCGTACCAATCGGTAAGACGGTAGGTTGCCCCTATATACCAGCCAGAGGGTTTCCTGTATATGGGTGTTGATGGATTATATACACCCGCCCATCCTGTCTGCCCCAGATAGGTGAAAGCTGCGTCATATGAAGCGCCCATTTCCGGGTATACCCCCTGTGTGTTGATTGTCAACTCACGGTCAGACCACATATACTCTGCAACCACCATAAGATTTTCCCAGGTATATTCCGCAGAAACCACATAATTTTTTGTCTCAACATCAGTGAATGCATCAAATGCATATTCATGATAAACTGGCGCGCCATCAACCATGACCGGCACACCTGTTACAGGATCCATATCCATAAACATATAGCTGAAAATCCCTTGTCCTGCCGGATATGCGCCATAAGATACAAGGTCCATTTTGGTAATCTGTGCGGTGCCACCCACCCGCAGGCCCTTTAGAGGTGTATCCCAGGTAATACCGAAAGCATATTTACTATCGACTTTGATGTCCTGATTTTGCATATAGGGATCGAATGTATTAATGCCCATCAAAGACTGGGCAAGAGACTCATTGGCCTCTATATTCTGCGTCCCGGCCAGGGCCTGGTATGAGAGCGCTCCGAACCAGCCTAGATCAGCATTGCCGTATATCCCGAAACCCATCAATGAAAGTACTGCGTCGCGTTCGATCTCAGGGTATACGCTCTGTGGCAGGAAAATCCAGTTTCGCAGCATATCCACATCGCGGGTTTCATTGTAAAGACCATGCGGGGTCTTGATTTTACCTACACGGACACCGAGCCAGTCTTTCCAGCGATAATCACCATAAGCCCAGTCTACTGAAATTTCGTTATTGCCATAGTTTCCCAGGTCTCTTGAGAAAAGCTGTATGCCAACACGCATATTTTCGGTAAGTTGCTTGCCGAAGTTGATGCCGATCTCGTTAAATTCAAAGGTGCCGTCCGAGGTATTCCCCATAAAGTTGTTGTCTGAAGAGGTTATATATCCCTGTGATATAAAACCATTAATGTCTATGCCCGCAATCTCTGCTGCGCCCGCATAGGTAAAACCTGATAATATTAAGATAAGTAAAAAAGAAATAATATGTTTTGCTTTCATGATATCCTCCAATTGTATTTTCATAAGGAATAAATTTTTAAATCAGTCGTTCTATTTAACAGTGAGGGCCTTTACTGAACCTATATCTGCACTGCCTGTAACAAAACCTATAGAACCCTTGTTATCCTGGATAAATTGCAACATCTCTGCATCAGACTTCAACATGGGGGGCATTTCTCCCTTACCGGAAAAAACCTGGGTTCGCCAGTGGCGTATATATCTGATGTTTGTGTAGTACATGTATTCCCTGAGGAATATCTTATCGGTAGGGTCAACCTGTAAATAGGCAAATTTTATTTTGCTTCCATCTTCCCAGGTTGTTTGCTCCCCAAGAAATATTTTCTGGATCGTTTCCTTTGACAGAGTACTTATTGAAAGGTTTTTATTTCCGACAATAATTGTATCTGAAGCCAGTATACAGGTTTCACTTAAAGCCAGAAATACAAGTAAAAAAGCAATCTTGAGCGTGTATCTTAACTTGATATAATCTCTCATTTTCATCATCCTCCATTGTGGCTGTAAAAAAGTCAGCACTGTTGATCTTTAATTACCAAAAATCACCCCGGGTATTACCAGGGAACATCAAGGTAACAATCAGGAATAAGAGGTCACAGGATACGGACAGTCTTCATGAATGAAGCAAGTTAATGGTTTTCATTGAATCAGGCCAAAAAATATAAGGAAAAAATTCGTTTGCCTGACAAACTCATTTTACTTTAATAACAATTCTGTAATTTGATAAAAACCGGGTTTGAACTATAAGAAAAACAACAGCAAAACAACTTTAGAAAGGGTGTAACAACCTTCCAGGAAATACAGCATTTAAACAACTACAAAATCAAAAAAACCGGTAAAACAAATAGAACATATAAATTATAAGTAAATATTCTTATTAACTATTAATCAATGTACCAAATTGACTCCAATCAGTTTTCCTTCTTATCACCTTCAGTTTCCGTTAAATATTTATTGGATACAGAGGCAAATTAATAGCCTTCTACATTACAAGTACTATTTAACAGTTATATATCTATCGGATTAAATGAAATTTTCTTTAGCTAAAATTAATTATTTTTTAAAATATTTTTAGCCTTCCTATTTTTCAGAATAAAAAATGGCTGGAGAATAACAGGGAGAAAAAGGAGATTACCTAATAGAATCATAAATGCCTCTTATACCGGGAGGAGGAGTCAGAGGAGTTTGAGGGGCGAGACCTTCATCATTCCCGACCTGACTGCCAGGCCATAACCTTGGTGTAGGCTGGATCGGGAATCCAGTTTTTATTAGCACCCCAATCCAACAACTCTGCAATCATTATTGTATTTCAATTTTTTGTAGGGGGGCATTTTATATGCCACCTTGCTTTACTTTTCGCCTCTGCCCAAAACATACTGACGTGCATTATATAAGACGCTATGTATAATTGACAATAACCACTTCAGGTATTACTAATACCGCCCATACACTTGAGTGAGGTATGTGGACTACTATAAATGATTGAGGTTCGGGTTGCGTCAGAGAAAGATAAAAAATATTGATCAGAAGCTTGCCAGCCATACAAGATATCTTGTTGATAGACCTATGGGAAAAAGGGGCAAATGGGGTGAGGTTTTTAGTAATGGGCACCCGATATACGCAGAGTTCGGCTGCGGTAGGGGGCAGTTCATCATGAAAAAGGCAAACCTACACCCTGATAACAACTATATCGGATTTGAATCCAGGGGTAGCATCATCATCCGGGCACTTGAAAAGGCTGTAAGTGCAGAAGAGAACAATATCCTTTTCGTGAATGAAAATGTCATTGATGTGAACGAATATTTTGATCAGGGTGAACTCGCGGGCATATATCTTAATTTCAGTGACCCCTGGCCTAAAAAGGGTTATGCAAAAAGACGGCTTACCCACAGGCGATTTCTTGAGGGTTACAAAAATGCGCTCAGACCTGGCAGTTTTATTGAATTCAAGACCGATAACATTGATCTGTTTTCATTTACACTGGAAGAGTTCAGAGAGAGCAATTTGAATATCATAGAAGTAACAGATGATCTGCACAGCACAGACCTTGATGCACGCCTCGTAACCACAGAATATGAAGATAAGTTCCGCATGTGGGGAAAAAAGATCTGTTACCTGAAGATAGAGGTTTAGCCGGGTAGTTACAACCCCTTTGAACTTTTCGCTTTCAGCTTTAATCTTCCACCTTTCATCTTTGAGCTTCCAGCCTTCAGCTTTGAGTCTTTTTCTTTCATCTTTTCACCTTGCGCCTTGAGCCTTGCACCCTGTAAAAATTCACACATTATTCATACTATCTTCCTAATAAATACATATTCCCAGGGAATAATCACCTCTAAAAAGGACATAAGACTGCCCTTTAAAAACGAAATACCGGTGACTTGGATATCTCCCCCTCCCTTGTCCCTCCCGCAGGGGGATGAAACATCCACAGGATGAATTATTTAAGTCACCGGTATGTATAACAGGTAACCCATTTGGAGGTAAAAATGACAGAGATACAGGATAGTATAGGCAAGGCGGCAAATTATATTTCAAAATCTACAACTATAAAAATCATGGCAATAGGTGTGCTGATACTGGTTTTGCTCATACCTGCCCTGATGATCCAGAACCTCATAACAGAAAGGCATAAAAGGCGTGATTCGGTTGTAACAGAGATCAATCAGAAATGGGGTGGAAGCCAGACAATCACCGGCCCTTTTATCACAGTGCCCTTCAGGAATTACTATACAGATAGCACCGGGGCAGAACAATACAGCCTTGAATACCTTTATATATTGCCTGAAACACTGTCTGTTAAAGGTGAAATAACCCATGAAAGACGCAAAAGAGGCATCTTTGAGACTGTAGTATATAGCAGCGCCCTGAAGTTTAACGGCAGATTCAGGATACCCTCGGTAGCACTGCTTAACATTGACCCGAATAACATAGAGTGGGAAAAGGCAGTGCTCTCAGTAGGTATCACAGATATGCGCGGCATAGAGGACAGGATAGATATCATCTATA
This sequence comes from uncultured Desulfatiglans sp., assembly GCA_964499695.1. Lineage (GTDB taxonomy): Bacteria > Desulfobacterota > DSM-4660 > Desulfatiglandales > HGW-15 > JAAZBV01. The sequence continues at coordinate 12,251 of CAZCMD010000082.1, forward strand.
ATGAAAAACCCTGCAAGACCACACCAGGTCTTAAAACAGCCGATATCGCCCCTGCAGGAGTAAGTGTGCAGCTTGATCTCATGGCGTTAAATGGTAATGGCGATTTTTCCTTTGACCTTAACCTCAAGGGAAGTGACCAGCTATCCTTGATACCTGTTGGAGAAACAAATCTGGTCAACATAATTTCGGACTGGCCCTCACCATCTTTTGAAGGTGCATTCCTGCCTGATAAAAGAAGGATTAATGATAGGGGATTTGAGGCATCCTGGAAGGTGCTGCATCTTAACAGAAACTATCCCCAGTTCTGGGAGGGTAAGCAATATGATGTAACCCCATCCGCTTTTGGGGTTAAGCTCATCATGACCGCTGACACATACCAGAAATCAGAACGGCTTGCCAAATACGCGGTAATGTTCCTATTCTTCACTTTTGGTGCATTCTTTTTTTCTGAGGTGATATACAGGCAGAAGATTCACCCGATACAATACATCCTGATCGGTATAGCAATGCTCATCTTTTATACCCTTGTGCTTTCCCTTTCAGAGCACATTAACTTCAACCTTGCATATATAATCTCTGCGGCATCTGTGACCCTAATAATTTCAGGTTATGCAAAGGCCATAATTCCTAACACCCGATTTGCAGCCAGTATCATGGGGCTGCTTCTTGTCCTTTATGGCTACCTCTTTATTGTTCTACAGCTTGAGGATTATGCTTTGCTCATGGGAAGTATCGGGTTACTGGTGATTATAGCAGTCGTAATGTTTATGACCCGGCGGATTAACTGGTATGGGGAAGAGGCAGGAGAGAAAGATAAGAGTGTGGTGTCATGCTAATGTAGGGGCACAGCGCACTGTGTCCCTACAGTTCGAATGACTCTCAATGAAATATAGAATTAAAGACCTGTGATCGTCATTCCTGCGAACAGAGTGTGTCACAACGTCATTTTTAGGTGATAGAATGGTTTTTCGTAGAGCGGGGTTTTACACCCCACCTTGTAGAGACAAGGCATGCCTTGTCTCTACATAAAATTCGGTCAGGAGTAAATCCTGACCCTACTAAAGACCCCTTAACGATTTGCATATCTTCGCTGATTTAGGTATTACGACACCACTGCGAAGGCGGGAATCTATTTTAAAATTAAAAGTTAAAGCAAATAGATGCCCGTCGGAATTTATCCCGCACTTATGCGGGACGGGCATGACGGCGGAGTAGGCTTTTATTGTTAATGCATAGAAACGTGCCCTTGCTTTATTTTGAACACCAATGAAGGCAATTAAATGGATATCACATTATATTTTCTTATTGTTCTGACCTTTATCATTCACATGATCGGAACATTAGCTTATTCAGCAAAGCATTCAATTATCTGGCTTGATCTGAGCCGCCTGGCCGGGACATTGCTCGCACAACTGCTCCTTGTCCCTGCTGCCATGATTATCGTATTTATTGCAGAGAGAATCTGATTTAAGGAGAATATATGGCTACAATACTGACTCACGCCTTTACAGGAGTTATTTCAGGGAATGCAATCAATAAAAGGTCTTATCCTAAAGGGTTCTGGGTATTGGCAGTCTTATTGCCGGTTATACCGGATGCTGATGTAATAGGTTTTAAACTGGGAATCCCATATACAAGCTTCTGGGGACACAGGGGAATTTTCCATTCCATTTTTTTCTCATGTATACTCGGTACTGTTACAGGTTTTATACTCGCATGGGCCGGGAAAAGCGAATGGAAGCAGGGATGTATATATGCTGCATATTTTTCTTTTGTGACCGCCATTCACGGCATACTTGATGCCTTCACTAATGGAGGTCTGGGCATTGCCCTTCTTTCACCATTTATTGAAAAGAGGTATTTTTTCCCGGTTACACCCATTAAAGTTTCTCCGATCGGTATAAAAAGCTTTCTTAATGGAAGGGGCATTGAGATCATTGTGAATGAAATCTTTTGGGTCTGGTTGCCTTTTATTTGCATTGCTTTGGTGATACGTATAATATGCTGGCAGTTCCTTAAAAATAGGAAAAGCTCATTAGTGCCCAAAAAAACCAAGAAATAATTTAAGATATTGTTGGAATAATCTTAATACTCCGTCATGCCCGTGAAGACGGGCATCCAATTTTTCTGTTAAACAAAGAAAGTGGATTCCCGCCTGCGCGGGAATGACGAAACAGATGCTTTTATGATAAACATACGATAATACTTCATTACAGGCTTCAAGTAAGGGTAATATTTCGCTTTATGAAATAGTGAGAAACACTGATTGCAAATATAATTGGGTAATATTGAAATGATAAAATCCACCCCATCCCCTGAAGAACTCGTTGCTCCCTGCGGCATGAACTGCGCCCTGTGTAGCAGGTATCTTGCAGGCATTAACAAACTGAAATGCAGCAGCTGTAAAGGCTGCCGCTCAAGGGGCAGGGAGTGCACCTACCTCTTTAAAAAATGCACTGGCATCAATCATGGAAAAACTGGTGATTTCACCTTCTGTTATGAATGCGAACAGTACCCCTGCAAAGAGACTAAAAGGATGGATAAACGTTATAGAAAAAACTATAACATGAGTATCATGGATAATCTGCAATATATCAAGCGGGCCGGGATCAATGAATTTAATGATGATCAATTTAAAAACATTCCTGTACACGGTGCGGAGGTATGATTTCTGTCCATAATAGAAAATGTTTTCACTGTGATACAGTAACAAGGCTTGTGGAAAAAGAGAGACCATAAAAATGGATATCCGTGAAATAAAATCAGATGAACTTGATAAGCTCCTTGGGCTTTACACACATCTGCATGATAATGACATCTCCCCTGAACCTCATTTAATTTTAAGGGTCTGGGATGATATACAGAAAAATAAAAACATAAAATACTATGGTGTTTTTATGGGAGATGAGCTTATCAGTTCATGTGCCATAATAATCGTTCCAAACCTCACAAGGTCATGCCGCTCTTATGGCCTGATTGAAAATGTGGTCACCCGCAGAGACCACAGGAGAAATGGATATGGAAGGGCAGTTTTAGAAAAGGCCATTGATTTTGCCTGGGAATGTAATTGTTACAAGGTTATGCTCATGACCGGGAGGCTGAATGAGGAGACATTCAGGTTTTATGAATCAGCCGGTTTTGACAGAAATGCCAAACAGGCATTTTTGATCAAGCGAACTTGATTTTCTCCGTGCTCTCCGTGAACTCCGTGGTAAAAAATATATTACCAAATGGTAATCTTTCGGTCATATTTCGGTTAACTTTTTATATTATAAGGGTACCATTGATAATGTATCTTGAATGTACCGCATACCTTAAACAGGGAGGAGACCATGAAAAAAATTATTACAATCCCCACAATCCTTTTGATTTTTATCTCTCTTTGCATACCTTTAGTTTCTGAAGGTCAGCAGAGAGGCTGGTTTGGCCGAGGGAGAGGTCCTGCGTCCAGTGAAACATTACCTGTGCCAAAGGATGCACAGGAGAAAAAAATACTGGATGTGCTTGATGAGATCGCAGCAAATCAGAGAGGGATGCTGAATGTCCCGATGGATGATGGAAGGCTGCTTCGTGTACTTGCTGAGACTATTGGTGCAAAGCATGTGGTTGAGATAGGCACATCAAACGGTTATTCCAGCCTCTGGTTATTAATGGCCCTGCGAACCACCGGGGGTAAGCTCACAACATTTGAGATAGATCCGGACAAGGTGAAACTTGCTACGGCTAATTTTAAAAAGGCGGGCATGGAAAAACTGGTTACCATTGTTGAAGGTGATGCACATCAAGAGGTGGCAAGGGTAAAAGAGCCTATAGATATACTTTTTCTTGATGCAGACAAGGATGGGTACCTGGATTACCTTAACAAACTCCTTCCGTTCGTCCGCCCCGGAGGGCTTATCGTATCCCATAACTGGGGCTCCATGGACCAGGATTATATTGACCGGCTTACAAAAAGCCCTGACCTTGAGACCATAATACAGAATATACATCTTGGAGGAGTTGGCGTAACATTGAAAAAGAGGTAAGGGGTTTTGAATCATCTGATATGCCATTTTAAATAAAGAATTTTCACCACGGAGTACATCCGCCTTCGCTGAAGCTATGGCGTGACAGGCGGAGAGCACGGAGTAAAAACTTACAGTCAACATTAAAATATTGACCGACTTAATTTGGAACACTATAGGTTGTTAAGAATTTTACCAATGTAGTCAGGAGCTGGTTAATGCGGATACTTCTGGTTGAAGATGACATAAAGATTGCCTCTTTTATCACAAAAGGTTTGAAGGAGGCGGGTTTTGTTGTTGACCATGTTGCAGATGGTGAGACAGGGCTTGATCTTGCCTCATCTGAATCCTATGATGCCGCTATCATAGATATAATGCTTCCAAAACTGGACGGCCTTGCACTTATTGACCAACTTAGATCTAGAGGAAGCAAATTACCTGTCCTTATCCTCAGCGCAAAGCAGTCTGTAGAAGATCGTGTAAAGGGGCTCCAGACAGGTAGTGATGACTATCTGACCAAGCCTTTTGCCTTTTCAGAACTTCTTGCACGGATCCATGCCCTTTTAAGACGCGGCAGCAATCTATCAGACCCAAGGCTACTTGAGATTGCAGACCTTAAGGTAAACCTCCTTACCCATGAAGTAACAAGAAACAATGAAAAGATAGAACTGCAACCCAGGGAGTATGTCCTTCTGGTGTACCTGCTGCGCAATAAGGGCAAGATTGTATCAAAAACCATGATTATGGAACATGTATGGGATTATAATTTTGACCCCCAGACTAATGTTGTCGAGGCAAGGGTGTGCAGGTTGAGGGATAAAATTGACAGGGCCTTTGACAAAAAGCTCATCCATACCATCCGCGGAGTCGGGTATGCCATCAAAGAATAGGTACAGGTTTCTTAATACCCTCTCCTTCAGGCTGACATTATGGTATTCAGCTATTTTTTTCATTTCAATACTCCTTGGTTTTTTCTTCTTTAACCTTCTTTTATCATCGAGCCTCAATAAGGAGCTTGACCAGAACCTTTTGGGTGAGGCGAAAGAGATCTCATTGCTTCTGGAAAGAAAGACCATTCACCATGTCAGCTCCGCCATGATGCTTGAGGCTGAATCAGAAGGGGTACAAAAGGTTTTTTACAGGCTAATGAACAGGAATGGAGAGACCATTGCCAATACTGATGATACACGCTGGAAATTAGGCCCTGGCAGAAAGGCGATAAACAGCATTCTTGGCGGAAATGAATACTTTTTTGAGACCATATCTATCCCCGGAAGCGAGTATGAGGCAAGGGCATTATACAACCGCCTGGGAAAGGATTATATCCTGCAGATAATGATTTCAACAGAACAGACAAACCGGTTCCTTGCTGTTTTCAGACAGATATTCATGGTCATTATGGGGCTGATGTTCATCTTTTCAACAGTAGTTGGATGGTTTATGGCCCGGCGTGCACTCTCCGGTGTAGAGGAGGTGACTGAAACAGCTATCCAGGTAACAGGCGGCCTCTTTGATAAAAGGGTCAAAATAAAAGGGTACGGTGAAGAGCTGGACAGGCTTGCCACTACCTTTAACATGATGCTTGAAAAATTGCATACCCTTATAAGTGACATAAAGGAGATCAGCGACAATATTGCCCATGACTTAAGGAGCCCTGTCACAAGGATAAGGGGGATTGCTGAAACCACCCTTATGACCGCAAGCTCTGATAAGGAATATGAGGCAATGGCAGGCAGTATAATAGAGGAATGTGACAGCCTGCTGGTAATGATCAATACAATGCTCTATATCTCCCAGGCAGAGGCAGGTGTTTCAAAACTGGATATCAGTGATGTTGATCTCTCTCAAATTATCAGTGAGGCATGCGAGCTTTTCCAGCCAATTGCAGAAGACAAGGACATTAAGATCATACAGAAGACAGAAAGAGCCATAGTAAAGGCAGACAAAGAAAAAATACAGAGGGTGATAGCAAACCTTCTGGATAATGCCTTGAAATACACCCCAGAAAAAGGGCTTGTTACATTCACCATTGTAGAGGATCAGGATAAGGTGACCGTTTCTGTGGCGGACACCGGTATCGGCATATCGGCTGAAGATCTCCCGAAGGTCTTTAACAGGTTCTACAGGTGTGACAGCAGCAGATCTCTTCAGGGTGTAGGCTTGGGCCTGAGCCTTGCAAAGGCCATTATTCAAGCACACCACGGCGAAATATCCGTATCAAGTGAACCGGGAAAGGGTAGCATGTTTACCTTCACCCTTCCCAAGACCACTTTATAAGAGATTCAAATCTACCATTACATCCCCGGACATTACCAAATGATAATATTACGGTCATTATCCGGTAAAGTTCATATCTATATAGTCAGGGAAGATTGTCGAAAACATTATAAAGGAAACAGGGGAATATGCCCGTAATTTCAAAATCTCTAATTTATCTTAAAGGCCATTCAAAAATATGGGTGATTCTGCTAATTATTGTTATCGGGTTTCTGTCTCTCAAGATCTATCACCATACGCTACCACTGCCTGATGGGAAATGGATATCTTCAAATCTTGAAAAAATAGAGGTTAAAGACCCTGAGCAATTTTCATTTGCCGTATTCGGCGGAAACAGATTTGGCAGGCATGTTTTTGAAGGGATGCTTAAACAGGTTGATCATGACCCTGATATTGCCTTTACCATTGACCTCGGTGATGCGGTTTTAAAAGGAGGGAGAGGTCACTATCACCACCTGATTAAACAGATAGATCATAACCTGGGGATACCCCTTCTTACTGTTATGGGCGACAATGAGTTTAAGGGTGGACGGGAATTGTACCAGGATATTTTCGGACCTTTGCATTATTCATTCAATGTCGGGAAAAGCTTTTTTATTGTCATAGATACTGTTGAAGAGGATGGGGTTGACCAGGCGCAGATGGGATGGCTTAAAAAAGAGCTTGAGAAGGCAAAGACATATAATAACAGGGTTATATTTATGCACAGACCCCTTTATGACCCGCAAGGCCCCAACAGCAGTCAGTCTTTGCCTGAAGAAATATCATCAAGGCTTATTGATCTTTTTCAAAAGTATGACGTTACTCATCTCTTTGCATCAGATATTAATGGCTATTATGAAGGTAACCTGAGGGGCATTCCTTACGCCATTACAGGGGGCACAGGGGAAGCACCATACAACATGGACAGGAAACAGCCGTCTTTTCATTTCCTTGAGGTGCATGTGGAAAAAGATACTGTCAAGGTTGAGGTTAATAATGAGTTTTCAGTAAGAACTTCACATAGAAATATATTAAAAAACAGGGCCATATTTTATTGGGAAAATATGGTTATGATCCACTGGCTCGAACTCGTTCTATTTCTCCTTGTCTTGTTTATATGTATGTTTTTCGTAATTCGTAAACAAAGGGTCGGTAAAAAAAATGAAGAATAGTTTTTCAGAGAAATATCTCAATGGAATAACGACCTCTTTGAACAAACGGGAGATCAGGGGTTTCTGGCTTGTCAGCCTTACGGCCCTGTTCCTTGTAGCATTTGATAACTTTGCCTTTTATAAAAATGTTACTGAGGTCTATCCTGTTTCTATCAGCAACACAGGTTTCTTATGCTCAATATCTATTGTATTAGTTT
>CAZCMD010000083.1:0-19798 GCA_964499695.1 uncultured Desulfatiglans sp.
TGAGCGGAAGATTTGAAAGGGTTATAAGAATACCTTTGAGGATATTTTTCTGGAAGTTTCCAAACAGTAAAATAATCCCCAGACCTATCCAGAGCAGGTTCATTGCGTACCCTGGCATCTCACGGCCAAGCACAAGATTGTTGGCAAGAAAAAAGACCGCCCACAAAACTGATACCCATCCGAATTCAGCAAAGGATGTCATATTGCGTTTTTTAATAGCCAGCATCAAATGGGCAACGCTTAAATGAACAACACCTATAATAAAAGAGAGCAGCATGACAAAGGATTCTGATTCTTCGCCAAAACTGTCAAGTTTCCCTATAATAAACGGCTTCAAAAATGGCAGCGCGGCAATAGTCTTTGATCCAAACCAATTCCCTGTTATCAGACCCCACACCAATGTTGCTCCGCTTAATAGAAACATCAGATTGACAAATTCGCTGTTCTTCTTTTTAAATTTTATCTTCATGAATGTGGTTAACGCCAGGAAGATAAATCCATAACCGCCATCACCAATGATTATTGCAAAGAACATGCTGAAGAATGCCAGAAAAATAAAACTGACATCCTGCTCATCATAACCGGGAAGGGTGTTCATAAACTTGAACAGAGGGTTGGCCATATTAGCGAACTTTGAATTTCTTGTTAATGTGGGAACCAGAGTTGGATCATCAGGATCATCTATCAGATAGCCCCATTTATGTTCATCCGCGACCTGCTGAAGGGAGACTGTAACATCCTGAGGGCAATAACCCTGGAGATATGAGATATCACCAAGATCACCCATTCCCGATTTTACTCGGCTGAATTCCAGGCCTTTTTCCTGTTTCAGGCGGTATGCTTTTAGCACATCCCTATAAGCAGCTATAGAGTGCAACTGATCAGAAATATTTTTATAATTATTTTCAAGTTCAACTATTTTTGTGCGTACCTCGTCCGGTTCAATCCTTGGAACAGGTTCTTCACGCAGGTCCAGCCGCTCATCTTCTGACTGTGATATCAAAGCCAGGTATATAATGCCGTTTAAAGTACCTCCAACAAACACCTGTTTTTCTTCAGGTATATAAGCAAACCCTTTTTTATCAGTGAGATACAGACGGACAAACAGACCAGCATTTCTCAACGTCTGAACTGAGCTATATGAAATATCGCCCCATCGCCTGAACCAGTCTGCCATAACCTGATATTCATCCAGTTCACGGGTTATGGATTCTTTCTGGCTTAAGAGGGAAAGTGTCCTGTTAACAATATTTAAAGGTTCATCATCTGATTTTTGTTCAATCTCAGGCGCTGTTTCCCAAAATTTTAAAACACGGTCCGTATTATCGATATCTGTTATCAGGTGCTGGATATCATCAATTGACACAGGTTTAACATCCTGGATATGCAGGACACCCAGTTTGCGCAACTGCAGCAGGGCCTCCTCATGATATCTTGAACTGAAAAACAATGTGCATTTTTTCATGGGAATAATCATGCCCGGGCCTCCTCGTTCTTCTTTTTTTCGAGTTTTGCCTTGGCAATTTTACCGCGTACAACAGCAGCGGTCATCTGATCACCAAGAAATATCCTGATTACCCGGATGTTCTCTTTTGATTCCGGTATCTTTACCTCTTCAAACAGCTTGATACGTTGGATCGTAATGCGAAGCTCTTCACGGATAATCTCCTGCTGTTTATGCAGTATCTTTAATTCTGACATGCGCCTGATCTGGGATTTTGTTACTTCCAGGGCTTTATCCACCCAGATCGGGGTACTAAAAAGATCATATTCATAATCAATAAAGATAACATCCTTAAAGAGCGGGATATCAATGCCGGCGATATTACCGGTATCTGTAATGGTTTCTTTTACAGTAAACATCTTGCCCAGATCCACATCCTCAGCGAATACACCGGCCCAGTTTGCCACATCCTGTTCAATTGACCTAGCCTCTGCCTCCAGTCGCTCCACCCCATTCTGGATAGTGCGGATCTCCACAAGCAGTTGCTGTTTTTTGAGCTCCAGTGTCGGCAGATACCTTGTAAACCGCTTGAGATTATCTTTCTGGAGCTTCAGCTCATTTTTTGTGTATTTTATTTTTGCCATAGGGCTATTTTCCTATTTTACACTTTTGGGCCAGAACTCATTAATCAATTCCGTTCTCATCCTTGTTTCGTCGGATGTAAAACATTCGGCAAGTATTTCCCATCCACGGTCAAGGGCCTTTTCAAGAGGAACATTTACCGTAAGATTCATCATCTGTTCCTTGAACTTTTCTCCATATTTAAGCAATTTCTGATCCCAGTTACTCATACGGAAGCCCATAGAGCGCTTTTCTTCAGTCTCTATGTATTGTGCATACAACTGGATCATACCGTCCATTATTGCACGATGGTCCTTGCGGCTGCTCTTCGGGTCATTTACCTGTTGTTTGAGACGGCTCAATGATCCAAACGGGTCAATGGAGCCATGATGCAGATAGAACTGGCCCTCAGTGATGTAGCCGGTGTTATCAGGCACAGGGTGTGTAACATCATCGCCGGGCATTGTCGTAACCGCAAGAACCGTAATAGAACCTGCGCCTTCAAAGTCAACCGCCTTTTCATACCGGGAGGCAAGCTGGCTGTAAAGGTCGCCCGGGTAACCGCGGTTTGATGGAACCTGCTCCATGGTGATTGCTATTTCTTTCATTGCGTCGGCAAAGTTCGTCATGTCAGTGAGAAGAACAAGTACATCCTTGCCATTGAGCGCAAATTTTTCTGCCACAGCAAGAGACAGGTCAGGCACCATAAGGCTCTCAACAATCGGGTCAGATGCGGTATTCATGAAAAAGATGGAGCGTGAAAGTGCGCCACCCTCTTCCAGTGTGTTTTTGAATTTCATGTATTCATCATATTTAAGGCCGATACCGCCAAGGATGATCATATCAACCTCTGCCTGTAATGCAATCCTTGCTAACAGTTCGTTGTAAGGTTCGCCTGAAACTGAAAAAATAGGCAGCTTCTGCGAAACTACCAGCGAATTAAAGATATCAATCATCGGTATGTTTGTGCGTATCATGCGTTTGGGTATAATACGTTTGGATGGGTTAACACTGGGGCCGGCCACCTCAATCATATTATCCGTAAGCTGTGGCCCCTTATCGCGCGGGTTACCTGCGCCATCAAAGATACGACCGAGCATGTTATCCGAAAAGGTTACCTGCATGGGATGACCGAGAAACCTGATCTCATCACTGATAGAAACCCCGCGGCTACCTGCAAAGACCTGTAAAGAGACAAGGTCACCATCCAGTTTGATCACCTGCGCCAAAGACTTTCCGCGCTGGGTGCTAATTTCAGCGAGTTCCTCATAGCCTACATCTGAAGCCTTAACGGTGATAACATTTCCGCTAATGCTGAGAATTTTATTATAGACTTTTCTCATTTCCGGAATTCTCCTTTATTAATGTGTCGATTGCTTTTTCCTGTGCCGTAAATTCAGTTGAATCCATAGCAATGTAGTTCCAATCTATGAACAGTTGACGGAGACGGTTAAAAAAACCGCGCGCTTTTTCTTTGTCATCCAGTTGAAAAGCCGTTTTCAAGACCCGGTTTACCATTTTAAACACATATTGCTGACGCTCTTTGCTTGTACCGGCATCTACTTTATCAAACGAATTCTGCTGGAGGTAAACACTGTCAAGAAATTCACCTTTAAGATAGAGCTGGAAATCATCATTTGATGTCCCCTCTTCGCCAACTACCATCATCATCTGGCCCACATCATTTCCCCTCTGAAGCATGTCACGGGAAAAAGCGATCTCTTCCGGGTCAACAAAGCTTTTATATTTTGACCAGCTGTCGAGCGGATGGATGGATGGAAACCGGCGCGCATTTGCACGATCACGCGATAATCCTAAAAAGGCACCGACAACCTTAAGGGTTGCCTGTGTCACAGGTTCTTCAAAGTTACCGCCTGCAGGGCTTACTGTTCCACCTATTGTAAGACTTGCGACCTTGCCATTAATCAGTTCTACAAGACCCGAACGTTCATAAAACTCGGCTATCCTGGATTCCAGATATGCCGGGAATGCCTCTTCACCGGGGATCTCTTCAAGCCGCCCTGATAACTCTCTCATTGCCTGTGCCCAGCGGGATGTGGAATCAGCCATTAAGAGTACATCAAGCCCCATCTGGCGGTAGTATTCGCCAAGTGTTACGGCTGTATAAACTGATGCCTCACGGGCAGCAACAGGCATTGAACTCGTATTACAGATAATTATTGTTCTATCCATCAGTGTCTTGCCGGTACGCGGATCTTCCAGTTCAGGGAATTCGCGCAGCAGCTCAACAACCTCACCGGCACGCTCACCGCATGCAGCAACAATAACTATATCTACCTGGGCGTATTGGCTTAAAACATGTTGCAGAACAGTTTTACCAGCACCAAATGGCCCGGGGATACAGAATGTACCACCCTTGGCAACCGGGAAAAATGTATCGATAATACGCGCCTGCGTGACCAGCGGTTCAATCGGAACTATCTTTTCTTTATATGATTTAATGGCTATCTTTACCGGCCACCTGAAGCTCATGGTTATGTTATGGGATTTTCCTTTATCATCCTTTACACGGGCTATGTTTTCGACGATTGTATAATCACCGGCCTTTACTATCTCTTCTACAACATACTCACCCTGGAATGTAAATGGAACCATGATCTTATGATCGAAAACTCCTTCCGGCACAGAACCTATCTCCTGCCCTGCAATGACCACATCACCCGGCTTTGCTGTTGGGGTAAACCGCCATTTTTTTGTTTCATCCAGGGGTTTAAACTCAACGCCGCGCGGCAGGAAAAAACCATACTCTTCTGCAAGCTCGGGGAGCGGATTCTGCAGACCATCGTAAATCTGTGTTAAGAGGCCCGGCCCTAACTGAACTGACAGCAACTGGCCGCTGAATTCAATATCATCACCGATAGTGAGACCTTTTGTGCTTTCGAAAACCTGTAAAAAAGCAACACCATCACCAATGCGCACGATCTCCGCTTTTAATCGTTCTTCGCCTTTTATGATGTAGGCAACCTCATTCTGCATGATATTTCCATCAACAGATGCAGTTACCATATTGCCGTTAACGCCAATAATTTTTCCGGTATTGGGATTCATGCTGTTACCTCGTGATATAACATTTGGAATTTTTTAAGGCCCTTGTCTTTATCAAAAGTAAAATACCTTTGTAACAGGAGTAACTTCAGGAAATAAATAATTAGTTTTGTAAAATCGAAATGGTGCTCGCGTTCCATTTCATCTAAAAACTGCCAACGGAACTCAATAAATCTTGTTTCAATCTCCAGAGGATTTCCTTCTTTTATTGCAGAGACCGGGAAACTTGAGGGTTTATAATCTGTCTCCTTTCGTTGCGCCTCACGAAAGGCTGCGATATCGCTTCGCAGTGCAAATTCAAATTTTTTGTATCTCTTCAGACCATCCGGGTCACCTTTTTCAATGGCAACTGACGAGAGGTCAATCGATGACAGGGTTTTATAGTCACCCGCACCCAGCCATTTTTCCGCTTCAGCCAGAAAACGGTCAATGGTCAGCCCCGGTTCTTTTCCAAAAGAGAGCATTGGCAGTTGGGCAATTAAATAATAATGCTTGTCCATCCCTATTTATCCAATATAGCTTTTAAATTCGGATTGATGAGTGACTTTAAGAGATCTGCAATTGCTGTATCGGAAAAATCATAATAGACCTCCGATCCTTTCAGGCTGACACGGAAGCCGCTCGCAACATCAGCGCCGACCTTCAGCGTGATACCCTTCTTCAGGTCTGTCTTGATGCCGCCAAATAAAACCGCCTCCAGATTTGTCTTATCTTTTTCGCTTAAGATTATATCTTTCTCTTCACCCCTGGCCCAGGTTTCAACAATCTTTAAGATTATCTCCTTCATGAAGTCTGATGTAAGTTTTTCGCCCACCTCACGTTTAAAAACCGCATCAAACAGCCTGTTGAATTTTTCCTTCAGGAGCAACTCGGCATTACGCACTGACTGCTTCAGATCCGCCTCAGCAGTTGCGCGAAACTGTTCTACCTTTGTTTTACCTTCGCTGACAGCCCTCTGTGCCTCTTTACCGGCATCCTCAATGATCCTTGCTGCCTTTTGATTTGCCTCTTTAACAATCTGTTCGGCGCTATTTTTCGCCTCTTCTACCCCCTCTTTCCTGATCTTTTCTATAAGGCTATCCAACTTGACATCCATCAGAATTCCTCCCCATTGAATCCCGGTGTAGAGTGAATAATCCTAGCCGGGAAGATTTTTAGGAATAAAGCACTTCTTCTGGTAACACTCATTTGAGTTATTCCAGCAACACACATGATAGAAATATTTTTAGAACTATCATGATGTCAGCTCATATAGGTCAAGAAAAAATAAATTGCAACAGGTTTTGAATTTTTTTGACATTCCGGTGATATGAACCCTCAAATAGGGGCTAATATAATTTATTTTAGCTTATTTTGAAATATTAATAATAATTAATTAGCAATTATTACTTTTATTACCGCTGTTTTATAAATTTGATTATTATTACACTATTTGTTATGTATTCCACATCTTATTCAGTCATAAATATGCTGATTAATTTAGACCGGAAATTATTTCCGGTTATTTCTACAGACAATACTGGCAGGGATTATTAAAAGATGGTCAATGCAAAATCTATAATGTTACCGTTCAACAACCTTGGGAAATATACCATATTTATAACCCGGGAGATGGGCAGGACAGGCGGTTTCTTTTTCAAGGGTTTCTGCAAGATTTTTACATTTCCCTTCCAGTTTTCAAAGATCATCCAGCAGATCTATTTTATAGGTCTCAAGTCTGTATTTGTTATCTGCCTTACAGGGGCCTTTACAGGTATGGTGCTGGGGCTCCAGGGATATTATACCCTCTCCAAGTTCGGTTCAGAGGGGCTGCTTGGCGCGGCTGTTGCACTCTCACTTATCCGCGAGCTTGGGCCGGTTCTTACTGCTATTATGATAATAGGACGGGCCGGGTCAGCGATCGCCGCAGAGATAGGCATAATGAGGATCTCCGAGCAGATAGATGCCCTTGATACAATGGATATTGACCCGGTCAGGTTTCTTGTAAGCCCCAGGCTGGCTGCATCAATTGTATCCTTTCCTCTGCTTACAGCCATATTCAATGTTATCGGGATATGGGGCGGATATCTTACAGGTTCCATTTTACTGGGGCTCAATGAAGGTGTCTATTTTTCAAGGGTTGAATCGGGCATATCCATGGATGACCTGACCGGATGCGGCATAAAATCCATTGTGTTCTCCATTATTGTAGCAACAATATGCTGCTACCAGGGATATTATACACATACCAGGAAAGAGGGGCACGGGGCAAAGGGGGTGGGGTATGCCACCACATCAGCGGTTGTTATCTCCTGTGTCCTTGTGCTTGTCTCGGATTATATCATGACATCATTTCTGCTCTAAACAGGCACATAAAATAAACGGGGATATATGAACAAAGACTGTCTTATAGAATTCAGAAATGTTTCAAAGAGTTTTGGAAGCCAGGTTGTGCTTGACAATGTCAACCTCACCATAAACAAGGGTGAAATAACCACTATAATAGGCATGAGCGGTGTTGGGAAATCAGTCCTTCTTAAACACATTATAGGGCTGATCTCGCCCGATTCAGGTGAGATTCTTATAGATGGGCGTGACATATCAAGGTTATCCCGCAAGGAAAAAAGCGAGATCAAAAAGAAGTTCAGCTATATGTTCCAGGGCACAGCCCTTTTTGACTCAATGACAGTCTATGAAAACATTGCCCTCCCCCTGAAGGAAAAAAACAGCCTGTCAAAAAAGGCTGTCCTGAAAATTGTCATGGATAAAATGGAACAGCTTGATATCGGCTCAATGGGCCATAAATACCCGTCAGAGCTTTCAGGGGGCATGAAAAAAAGGGTTGCCCTTGCGAGATCCCTTATAACAGAGCCTGAAATAGTCCTGTTTGACGAGCCCACAACCGGCCTTGACCCGATAAGAAGAAACGCCGTGCACAGCATGATCTCCGAGTATCAGCGCAAACTCGGGTTTACAGGTATTGTTGTAAGCCATGAGATACCTGAGATATTCTATATCTCCCAGAGACTTATCATGCTTCATGAGGGGGGGGTAATCTTTGAGGGGCCTGTTGAAGCCCTTAAGGATACAACCATTCCTGTTGTAACACAGTTTGTAAACGGCCTTGAAAGCCGCCATGACTCCCTTACCGGGCTCCTGCCCCAGCCAAGAGGTGAAGAGAGATTTATGGAGGAACTCGCAAGGTTCAAAAGACACAATTATGTTTTTACCATTATACTCTTCAGGATAATGGAACTTCATGAGATACATGAAAAGGCCGGGCATGTTATAGTCCAGGAACTGCTCAGACGCTTTTCAGAGGAGTTAAGGCCACACTTAAGGGTTACGGATATATGCTTCAGGTACAACGTTAACAATATTATTGCAATTTTGCCCGATACAAACCTTGAACAGGCCCGTCAGACATGCAGCAAACTCTCAAAAATACTGGCCAAAACAAGGATAAAAGAGATACTGAATAAATCATCCCTTGATTGTTCAATCAATGTGGGTTTTGCAGAGGCTAAAAGAGACCTTCAGTTTGAGAATATGATAAGGGAAGCAGAATCAAACCTGGAAGATGCCTGCTTGATAAATAGAATGGAGGAATAATGAAAAAATCATCTATAGAGACTTCAGTCGGAATTTTCATGTTTATAGGGATTATCTGTATCGGTTACCTGACCGTACACCTCGGCAATCTTGACCTGATAAGGTCTGATCATTATCAGTTACGTGCCCGTTTCCAGTCTGTTTCCGGCCTTAAGGCCGGCTCATCGGTAGAGATGGCCGGGGTACAGATAGGCACCATACAAGCCATAACACTTGATCATGAAAAAAGACTTGCCATTGTAACCATGAACATCAAAAATGACATAAAACTGGAGGATGATGTTATAGCCTCCATTAAAACAGCAGGGCTTATCGGTGATAAATATATTATGATTTCGCCCGGAGGTTCCGATGTAATCTTAAAACCGGGAGATATTATCATTGAAACAGAATCGGCTGTTGATCTTGAAGACCTGATCAGCAAATATCTGTTTGGCGATGCAAAATAAAATATGAATAAAACACCGGAGACCAATATGAAAAAAGTTAAATCTATCCTCTGCATTTTTATACTTATGACCTGTATAGTCAGTGTTTATGCTTCTGAACCATTTGATATCCTTAAAGAAAAGATAGACAAGGTCTTTGTCGTACTTAATGACCAAACCTACTCGGACCCGGCAAAGAAAACCGAACAGCATGATATCCTCTGGGGCATCATTCAAGAGGCATTTGATTTTAATGGAATGGCCAGGCTTACGCTTGCCAAAAACTGGCAGGCGTTTACCCCTGAACAGCAGGCTGAATTCGCACACTTGTTCGGGCAGTTTTTAGGTAACACCTACCTTGATAAAATACAGTCCGAGTTTTCAGACGAGCATGTTGAATACACCGGTGAAGAGCCTTTATCCGATACAAAGGCTCTTGTAATGACCAACCTTATCCGTAAGGGTGTAAAGACCCCTATCTATTACAGTCTGCAAAAGAAAGGTACAACCTGGAAAATATATGATGTAAAAATCGAGGGAGTCAGCCTGCTTAAAAACTACAGGACACAATTCAGCGAGATACTGCTCAAGGAAAAGCCTGAAGGGCTCATAGCCATGTTAAAGGAAAAGCTTAAATAGGTTAAAAGTATGATCTATTCTATAAGGATAATACTGACAACCATTGTTATACTGTTTATTACAGGCATGCCTTACAATAATGCCGACGATACATATAAATGGGTCGACAAGGATGGGGTGGTGCATTTTTC
This sequence comes from uncultured Desulfatiglans sp., assembly GCA_964499695.1. GTDB lineage: Bacteria > Desulfobacterota > DSM-4660 > Desulfatiglandales > HGW-15 > JAAZBV01. The sequence goes on from CAZCMD010000083.1 coordinate 9,921, forward strand.
AGACCGGACACCCGATGATCAAGGCACAGAACCTGATGTTATCCATAAAAAGAAGAGTGAAGAATCGGTGGATAACGTTGTACAGTTATCGGCTGAAAACCCTGGGGCAAATGAAAATAACCCTATTGACAATACTATCAAAAGCACCTTTACCATAAAGGGAGACAAGAATGTCGGGACAGGCTTTTTCATATCTCCGGACGGTTATGCTGTTACCTGTAAACATGTTATAGAGGTAAACGGGGTACATACCGCCATACTTAACAATCAGGAAGAGTACCCCTTAGGCGTTATTTCAAAGAGTAGCAGATATGATCTGGCCCTAATCCTGGTAACTACACATAAAAAGGTGCCATTTTTAAAATTCAGGGATCCTCTCACAATGCAGGCTGGCGACAGGGTTTATGCGGTAGGAAGTTCAGTTGGTCTTCAGTCAACAATAACAGACGGACTCTTTACCGGCGTAAGAAAGCAGATGCCATCAGAGATAAGGGCTGTTCAGTTTTCAGCCCCTGTTAACCCCGGAAACAGCGGAGGCCCCCTCATAGATAAAAATGGTAAAGTGATAGGCGCTGTCAGTTGGAAACTGCTCTCAAATGATGGAGTGCCTGTATCAGGTATTGGTTTTGCAGTGCCATCGGAATACATTCTTAATGAATACAGGGGATATACAAGGGGGAAATAATAGCAATAACCGGAACAGGGGCTCTGGATTCCATTACAATAGTTATGGTTTCACAGACATTAACGTCCTGAAATCTCTATCCACTTATTTAAACGATTTATAAATGCCACACACAAAATCTGTTGAAGAAATATTGAATGAACTGAATGTGAACCTGGAAACAGGTCTTACCGGAGATGAGGCAAAGGCCAGACTCAGTAAATACGGGTATAACAGACTGTTAACCCAAAAGAAAAAGGGGGTTTTCCAGCTCTTCCTCTCTCAACTGAATGACTGGCTTATATATATCCTTTTTGCCGCGGTAGTAATCACCCTTATCCTTGGTGAATATGTCGATTCAATTATTATCATGGCAGTTATCATCCTTAATGCGGCACTTGGTGTCTTTCAGGAGATCAAGGCAGGTAATGCCATAGAGGCATTAAAGAAGATGTCCTCACCAAGATCCCTTGTAAAAAGGGATGGCAAGGTCATGGAGACAGATGCAGAGCTGGTTGTACCCGGTGATATCCTTATCCTTGATGCAGGGAGGTTTGTCTCTGCGGATATCCGCCTCGTCAATACTGCTGCTATCCGCATAGAGGAATCTGTTCTGACAGGCGAGTCAATGGCTTCTGAAAAAGAGGCACACATGGTTCTTGATCCCAAAACCCCTGTCGGTGATCGTGAGAACATGGCATACATGTCATCGATAGTCACATCCGGGCGTGGTGAAGGTGTTGTTACAGCTACAGGTATGAATACGGAAGTCGGTAAAATTGCCGGTCTTATTGAGGGCGAAGAGGAAGGCAAGACACCCCTTGAGATACGGCTGAGCCGGCTTGGGAAGACCCTTGGTAAGTCCGCAATAGGTATCTGCCTTTTTATCTTTGCAGTTTCCCTTTTTCAGGGACGTGATCTTGTTGAGATGTTCCTTGTATCCGTGTCACTTGCTGTTGCTGCAATCCCTGAAGGGCTCGCAGCCATTGTCGCTGTTGTGCTCTCAATAGGCGTTACAGGCATGTCAAAAAGAAACGCCATTATCAGGCGCCTGCCTGCTGTTGAGACCCTGGGTTCTGTCAATATTATCTGTTCGGATAAAACAGGCACACTTACACAGAACAGGATGACCGTGGTAAAATATTTTACCCTTGCCACTGATGTTGTCACTGTTAATGAAGATATGAAGATCGCTCATAATGATGCAAAAAGGCTGGCAGAGGTCATGATCCTTTGCAGTGACGCAACATATGAAGATGGCAAGGCTACAGGCGACCCGACCGAGACAGCGCTCCTGCAATTTGGAGATAAACTCGGCATTGACAGGAAGAGATTGAACTCATCCAATCAGCGTATATCAGAGTATGCATTTGATTCTGATCGTAAGCTCATGTCAACCCTTACTCAGAATGAGGGGAGGTTTGTGGTAAATACAAAGGGCGCAATAGATAACCTTTTAGACCTTTGCACCAGTGTGCTTGTTGACGGAAAACCGGTACCGATGACAGAAGGGCATAAAAACAGGTTCAGGCAGGTAATGGACAGTATGTCAAATGAGGCATTACGCACCCTGGGTGCTGCTTACAGAGAGGCAGACTCCTTAGTTCCACCCTCTGATATGGAAAGGGAGCTTGTCCTTGCAGGGATTATCGGTATGATAGATCCCCCCCGAAACGAGGTCAGGGATTCTGTAAAACAGGCCCGTGAAGCGGGCATCAAAACCGTAATGATCACAGGTGATCACAGAAACACCGCATTTGCCATCGCAAAATCCCTTGGTATTGCGGATCACCTCGGTCAGGTAATAACAGGTAATGAGATCGATGACGCGGGTGAAATGGGGTTAAAGGAAAAGATACTTGATTATTCCGTCTTTGCAAGGGTTTCCCCTGAGCACAAGGTAAAGATTGTACATGCCCTCAAGGCAAAAGGTAAGATCGTCTCCATGACCGGTGATGGTGTAAATGATGCCCCATCACTCAAGGCCGCTGATATCGGTGTGGCTATGGGAATCACAGGCACAGACGTAGCCAAGAATGCCTCTGACATGATCCTTACAGATGACAATTTTGCAACCATAGTCAGGGCAGTTGAACAGGGACGCAACATCTATAACAATATAAAAAAATCGGTAATATTTCTGCTGTCCAGCAACCTCGGTGAAGTAACAGCCATGTTTGCAGCTGTAACAGCCGGGTGGGAGGCGCCGCTTCTTGCCACCCAGATACTCTGGATAAACCTTTTGACTGACTCACTTCCCGCTGTTGCCCTGGGTATGGACCCCTCTGATCCTGATGTAATGAAGGAAAAACCAAGAAGCCCTGATGAGGGTTTCTTTTCAGGCAGGGCAGGCTTTAATGTGATATCAGGCGGGCTTACCATAGGAATAATTACTGTTATCACATTCTGGTACGGATATTATATCCACGGGTACAGCCCCTTTGATCACTCTGCACCATCCTATGTCCTGGAATATGCAAGGACAATGGCATTTCTGTCCATTATCTTCAGCCAGTTGTTTTTTTCATTGTCATTCAGGCATAACCGGAAAACCATATTCACAACAGGAATCCTGTCCAACAGGTATCTAATCGGGGCAATAGCAATCGCCATATTGCTTCAGGTGACTATCCTGATTATTCCGCCCCTTAAAACAGCCTTCAGGTTAACTATGCCTGATATATTTGCATGGATGGTAATAATCGCAGCAGGCCTGATGCCCCTTTTTTTCAGGGAGCTCTCAAAATTATTTTTTTGGAAAAGATAAAACCGGTACTGCCCATATAAAAGGCAGTACCATCATAAGAGGTAATCTTAAAGGGCCTTATTTACCTATACCGATATTATTCAATTTCACAGAGACGCCCTTTCCATGAAGATATTCCTTCAGTTCTTTTATCCCTATTATCCCGAAATGAAATACAGATGCGGCTAGAAGTATGGTTGCGCCGGCCTCTGCGGCCTCGTAAAAATGGTTTAACTCCCCTGCCCCGCCTGATGCAACAACCTCTGCTGATACTGCACCTTTTATAAGCCTTATCACCGGGAGATCATACCCTGTCCTGACGCCATCACCTGCCTTGCTTGTAGGCAGAATAACAGGCACACCATAACCGTCAACGCGTTTTGCCCACTCAACCGCATCCGCACCGGTTGCTGTACGGCCTCCATCAATATATACCTCATATCCGGATGGCATTTCAGGGTTTTTGTCCACGTCAATGGCTACGGTTATCTTTCCAGGCCCAAATGTCTTTATCATTTCGCTGATGACTTCAGGCCTTCTGAAGGCGGCACTGCTGACCGATACCCTATTCGCTCCTGCCTCAAGTACAAGACCGGCGGATTTCACATCCGATATGCCCCCACCCACAGTAAACGGCACTGTTGTGACCTTTGCAACACGTTTTACAACGTCAACCATAGTCATCCTTCCCTCAACAGTGGCTGTGATATCAAGCATCCCCAGTTCATCAGCACCAGACGCACAATAGGCACGGGCACATTCAACCGGATCGCCGGCATCTTTTATATCAATAAAATGAACACCCTTTACAACGCGGCCGTTCTGCATATCCAGACACGGCATTATTTTTACCGGTTTTTTCACAGGTTTTCTCCTTGATAAGTATTTTTTGGTTGAAGCGAGTATAAGTGTAAGAAAAATGCGTGTCAAGAAATGTCTGGGTAAGGTGTTTTCAAAAACAGGTTTTTCTTTGACAGGTGCAATCTTCTTCAATTTATATTAAAAAACTTTATTGAACATGGATAAGACCATACTTCGCCGTTGTTAGCCTTCACAGCCCCAACAATCGGAAAGATAATTCCAACTACAGCCAGGGCAATCAACAGAGGTATCCCGATCACAACAAAACAGAGCAGCCCAAAGATTATTGCAAAGATAAACCCCGTAATAATCCAGTTTAAGACGATGCGTCCATGCTGATCAATAATCTCCGATTCGTTCTTCTTCATTTGCCACAGCAAAATGGGAACAATCAGCCCGGCAAGGGGAACAATATAACCGCAGAATTGCGACAGGTGAATAAACATTCCCCACTGGTTGACATCGGTTTCCATGTAGTCTTCTTCCCGGCTGGATGGTTGATTTTCAGCTAATATAACCTCTTTCGCCTCCTGGTACTCATCCTCAGTAATTGCGCCGCTCTGCCTGAGTTCATTCAGCTTACCGATCTCGTCTGCTATACTCATACTGTTGCCTCCTTTAAACATTCGATGGGTATTTCATAAAGAACTAATTGATATTTAAAAGTGCGTTCTCAATTACGATGTTATTAGTTACATGAACCTTGTTCCTCTGAAGACAAGCGTATGATATTTGTTAAAGGATACAAAATCAATAGAGTAGCAATAATTATATAAAGTACACTCTCAAAGTGCTAACTTTTATTTTAAAAATGACATAGTTTTTTTCTTAATTAGTGTCCATCCAGAAAGAGGTTTTTCTGGATGAAGCTTTCAGCATTCAGCTATCAGTTATCAGCCAAACCTTTGTTTTATATGCCTTTTGCTGAAAGCTGAAAGCTGATGGCTGACTGCTCGCATCAAAAACGACAGTTTTTGGATGCACACTAATTAAAGTTTAGCTGTCCTTCACTTTCTTAACTTTCCATGCCCTGTTCATCATATCTTCATCATATGGGCCAGGTACAACACCTTCAGTCGCATACAGATAAAGTGCACCACGATAAACATGGTTTGCAATGGCGCACAGATATCCAAACACAAATAAAAAAACTATATACAGGCAAATCATTAATGCAATTACTATCTCCATCACAGGAATAGTCAAACCAACAATAATGCAGGCCGCGATTAATAGTGGAAGTGTTATTAAAAAGACAATCATGAAAAATCCGCTTATCCCAACGTAACCAATAACGGCTTCTCCCCATGTCTTTTTAAGCATAAGAGCGGAGGTCTTGAGCAGTTGCAGGGGATTTGATCTTTTTTCTTCCCTGATAATAATAGGGGTAACGAAGATAGAAGCCACACTCCATGCGATACCGATCAGTCCTAAAATCAATCTTCCCACAAAGCCAAACCGTTCCTCCAGGGATTTGATAATAATGCCTACAATCCCGGCAAACAATGACCATATTGCAATAAGTTTGATCTTTGACATAGCTGTGTTTATTCCTCTTAAAATTGAAACACCCCTGTTGTTCAATCCATTTATGATCTCATTATAGAATGCTACGTTAAAAAAGGTCGCTGCGAACATGGAGATCAGGTAAAATAAAATACCCCAGGCATAAAAAATTTTGTCAGTTAAACCATACGTCATTACTCCTGCCCTTTTGCCATTCGTATCAGTCATGGTTATCAGCTTTTCTCCCAGGGCTGCCCAATGTGAAGAATCTGTTATAGGGTAACCGGTACTCCATAGTAAAACAGGGGAAATAAAAAATATCCCGATTATTATGATGAAAATAAATTCTATCAAAGGGAATAATAATAATTTTTTATTCTCTTTAATAACAGCAAAGGATCGTTTGAATAAATCAAAACTTGTTTTAAACCTTCCCATTTTACTTCCTCCTGTTAATAATATAATCCATGAGTTCATCTTCTGTGATGCCCTCATTTTTTGCCTGGGCAATTATCCTGCTGAAAAGGTTATTAAGTCTGACTTCTTTTTCTTCATCTGTCAGTGTAACTGTACTTAATTGATTTGCAGAAATATAAGAGCCGTTACCTCTCTTACTGGCTATTACTCCTTTTAGTTCCAGTTCACGATAAGACTTGGCTATTGTGTTAGGGTTTACTTCCAGTTGTTCGGAAAGCTCCTTGATTGTCGGAAGCTTGTCACCTTCACTTAGTTCTCCGTTTCCGATTGCAGCATAGATGATATTTATTATCTGCTTATAAACATGCACACCGGATGAAAAATCGACAGTCCAATTTAAAGTTGTTTCCATAATTTAAGTCCCTAGCTAATTATTTTACTATTAAAGTAGTATAATAGTATTTTTTAGTCAAGCATTTTTTTAAAAATAATATATCTGGTAAATTACCAGATAACATAAAAGGCTTTAACAGAATGATTTTCTTATATTATTAGGTGCCCTATAAGTTGACTAAATCTAAATAATAAAAGAGATTAAATAAAAATTGCGGGTATTCTTGATAGGTATAATAGCAGTAAATGGTGTCTCTTTCTCCTTCTGGTACTCATCCTCAGTAATTGCGCCACTCTGCTTAAGTTCATTAAGCTTCCCGATCTCGTCTGCTATACTCATATTGTTGCCTCCTTTAGACTATCGATGGAAATAAAGTGCCCATTGATATTTTCGGCGCATATTCTCTCATAAGAATTAAACTGTTATGATATTTTGAGGTACATCCCCCATTTTATTGCTTTGATGGTTGTGTGATTTTTTTATTTATATCCATAGATGCAAGCATGTTGAGTAACTCTTCTTTTCCAGAAGATGTTTTTTGCTGCATTATAATTGTGAAGTGACAAAAACACCTGTCTGACATGCCGACTCCCTCAAGTACATAACGACCATCGCCGGCATCTTCACGTTTGTCAGTAAGCTCATAGTAGATAATTGGAATTTTGCTTTCAGACAACTTTTGAATACTAATCTTACTTTCGACAGAATCGGGTAGCAGCCGCTGTGAGAGTTTGTCCAGCGTTTTATCTAAACCTTCCTCCAATGGCCTTTTATTCTTAACCGGCTTGAGATTCACAAACGTGAGACGCATATTGCAAATCCCTTCTTTGTCTTTCATGAGCAGTATTGTCTGGCTATCCGTTTGATTGGATGTTTCATTAAAAGTGAGTGATTCTGGCACTTGAAGTACGAGAACATATTCCTTGCCAAGGTCTATGGTCATTGATTCCGCGAATGTAATTGATGCAATACACATAATTGCAGTGAATATGGAAAAACGAATTTTCATTTGACATTCTCCTTTTTTAGCACACTCTGATAACGATCCGGCAGATTTTTTGCCGGTCTGAGTGTATTAAATTGTTGTTTTTTAAAATACCTGCCAAATCTCCAAATACCTTGATGTTCTCTTTTGTTAATTATTAAGGCTCAATTTTTTTATTTTTCTCTTCATTCATTATTTGCAGTGCGGCTTCGACGTCGAGGTCTCGACCTACGCGCAACGAGGCAAGTGTCGGAGCAGGTACTATTACATCAGGTATAACTCCCCGCCCCTCCATTTGCTTGCCATCAAGACCTATATAATTAGATTCCGGTATCCATATACAACCACCACCCGGAAGATAATAGCTTTTTGCTCCCTGAACATACCCCTTGGTTGGCCGTCCAACGACTGTACCGCGATGATAATATTGCATCACATGAGAAAAAATTTCAGTATATAGGTTGGGTTAAGCGAAGCGACCCAACAATGTTCAAATCAATATCATCCATCAAGCCTTACTTACAAAGGTATCAAATATTTTTTTATTCATCATTCAAAAGAATGTTGGGTTTAAACCCAACCTACCAGGCTAATCCTTTAATGGGTGCGACCCATTGTTTTAGGTATCTGTCTTATTTTTTTTACAACACAATACCTGTGCCAATTAAAATTAAAACAACTGAAAAAGAAAGTGGATACTTCAGTGGAATAGCAACTCTCCCTTCATAATGACCAATAGAGTATATACCCGTCCCTGAAATATATTTCCCTTCTGAGAAAACGATTTCCATTTGAGAAATATTTCCTATCAAATCCAATTTTGGATGTGATCCAGATGAAAAGAAGAAACTTATGAAAAAAAGGCCAACACCTACAAGAATAACAATAATACCCTTATTTCTATTCATAGTATCTCCTATAACGAAAAGTTTACCGGCCCGCGCGATAAAGCCGTCGTGGGTCGGGTAGAACGACAGGTTAAATTTTAAGTAGTTAAGATGTATTTATAATTTTCAATAAACCTGAATTGATTACGACTTATGTCTGAAAAAGAAACTTCCATTTCCTTTATATCTCTTGAATCTGTTTGGGTCCATTTATCTACAATCTCAATTGCTTTCCCTTTATCTAGTTCTTTTTTAAGAATATCATAGAGCTGCTTTGTAGCTTCTATTTCCTCAGTCTCTTCTTTATACCAATCTACTGACTCAGAAAAGCCTAAATCCGGGGACATTAAATGGCGAAAACTACAGCTACACCCTTTTGCTGATCCAACATACCAAATGTTTGAGTAGCTCAATATTTCTGTGGGGAGTTCTTCGTCTTTGCTTTCAACTTTTTTGAAATTAACCAATTCATTGTTGTTTATAGCAAGGTCTTGATCGCTATTTGTTGAGATATATAAAAAGTAGCACATTTTATTCTTTTCAATTTAACGATTCGTGTTTTACCTATTATACCCGAATCGTGTTAACATCGAATGTTAATCTAACTAAATATAAATAATAATTAATTAAGTAAATCAAAAACAATGATCAATAAACAAGAATCAATGATCAGTTATCAATTAGCAATAATCAAAAAACAGGTAAAACAAATTAATCTGAAAAGATGAGGCATTATTAAAAAGAACCGGAATTATGTCAACAGGTTTTGGGTATTCTAGGCTTTAAAATGGATTTCCCGATAAATCGGGATCAATGACCCGCTTTTCACGGTAATTACGATGAAAAATACCAGAGGTGTACAAATAATCTTCCTCTCCTCTTTTTCGTTTACCTTTATCTGAAAGAATATATTGAGAAATTCATTATATTTAACTATATTATTTTCTAATCGTTTAAAAGAGATAGAGCACTGTTTTTATTTATACATTTTAGACTATTGGCGAGGATCAATGTCAGACCAAGTAATTTATTGGAAAGAATTGTCAGAGTATGACCTTGAAACTGCTGAAGCTATGTTGAAAAGCAAACGATATCTATATGTCGGGTTCATGGCTCATCAGACAATTGAAAAAATGCTTAAAGCCTATTTTGTAAAAGCACAAGCTGACACACCGCCATACTCTCACAGTCTCTCATATATTGCTAAAAAAGCAGGACTCTATGAGCTTCTTTCTGAAAAACAAAGGGATTTCATAGATACACTCGAACCAATGAACATCGAATGCCGATACCCGGTTCGTAAAGAGGAATTACTAAAAACATTAACCGATGAAAAATGCAAAGAAATTTTAAGTAACACAAAGGAACTTCAGATATGGATAAAACAGAGGTTATAAAAAAACTTAAAAAATATAAAA
>CAZCMD010000084.1:0-4652 GCA_964499695.1 uncultured Desulfatiglans sp.
TAGGAGTATACATTATTTATTGTTTTTCTGCCGCGAAGCGGCTCCGTTCAACAAGGGGATTAAAAGCGACGGCAAAAAGCCGACACGTTTTATGCCCGCCGTTATATTCGGACCGTGAAGACGACAAGGGGTTTAGATGAGCAAAACAAGGAAAGATATACCTAGTGCAATAAAGGAGCAAGTGCTGAAGGAATTTTCTCATCGTTGTGCAAAGTGCGGTACGGACAACCCACAGCTTCACCACATGGATGAGGACCCTAGCAATAATGACCCGATGAACATAATTCCACTTTGTCCAAATTGTCACTTGACCGACCAACACGACCCTACAAAAAAAATGGAAGTCGACAGGCTTCGACTGTTCAGGAAATACAAAGACCCGTCCATCTTGAAACCAGAATTTCATCCCCTCTACCGGAGGTTCAGTTTCCTCAACTCATTGGAGGAAATCGCCGATTTTGATGACTTGAATGACCGCTTATCAGAATTGATAGGTTTTATTGAAAATTTAGAGATGGGGTCATTTTATGCTAAGAAAATTCGAAGCATAACTGAAGAATCCGCCATAGGTCTATTCACTGTATTGGGAGATTCTGCTTCTGAGCACCGGAGGTTTAAGGTTATCAAAGAACATAATGAAGAATACAGGCAACAACTCATCGCTGCACGTGAGGAAATAGCCGAATTAGTTGTCGAGTTGCTTAGATTCCAACGCTGGTAATGGCTGTTATATAATATTGCTGCTGTAGTGGACGCCGTAAAGGACTGCGGCTACTACTGATCAGCCCGTTATGGCAAATCAAATGACAGAAATAATTTTAGATAAAAGTTATTTGGATGCTGCGAGTCCATCGCAGATAGAATCACTATGCACAAATTATTCACTAATGATGCCTGATGTATTATTTTATGAACTTACAACTACAAACAATAAAAGTATGAGACGCTGTTTCAATAAATTCCCAGCCAGAAGGAATCCTGTTGAACTAATCCCTAATGTGGAAACACTCTTACAATATGAACTTGATTCGCACAAAGCATGTACCCCACTTTCCGAGAGGCGTATTAATATTATTTTTGAGTTTAACACTAAATTAGGTGCTGGAACATTCGAATGGACAAACGATCAACTAAGATCTAAAGAAGATCGAGAGAAACTCGTGGAGATTCAAACACGAAACTTTTTTGATCTTGCCATGCTAGTTTTTGAGTTTTTTCCGCATCTGAATGGTATATCGTTTAGTGCATTTTCAAAGGCTGTGGATGATGCAAAGCAAGAAGTGGCTTCAAATCAGAATAAAATCAAACAAATCTATCAGAATCTACTTGAACACGATGCACCATCGAATGCAGTTAACGCGAATGTTATTGATTCCAATTGGGCATATTTTCGTTGGCTACAAGTTAGAGTAATTTATTCCTTGGATTTACTACTTAAGTATCAGGGGAAGTTGCCACAAGAAACATCCCTTAACTTTTGGGAGAGAATTGAGCATGATATGCTTGATGCAGAATATGTAATGCTAGCAGCTTTAGCGAATGGTATTGCATGCAATGAAAAAAAAGTAATTGGAATTTACAAATTAATTTGTCCAGATGGTTTAGTGTTTAATTGTTAAATTGAATATTTTAAGCCATAACTAAGGCATCTGCAGTGGCAGGGCGATAAAACGCCGCCTGTCACGTAATGCCCAATGTTGGAGCCAAATAGAAGGAGGAACTTATGCCAGAAACATCCCGACTCGTTAAAATGCGGGTAAGCAATCTGGGGTGTATAGGTCCAGATGGGTGCGAGATTGCTTTGGACAGCGTTCTTTGCCTTGTAGGCGCTAACAACGCTGGTAAGTCGACATTCCTACGCGCGTACGAACTCGCACTTGGAACAGCAACATTTGATCATGCAAACGACCTTTGCTATCGAGCGGGAGAGACTCCAGCAACGGTTGAAATATGGGTGCATATTCCAGAAGGAATGGCTAATATCGCCGAGAAGTGGAAGGAAAAAGATGGAGACCTTCGCTTAGTCCGTAGCAAGTGTGGGCTTAGGGGACGTAGGTAAAAAGGTAAAATAAATTGACATAACCGATTTACAATGTTAATGAAAGACCATGCCAAGAAGATCACGCATAGACGCCCCTGGGGCATTGCACCATATTATGGCTAGAGGTATTGACCGCCAAGATATCTTTAGAGATCAAAAAGATTATTCAGCATTTATTATTCGTCTGCGCGATTTATTGTTAGAAACAAAAACATCGTGTTACGCCTGGGCTCTAATACCAAACCATTTTCATTTGCTGCTAAAGACCGGAAATGTCCCTATATCACATCTGATGAAAAGACTCTTAACAGGCTATGCAGTATATTTTAACCGTCATCACAATCGTTGTGGTCATCTTTTTCAAAATCGTTACAAATCCATACTCTGCCAAGAAGACTCCTATCTGCTGGAACTTGTCCGCTATATCCATTTAAATCCATTAAGGGCAAAACTCGTTGAGGAATATAGAAACCTTGCCGGTTATCCATATTGCGGTCATGGAGCGATCATGGGTCGTAGAAAGATAGAGTGGCAGGACAGAGACTATTTACTCGGGCTGTTTGGAAATAAAGAAGGAGAGGCAAGAAAGGAGTACAGTAGATTTGTGCGGAACGGTATAGAACAGGGCAAGAGAGATGATTTAACAGGTGGAGGATTATTACGAAGTCATGGAGGATGGGCCGGTGTAAAGATATTAAAGGAAACAGGTGATTATCAGAAAGGTGATGAGAGAATACTTGGTGATGGGAACTTTGTAAATGAAGTGCTTGCAAGTGCGGAGGAAAAGTTAAAAAAGAGGTACCAGATGAAGGCTGAAGGATATGATCTGGAAAGGCTGGCAATGCGGGTATCAGAAGTTACAGACATAGAAACAGCAGAAATATTTGATAATCAGAGGGATAGCAGGCGTACAGGAGCCAGGAGTCTGTTATGTTTCTGGGCGAAAGAGGATTTGGGTATAACACAGCGGGAACTTGCCCAGGTTTTAAATCTGACCCCGCCTGCTGTGAGCTATATGGTTAAAAGGGGTAGAATGATAGCAGAAAAGAGTGGATATACTATATAACGTATATATTTTTACCTTTTTACCTACGTCCCCCATATTATAAAAGGCACACATAACCCACATTGGGATGTGCAACATCCTGATAAAACTCATACACGAAAATTTCCTATTAACTGATGAGAGGGATATATATGAAAATCGAAATTGGAGATAAAGTAATATTGAAATCTTTTCATAACAAAACGACAGCTCCAAAAGATACAAGTGATGATGAGAATTATTGGAAGCTTATTGGACTGACAGGAAGGGTCTTAAAAATGAGGGGATTTCATCCAGCATATAAAGATATGGGGCCTCAAGCATTGGTTGAATTTGATGATGATTTACTAAAATATAGGTTGAATTGCCATAATGATCCACCTAATACTCTTTGGATATTTGTTTCTGACATGGGATTATAGGATGTCCCCTACATTGTAAGGAGTAAAATATGGATACATACTTTGCGCCACCGGAAATGACTGATGATAAAGAGCTTTCTCATGAAATTAATATTGTCAGTAATGACCCTGTAATGACAGGCCTGCTTCATTCAATCAGCGGTATTCTGGCCATCCTGGATGAAAATCGGCAAATTGTTGCAGTGAATGACTCGTTTTTAAAACTTATCGGGATTGAAGATCAAATGGAAATCCTCGGGTTACGACCGGGCAGGGTTTTACAGTGTGTCTACTCTGACGATAGACCCTCCGGGTGTGGTACAACAAAGTATTGCTCTACATGTGGTGCTGCAATTGCAATCGTATCAAGCCTCGGGCAAAATATTCCGGAACAGAGAATATGCGCCTTGTCAGCTAATAGAGAGGGCAAGGTAATAGATATAGCCCTGCTCGTTAAGTCTCACCCGATCATGATAGGTGCGAAGAGATTTGTTTTGTTATTTTTACAGGATATTACAAACCAGCAGCAGAGAGCTGCACTGGAAAGAACATTTTTCCATGATATAAACAACCTCTTAACTATATTGATGGGAATCAGTGAACTGATTGCTGATGAGGGGCTTTCCGAATACAGTAAAGATATTTATTCAATATCAACGCGTCTTATCAAAGAAGTTGCTATTCAGAGTTGCCTGTTTAAGGCTGATTCATGTGATTATATTCCGGCTCAGAATGAGATCACGACCGGACAGGTTGTTAAAGAAATCCTCTCGTTTTTTAATAATCATCCAGCCGCTAAAGATAAAAAAATTAATATTACCAGCTATCCCACCCTTGCAATCAAGATCGATATTTCATTATTATTACGTGTTCTCTGTAACATGATAATAAACGCCCTGGAAGCTACAGATGCAAATGGTGCAGTGGATATCTGGATAGAGGATGAGGGGGATTTTATCTCTTTTTATGTGCATAACTCTCAGGAAATACCTCAGCAGATAGCAAGCAGGATTTTTCAACGCAACTTCAGCACAAAAGAACAGGACGGTAGAGGAATAGGGACATTTTCAATGAAGCTATTCGGTGAAAAAATTCTTGGCGGGAAAATAACCTTTTCAACATCAAAGGCGAACGGTACCATTTTTAAGTTTAGTTATCCTGTCTA
>CAZCMD010000084.1:4752-19593 GCA_964499695.1 uncultured Desulfatiglans sp.
AGATTTAGAATTACTGGCACCGGAGGTTTTGGTGTATGGTTTCCGGCTGACCTTGGAAGACCATCAAGGGATAAGATCTTTGTTGCTAAAATGAAGAAGCGGTGGGTTTTTCATGTTGGTTTTACAGTTGAAAATTCAGATGCAGTGGAAGAGATCTTCAAAAAACTCGGTTTGATAAAAACAATAAAATAGTTTGATTTACCTTTTACCTTGTTGTTACAGGTATGTTACATGGCGGGGTGGTTTTGTATTGACATGTAACTCTGCACCCCATATATTTTAAGTCTTCAAAAAAGGAATTCTCATAAACTTTTAACAGAAAAGGGGGTTCTTATTATTATGAAATTCAAATACAGTTTGGTAGTACAAGAAATTTTGATGTTACTTGTCATTGTAGGCCTTGCAGGAACTGTTGCTTTTGCCGGGTCCGCTGATGTTAAGGCCCCAAAGGGGACGATAAAGAAAACCAGTTCCTCTGTAACCTCAGGTAAGGCTGTCAAAGCACAGAGCGTGCAAAAGACTGCCGCTGACAAAGCCCAGGAACAAAAGATCACCGACACCCTGCGCCAGATGGGATTTAATGTCACCGGCATTTCCAGGGCAGCAAACGGCCAGTACAACGTTAGGGTAAATAAATTTGATGCTGCCAAAGCGACAAACGCATTTAAGGGCGTCCTAGCTTTCCGAGGTAACGTTAGTGGTGCTGCAAGACAGGTCGGTACAGCCAGCATGAATCGTGGCAGAAATGTAGCGGGCGGTGGTGCTGAGGTGGATTCTATCCAAACTCCAACAGGAGGAGGTGGTCAAGCAGGTGGCGGTGACACTGATTCCGTTCCTACTCCGGGAGGAGGTGCATCCGGAGGTCCATCAATTGGTGACTTTGATGGCGGTGGTGGAGGGACTGGCGGTGGGTTGGGTCCTGATGGCGGTGGTGGCATAGGACCTGGTGACGATGGTCCAGGCGGCGGTGGTATTGGCCCTGGTGATGATGGCCCAGGTGGCGGTGGCATAGGGCCTGGAGATGATGGTCCGGGTGGCGGAAGCACAGGTCCTGGCAATCCTACTGGCCCTGACGGTGGCGGGGGCAATCCTCCCCCTGGCGATGGAGGCGGTAGTGGGGGTGATGGTGGTGGGGGTAATCCTCCGGAACAAGAAGATGGTGGCGGTAATCCACCTGAACCGGACAATGGAGATGACGATGATGGTGGCACTCCCCCCACAGACCCTGATGACGATGATTCAGGACGTGTGATGAGCCGTGATACAGCTTCCCGCAATGTAGCACGTGGCAACGCTCAAATCGCTGCTGGTCGTACTGCACTTACTACTGGGGGCACGGCCGTTCTAAGCGTCATGGTCTCCAATACCGGTGTTATGTCGATCTCGCGACAGAGCCTTGCGAATGCCGGTCTTAATAATCTAGTTCCAAATGCTGCAAATGGCAATGTGATGTTTCACTAAACAGCATATGAAACACGTTGGGGTTTAACCCAACGTGTTTCAGGCATAATGACTTAGTATAGCATCTGTAAGGGCATCTATTGTATAACTCGCCGGTTCTACAGTTACCTTTAAACCAAGTTTCCGTGCTGTCTCAGATGTTATAGGGCCTATGGACGCGATATTCACACCCTTGAGCCATACCTTAACCTGATCCGACTTTTCATTAAACATACTCATGAAATTGGTAGCAGTGGATGAGCTTGTAAATGTGATCATGTCAATTTCACCCGCCTCAAGCATCCTTGATATAGCAGACACCCTGTTTTCAGGCATGATGGTTACATAGGCGTCAACAACATCCACCTCTGCCCCCATTTTTCTAAGTTCATCAGGTAGTATTTCTCTCGCCTCCTTTGCCCTTGGTAAAAGTATCGCAAGGTTTTCGGCCTTTAATCTCCTGAATTCCTCAATCACCGCCTCTGCACGGTATTCAGGGGGAATCATGTCAGGTATAATGCCATACCCTTTTACTGCATCTGCGGTTTTTGGCCCAATAGCGCATACCTTGATCTCTCTCAATGCCCTTACATCCTTTCCATTTTCAAAGAGCCTTTTAAAAAAGAATTTAACACCATTCACACTGGTAAAAATGAGCCAGTCATAATCCTTGATCTTGTTAATTGCGTTATCAAGGGGTGCCCAGTCATCAGGTGGCCTTATCTCGATGGTTGGGAACTCTATGCAGTTCGCACCAAGCTCTCTTAAACCCGCCATGAAACTGCTCGCCTGTTCCCTTGCCCTTGTTACAACTATACTTTTACCGAACAGGGGTTTTGTCTCATACCAGTTAAGTTCCTTTCTTAATCCCACAACATCACCGACAACTATGATTCCGGGCGGTTTGATATCCGCTTTTTGGGAGGTTTCATAAATGGTTTCAAGTGTGCCTGTGATTGTCTTCTGCTCAGGATGGGTGCCCCTGTATATTACGGCAACAGGAGTGTCAGGCGATCTGCCATTTTTAATTAACGCAAGACAGATCTTCTCAAGATTACCTATACCCATAAGGAACACCAGTGTGCCTATCCCTGTGGCAAGTTTATCCCAGGCAATATTGGACTGCTCCTTTGAAGGGTCTTCATGCCCTGTTATAAAGGCAACAGTGGCGGTGTGATCTCTGTGTGTTAATGGTATACCTGCATATGCAGGCACTGCTATGGCTGAGGTTATACCCGGAACAACCTCAAATAAAACCCCTGCCTTTAAAAGCTCCTGTGCCTCTTCACCACCCCTGCCGAATATGAATGGGTCACCGCCCTTGAGCCTTACAACTGTTTTACCATTAAGGGCCTTTTCACATATGATGCCGTTTATCTCATCCTGTGTCTTTGTATGGTCACCGGCCTTTTTACCTACATAAATATGTTCCGCTTCTGGAGGGGCATATTCAAGAAATTTATAATTTGCCAGATAGTCGTATACAAGCACATCGGCCTTTTCTATGCATTCCTTTGCCTTAATAGTAAGAAGACCAAGGTCACCAGGCCCTGCGCCTACAAGATAAACGATTCCTTTTTTGGTTTTTTCAGCCATATATTATCCCTGTTATCTGCCGTAAACCTCGGCGAGTATCTTATCTGCTCCCATGTCAAGAAGCTCTTCAGCCAGGGTTTTACCTGCCTGCTCCGGATATTCAACACTCCCTGCCAATGATTTTTTTATAACCCTGCTTCCGGTAAGATCTGAAACTATGCCGTGGATCACTATCTCGCCTTTGTCAATAGAGGCATATGCCCCGAGAGGCACCTGGCATCCGCCCTCAAGCCTGTGTAAAAATGCCCTTTCCGCCTTTACTGCAATGGCTGTCTCATGATGATTTAAAAATTCAAGGATTTTTCTAATCTCTTCATCATCCTCTCTCACCTCAATACCAAGGGCACCCTGGCCCACTGCCGGGATATATTCAGGAGGGGAAAGTAATTCAGTTATTTTAGACGATAGACCCAGCCTGTTAAGCCCTGATGCTGCAAGGATTATTGCATCAAACTCCCCTGATTCGAGCCTTTTTATGCGGGTGTCCACATTACCCCTTATGGGTATTATATTTAAGTCAGATCTTTTATTTAAAAGCTGGGATGATCTTCTTAAACTTCCTGTCCCCACCCTTGCACCTGAAGGCAGATCAATAAGTTTTTTGAATTTACTGGAGAGGAATGCATCAGCCGGGTTTTCTCGCTCAGGGTAAATGGGTATGGAAAGACCATCAGGGAGTTCAGCCGGGACATCCTTTATACTATGCACAGCAATATCAACAGTCTTATCAAGAAGCGCCTCCTCTATCTCCTTTACAAAGAGGCCTTTACCACCGATCTTACTTAATGGGGAATCAATTATCTTATCGCCCTTTGTCCTGATAATAACCAGCTCAACTTTTACATCAGGGTGTTGCTTCAGGATCATCTCCCTGATCATGCTGCTCTGGGTGAGTGCGAGCTTGCTTCCCCTTGTGCCTATTTTTATTGAAAAATTAACTTTCATAAAAATCCATGACAATTAAACTTGTAGACAAGGCATGCCTTGTCTCTACAAAAATTCCGATCAGGTTTAAAACCTGACTCTACAAAACCTATAAAACATGAGACAGTATCATAAAGACCTATTTATCTTTTCCAGCAAAAACCCCGCATACTCAAGGTCATAGGGCGTGGTTATCTTTATATTTTCATCTGAACCCTGTACTACCTTTACTGGTATGCCCATCTTCTCCATAAGCATTGCATCATCAGTGACATCATCCCATCCTTCATCGGTTGCCTTTTTATGGACATCATATATCTCTTTAAACCTGAACACCTGGGGTGTCTGCACCTGCCATATTAATTTCCTGTCAAAGGTGTCAACCACATAACCCTCAGCGTTTACCTTTTTTATTGTGTCCTTTGCAGGGATCGCAACAATAACCGCCCTTTCATGCTCTATAGCCTTTATTGATTTTGTGATTATTTCAGGTGAAACAAATGGTCTAACGCCGTCATGTATGATTACCGCATCGCATTCAGTCTCTATTGCCTTAAGCCCTAACCTTACAGAGTCCTGTCTCCTTGCGCCACCCGGGGTTATCCTGATCACCTTGCTGATTTTGTATTTCATAACGATTTCAGTTTTGCAGAAATCAATATCACTGGCAGGCACCACAATGATGATGCCATTTATGAGAGGGCAGGCATTTAATTTTTCAAGGGTGATGGCGAGCAGGGGTTTTCCCTCAAGCGCCAGGAACTGCTTGGGTACCTTTGCATTCATCCGTACACCCATCCCCGCGGCGGGTATAATGGCGATAGTGATCATACTTCCTCAGTGTTTAAATAAAGAAGCAGGTACAGGGTTAAACCTTCCTGATAACCTGCTTCTGCGATTCATCTCATTTTAAGGCCGGTCACCCCGTTAAATAAGCTGCCATCGTTAAGGCAGACCGGCCAGATAAACTTACCCTGCTTTTCTGGTCTTCTTTTTAAGCCGGTTTATCCTGCGTCTCAGGATATCTACCTTTTTATTATCCTTTTCATCCCTTGCAGTGGCCTTTAACGCCCTGAGGTCGATTAGCTTGCTTTTTAAACTCTTTTTAGCGGCCGCCGCATGTTTGACATGTGTCTCATCCTCTATGCCCCTGTGCTTCTTGATAAGCGCAAGCAGCTCCTCTTTTTTCATGGCTGTTACACCAGTTGCACCGGGGATCTTGGCCGCAATCTCCTTAAGTTCCGGTGCTGTCATCTTATCAAGGGGTTTTTCTTCTGCTGATGTCTCTGTTCCTTCAATTTTCTGTTCTTCTGTCATTTTCCAATACTCCTTTTTATTTATTTTCAGGTGCTAATGCCCTGTTAAATATAAATCCCAGGAATAATCAGATATTGCACATTATTATATTACGGCTGCTATTTCAATCCCCCAATCTAAATACCTGATTTTTGCACCAGATATTTTTATTTAGAGACGGGTTTGAAACCCGTCTCTACAACTTCTATATAATCACAAGGCTTTCTTCACCTGTTTTCGAAAACCGATGATAAATCCAGGCATTAATCAGCCATTTTATTTATTCTCGATCCCAAGCAGGGACATTACCTTTTGTATGTCCTGCCACACCTCACCCTTTAGTTTTTTTTCATTTCCCGGGTTCCGCAGGATATAGGCCGGGTGATATGTGGGCATAAGGGGGATGTTGCCATATGTCTGCCAGCGCCCCCTTTCCATGGTTATCTTGAAATCACGTTTTAATAGCTCCCTTACTGCTATCCTTCCAAGGGTGCATATGACCTTTGGCCTTATAATCTCTATCTGCTTTTTAAGAAACGGAATGCAGGCATTTATTTCATCCCTGTCAGGGTCTCTGTTTTCAGGCGGGCGGCATTTTACGACATTAGCTATGTAGACCTGATCCCGTTTTATACCAATCCCGTTTTCTATGATCCTTGTAAGAAGCTGCCCTGCCTCGCCAACAAACGGCCTGCCCTCTTTGTCTTCATCCATGCCGGGGCCTTCACCTATAAACATGATTGAAGCATCCTCTGCGCCTTCACCAAATACAATGTTTTTTCTTCCGTTGCAGAGTTTGCACAGCCTGCAATCGCCAATTGAGGTTTTCAGGTCATTCAGTGTCTCTGTTACAGGGATTGAAGTGGTTTGGGACCTGGTATCTAAGGTAGTTGCAGATGTTTTAATCCGGGGCAGTTCAAGGCCGGAATCCATTTCAGCCTGTAAAAGGGTCTTTGTCTGTTTAATGATCTGGCCAAATTCAGCGGTGTAACTCATGAGACTTTTCCCCTGATCATCCTGACCATGTCAAGAAGCTCATCAGCTACCTCATCCTTTGTTAAAAGGGGTAGTTCGTGAACTGTGCCATCTTTAAAAATAAAGGTGACCCTGTTTGTGTCCACATCAAAACCGGCATCCCCTGCGGTAACATCATTAACAACAATCATATCCAGATTCTTTTTATCCAGTTTTGCTTTTGCATTAGCAAGGATATCCTCTGTTTCAGCGGCAAACCCTACAAGTATCTGCCCTCGCTTTGATTTTGCTTTTCCGAGTTCGGACAGGATATCAGGGTTTTTTACTAGTTTGATAGAAATATCCTTATCACTCTTTTTGATTTTCTGATCAGCGCATACAGCAGGCCGATAATCTGCAACCGCTGCGGCCTTAATAATAACATCCATCTCTTTATGATGTGCTATTACCGCATTTCTCATTTCATCTGCGCTGGTAACCTTAATAAGGGTTACACCTGGTAGTGGTTTCAGCGTTGTGGGGCCGCTTATGAGTGTTACTTTTGCGTCCCTCATGAAAGCCGCCCTTGCAATGGCATAACCCATTTTTCCTGAAGACCTGTTTGTTATGTATCTGACCGGGTCAATGGGTTCTATTGTTGGCCCTGCAGTAACCATTATCTTAAGGCCCGTAAGATCCCTGGTTTCAAGCATATGGAATGCCTGCTCAGCAATGTCAGCGGGGTCAGGAAGCCTGCCAGGACCTTCTGTATTGCATGCCAGTTCTCCTTCTCCAGGTTTCATTATAATATAGCCTTTATCAGCAAGCTTTTTTATATTTTCCTGTGTAGTGGGGTTTGCATACATCTTACTGTTCATGGCCGGGCATATAAGCATGGGTGCAGTTGTTGCAACAACCATTGAGCTTAAGAAATCATCCGCAATACCATGTGTTGCCTTTGCAATAAAGTTTGCAGTTGCTGGTGCAATGATTACAAGATCAGATTCCTGACCCCAGGATATGTGTGCAAGGGGGTCAATATTACCTTCAAACATGTCTGTAATTACCCTGTTTTTTGAAAGGGTTTCAAGGGTGAGAGGTGCAATAAACCTTGTTGCATTTTTTGTCATTGCGACCCGTACATCATGACCCGTCTTTACAAATATCCTGACAAGTTCGGGTATCTTGTATGCAGCAATGCCGCCGGTTATGCCTATAATGATTTTTCTCTTTTCCATATTTTTTGTTTAATATCCCCCGAAATCTGAGAATTCCGCATCATCTATCTTTGCTGTCCAGACATCGGTTATATTTAAAAGCTTTTTTATTTTTTCACCCTCCATATCCGTTTCTGAGCGGGTTTTATAAAACCCGACCCTTAGCCTGTAATAGGCCTTGTCACGGACTATTGCGCTGGCAATATACGCATAATAACCGGCCTCCAGGAGTTTTACTGCATGTGGCCCGAGCTCTTCCAGGCTCGGGGAAGAGAGGGCATTTACCGTATAATATGCCTTTGACATGCCTTCAAGGTTTTTCTTTTTTTCTTCTGGGGATGTTATCTTTAATCTGATACCGGCAGGGATGGGTCTTTCATAAAGATTCCCCTTACCCTTTATTGAGGATAAAGCCTCTGCATTATTTCTGTACAGGAAGGTCCATTTCAAGGGGTTATTATTTATATTGTCCTTTCCTGATATGGTGGTAAGGGTATCGCCCTCTTCAGTCACATATTCACCTGTTTCCACGGCAGGAAGGATATCCGCTTGAACAGTTTCCTGATTAATTCTCTGATCAATATCTTTTTCGACAATATCGGCTATCTCTTTTTGGATATCTTCTTCTTTTTTTATCTCTTTGTCCGGCTTTGTTATCTTCATCCTGACGACATTTTTACCCTGATAAGTGTCAGGCTCTTCTTGTGAACATCCCGCAATAAATAAAAGCGTTACCAGAATTAAAGGCATGGTATACGCAAATTTGATTTTAGACACCGCCATAGTTTTTAACCGATAATGAAGATTATGTAATGAATGACCCGGTCCAGTAGAAAATCAAAATCAATTCAGCGTATTAAAACCTAAAATCTCCATATTTACAATAAAAATTTCTGAACAGCCCTTATTGTTGACATGGGGGGCTCTGTTACTTATACTCCACTCCCATAAATTTCTGAGGTGATTATATGAAAATATTAATAGTGGGTGGCGGTGGACGGGAACATGCGCTTGCGTGGAAGGCTATACAGTCCAGAGGTGTTGATAAGGTATATGTTGCTCCGGGTAATGCAGGCACTGCCCTGGAACCGGGGATTTCTAATGTTGATATCAAGGTGGATGCCATAGATGCGCTTGTTGCTTTTGCTAAAAAAGAGGGCATTGATCTTACTATTATCGGCCCTGAGGCTCCCCTTGTGGATGGTATTGTTGATACCTTTAACAGGGCCAACCTGAAATGTTTCGGCCCGGTAAAGGCGGCTGCAAGGCTTGAGGGGTCAAAGGTCTTTACAAAGGATTTCCTTAAAAAACACGGGATACCTACAGCTCAATACCGGGTATTTACCGAATTTGAACCGGCAAGGGCATATATCCTTTCACACAAACTCCCTGTGGTTATAAAGGCTGATGGCCTTGCAGCAGGTAAGGGTGTTATCATAGCCAAGACACATGATGAGGCTATAAATGCCGCAAGGGATATGCTTTCAGGCACATCATTCGGCGAGGCCGGTAAAAGGGTTATTGTTGAGGAATGTATCAGGGGTGAAGAGGTTAGTTTTATTGTAATGGTGGATGGTAAGAATGTCCTGCCCCTTGCAACATCACAGGATCACAAGGCGGCATATGACGGAGACCAGGGCCCCAATACGGGCGGTATGGGAGCCTATTCGCCCGCCCCTGTCCTGACCGATGATCTGTATAAAAGAGTAATGAAGGATGTAATTACGCCAACTGTAAAAGGTATGGCAGATGAAGGCGCTCCTTATACAGGGTTTTTATACGCAGGGCTCATGGTGCTTTCCGATGGCACACCGAGTGTGCTGGAGTATAACTGCCGCTTAGGTGACCCCGAAACACAGCCCATACTCATGAGACTTAAATCTGATCTGGTTGAGCTTTGTATGGCAACCGTGGAGGGCCGTATCGATAAGGTTAAGGCAGAATGGGACCCGCGTGCAGCGCTCGGTGTGGTAATGACCGCTGGTGGATACCCTGAGAAGTACAACAAGGGAGATGTGATAGAGGGGCTTCCTGAAAAGGAGGAGGCAGATATCAAGGTATTTCATGCAGGCACTTCTATTAAGGATGGCAAGGTTTTAACCTCAGGCGGCAGGGTATTATGTGTAACCGCCCTTGGAAGCACTGTAAGAGAGGCCCAGAAAAAGGCATATACAGTCGTTAACAAAATTAAATGGGCGAATGTCTATTACAGGACGGATATAGGTTATCGGGCGGTTGAGAGGGAAGAGCGGAGCGCATAGAGCATAGCGCAGAGGGTAGACAGAAGTCCGAGGTCGGAGGTCAGTAGTCAGAGATCAGATGGCAGAGATCAGATGGCAGAGGTTAGAACTCTTCTGGCATTACGACCTGGGTTTTAATTTACAATTTTGAACCTTGAATTTTCAATCTTGAATCCTTTTTTTCGGCTGATTAAAATACCCGAGTCTTATATCCGGGAAATCCTTGATTAATATCTCCGACATCCTTTTCATACCCTTTGCAGGTGAATCTGTAAGGGGCATGCTTTTCAGATAATAATCAGGGTCTATGTTCAGGTTTTTCAGGTGTATAAAATTTACTCCGGTAGATTTAATCACTTCGCCAAGGGCAGTAATCTCATCCTCCTGATCAGAAACACCCGGGAAGATAAGATAGTTGATCATGGTATAAAGCCCCATATCCCTGGCCAGCTTTATGGATGCAATAACATCCTCAAAGGTGTAACCCCTTGGCCTGTAATAGGCGTTATAAAATGGCTTCCTTGCGCTGTTCATGCTTATCCTGATTGAATCCAGCCCCGCCTCTGCAACCTCCTTCACCCGTTCAGTCCAGCTCCCGTTTGTGTTCAGGTTTATTGTCCCCTTTTTTGTCTGCCTTCTAATCTCCTTTATGCTGTCTTTTATAAGCCTGTATTCTGTGAGCGGTTCGCCTTCGCAGCCCTGGCCGAAACTCACAATAGCATCCTCTGCCTTTTCAAGGTGGTTGACAGCAACGGTTACTATCTCTTCTACCTTTGGGGTAAAGGCTATTCTGAAGTGTGATGACCTTATGATATCATCCTCCTGAAGACTAAGGCAGCCGAGGCAACTGGCATTACAGCTCCGGCTTACAGGTAAGGGGGCCTCCCATCTGCCCAGAAACAGGTTCTTTGCGGCAAAGCAGTGGCTATTCGCAGCACAGTCCGTAAGGTGGTGTATAAGCGGGGTGTCAGTACATTTTTTTTTGTACCTCTCGATTGCCTTTGGGAGAAGCCTGTCATCATAATTAAACGGGTCCCATTTGTGGTTGTACTCTATCCTGAATCCCGTTACTTGATAACCTTCGTCCTTGAAACCAACAGCAGTGTATCCCCACATGGGCAGGATATAATCCTTTTTGCTGTAATCAACAGCAGGGAGGTGACTCCTTACAAAACCTGGTTCAAGAAATGCTGCAACAGCCAGGCATTTGTGGGTTTTTCTACCCACCTTTATCTCTTTAACGACTTCGGGCCTGCCTGTTTCAGGGTCAATGCCTATTGGGGCACAATTCGGAAAATAAAAGAGTTTGCTGAATGATGGCATCCTAATCAGGTCTTTTTTAAAAATACCTGCAAGAGTATTACCTGAAAATCCCGCCATCCGAAGATAGGGGTGATCATAGATGTTCCCGCATTCATCAGCATAAAGCATATATGGCAGATCTTTATATTTCATGGTGACCTCTTTTACCTGTAGAGGTTTTACAAGTCAACCCTGATCCACCATCAAAGTGTCATCTGCTACGTTACCTTCAGTCCTTTCTCCTTGCGGCGTACCATTTGTACGCCTCAGTCGGTACTCCTTCGGTGCCTTGCATCTAACACCTTGCTGGTGCCCAGGTTACTAAAAATTCACCATCATTAATTAAGAAGCATCTGATGGTTGATTTTGGGCAGAAAATAGAAAAGAGCAAAGTGGAAAAGTCTACTGACTTCTCTTTTCTATTTCCTCTATTCTCTTTTCTGGTTTTTAGTGTTATATGAACAAGATTAATGTACCGGAAAAAAATATGTCTCCAAGCCGTTTCAAGAACAGAATTCCAGGAATAAAGCCCTTTCGTCTGGCAAAATATTTTGCCATTACGAGCTTTATTGTCTTTTTATTGAGCAGTATCCCCTTTGCTGCATTTATCTCCAAGAAGGCAAATGATGATCTCATACTGAATTATCAGAAGTATGCGCAGGAGGTAAGTGAGAATATTAACCATCAGTTGCTTATTAATTTTTATATCCCTGTACAGATTGAATACGAGACAATAAGACTCAGTCTTAAGCCCCAGATGGATCTTCTGGACAAGGTGGTAAGAAAGGCCACGGAAAGTCTTAATGTTGACATAGTAAACATCTACTCACCTGAAGAGGGGATTATAGTTTACAGCACAGATCCTTCTCTCATTAAAAACAGGACTGAAAAAACAGAGGGGTATCTTAAGGCACTGAAAGGAGAGATGTCCGTTCAACTGATCTCAGATGGAAATAATCTTTGGGGATTAGGTACAGGTATATTAGGGGGGCAGAAAAAGGTCAAGACATATATCCCAATTATTGGTGAAGAGATGATCTCGGGTATTATGGAACTGGTGCTTGATATGAGCCAGCAGTATAACTCAATAATAAAGAGGCAATATACTACCTTCGGGGCGTTTGCCATTATAATGATGGTTATTTTTATCTCTATGCTTCTGATTGTTAGAAAGGCGGAAAAGATAATAGAGAGCAGGGCTGTTGAGCAACAAAAACTGGTAGAACAGTTGAACCTTGCAGAACGTCTTGCAGCCCTTGGCGAGATGGTGGCAGGTGTCTCACATGAGATAAAAAATCCCCTGGGAATAATACAGAGCACATCGGAGCTCCTTAACAATATGCCTGATGCCACTGAAACCCATAAAAAGCTGTCAGGTGTTATAACAGAAGAGTCCATAAGACTGAACCGGATAGTAACTGAATTTTTGGATTTTGCACGGCCTCATGCACTCAATTTAAGGGAGTTTGATCTGAAAGAGATTATCAATAAAAATATAGAATTTCTTAAGCCCGAGCTGGAAAAAAAGGGCATCTCTGTTGAGAACAACCTTGATGGCAGGAGCCATATTATCGAGGCGGATCAGGATCTTTTACACAGGGTAATGATGAACCTGATTATTAATGCCATACACGCTATCCCAGGAGAAGGCAGGATTTTTATAAATATAGCCGAGGAAAAGGGCTCCTATAATATAGAGATCAAAGATACGGGAAGCGGTATAAGTGAAGAAAACATGAAGAAGATATTCAATCCCTTTTTTACCACAAAGCAAAAGGGCAGTGGCCTGGGGTTGCCCATTGTAAGGAAGATAATTGAAGGGCATGGCGGACAAATAGATATAGAAAGCACTGAAGGTAATGGAACAAGTGTGATGATACGCCTGTCAAAGAGGATCAGATAACAGGTGTAAGAAGGGGTTTGTATGGATACAGTTCTTGTTGTGGATGATGAAAAAAACTATCTTGTAGTTCTTGAGGCGCTTCTCGAACCTGAAGGGTATGAGATAATAACTGCTGATAACCCTGAAAAGGCCCTTCAACTGATAAGGGAAACAGACCTTGATCTTGTTATTACAGATATGAAGATGCCCGGTATCAGCGGTATGGATATCCTTGAGGAGGCAAAAAAGATAAATGCCGATATCCCCATAATAATCATGACCGCATTTGGATCAATAGAGATGGCTGTGGAGGCAATGAAGAAACATGCCTATGACTATATAGAAAAACCTTTCAAGAACGAGGCCCTGAAACTTACTGTTAAAAAGGCCCTTCAGAATTACAGGCTTATCAAGGAGAACAGGCTTTTAAGCGAGGCCCTATCCGACAGGTACAGGTTCGGCAATATCATAGGTAAAAGCCGGCCCATGCAGGAGATATATGACCTGATAAGAAAGGTATCACAATCAAAGACATCCGTTCTTATTACAGGCGAATCAGGCACTGGGAAGGAGCTTATAGCCAATGCAATCCACTACAACAGCCCCAGAAAAGAGAGGCCATTTATCTCCATAAACTGCGGGGCACTCACTGAAACACTGCTTGAAACCGAACTCTTCGGCCATGAAAGGGGGGCCTTTACAGGAGCTATCTCCATGAAAAAGGGCAGGTTTGAGCTGGCAGACGGGGGCACACTTTTTCTGGATGAGATAAGCGAGACCTCTCCGGCCCTACAGGTAAAACTGCTTCGCGTGTTGCAGGAGATGGAGTTTGAAAGGGTGGGCGGGACAAAGACCATTGATGTGGATGTAAGGATACTCTCAGCATCCAACAGGAACCTGAAGGATGATGTGTCAAAAGGGCGTTTCCGTGAAGACCTTTTTTATCGGCTCAATGTTATACATATTGAGGTGCCTTCATTAAGGGAGAGGGACGAGGATATCAGGCTTTTAGCAAACCATTTTATAGACAAATATCACGCTGAAAAAAATGGCATAAAACCTGAACTGAGCCCCGAGGCATGGAAGATGCTCTTCAACCATAACTGGCCCGGTAACATAAGGGAACTGGAAAATGTCATTGAGAGGGCGGTTGTCCTGAATAGCGGGGAAAATATTACTCCTGAGAGCCTGCCCGGTTATCTCCATAAGGGAGAGGATGAAATCAGTATAGAAAAATTTATCCCTGCCGGGGCACCTCTCCAGAAGACCCTTGAGCAGATAGAGGAGCAACTGATACGACGCGCCCTTAAAAGCTGCAATAATGTCCAGTCACATGCAGCGGATATGATTGGGATAACAAAAAGCCTGTTCCAGCATAAGATGAAAAAGTACAATATCTCTGTTTAGAGGTTCAATATTTTTTACCGGGAAATATATAGAAAAAACAATATAATAGCCTGTGAAGTCTTTTAAACAACGGGTTTTGGTACAAAATATTGTACCCACGGTTTGATTATTACTTTAAATCTGTAAAGATTGAGTGAAAAATTGATAGATAAAACAATAAGTTAAGATATTTCTTGTGATATGTGTTTTGATGGCAAGGATGTTGCATTAAATAAGAATAAACAAAAAGCTTTTTCGAGCTTTTTCCTCCTAGAAGAGAGCCAGCCTATTCCCCGGGCTGGCTCTCTTTATTTATGCATACCTAATACCCCAGTTTCTTTAATGCCTTTGTGTCTTTTGTCCAGTTTTTATCAACCTTTACCTGAAGCTCAAGAAAAATATGTATCCCGAACAGCCTTTCAAGCTCGGTTCTGGCAGATCCACCGATCTTTTTTATCATGGCGCCGCCCTTACCGACTATTATCCCTTTCTGTGATTCGGTCTCAACATGTATCCTTGCATGGATAGATAGTAAATTTTTATCCGGGTTCTCTGTCATGGATGTCACAGTAACCGCTGAAGAGTAAGGTATCTCGCGCTTTGT
>CAZCMD010000085.1:0-19363 GCA_964499695.1 uncultured Desulfatiglans sp.
TTCTAAACTCGTTTACCTTTGAAAGTTGGTCTGGATCCAGTTGGCTAGGAGGAATTGGTTCGTCTTTGAAGTAGACCATCAATTGAACTGAGGATTTGTCGTCGTCGTAACGGACTTTAGCCCGTTTAAATTCCTCAACCGTCCCAGATCCCGCTCGTCCAGTTGGTGTTCCGTATCGGCACCACATAATACCTACGAATAGATCGTAATCTTCTGGTATCTGCTCATTGATCACATCTTGAGCGTCGACTCCAAATCCGGGGTATGCGTGAGTCTCCCAACGCACAAGATCAAGTCTTATCGACAGTTCGCGACTCCAAGTTGTGTTTAATTCTCGGATCACATCTTCAAGCTTACCTCGTTCGGCTTCAACGTCGCCTGGTGAAGCCACGAATACCGTTAAAACATGTTCACGTCGCGCCATATCTTCTCCTTTAGGCTCATAACATTAGGTTATATGGTTTTCTTGCTACCTTCTTGCTCTAATAAACATATTTTAAAAATTTGCATGATTTAATAAGTATGTCGGGTTATCAACCCGACCTACCTACCTCTCATTCTTATTTAAATTCCTCACTTTTTGGGCGATGGTAGTTCACAGCCGTTTGGACAAACGGTAAGGGTGTGTACATAACGCACCTTTCCGTTTTCCACCCTGAATATATGTGAATCAGGCCAGCCGTCTTTGGCGCCAAAATCCGCAAGACCTATAACCGTGCCCATATCAACATCCACAATAAACCTGCGGTTTGCAATCTCAACACTCCCTTTAAGGGGCGGGCCTCCGGTACATATTGCATCCGGCTTATCATCAGGGTTTGTATAAATGCCCCCTTCTAGCCTTGCACACGGTATATTCCATGGCACATCATTTGCCGTAGAAAAATCCTTGAATACATCGAAATAGGCATTTGCTACACGGATAAGTGTCTCGCGGCTGCTTCTCATTTCAGGGGTAAGGATATCCCATTTTTCTTTTGGGGAATATTTCAGGTAATTGGCCGCATTAAAGAGCCAGTCATCTTTATCTGTAACAAGCGCCTCTACCTCGGCAACCTTATTATCAACGACTTTAAGCCGCGTGCCTGCAACATAAGGGTGCTTATCGGTTGCACTTATCACCTCTGTAAAGGTTTCACATGTTTCCGTATCAATAAAGGAGCGGTAAAAATCAACAACCACTGGCCCCTGCCATATGCCGCTGTTAAAGGCGCCTGGCTTCCTGTTTTCTATATACCTTGCCCCGGATGCAATGGGCATTAAGGATGAATCGCCCTTTTTAAGGGCGCTGATATATGAATCAGTTACCTTCTGTAAGGCATCCCTTGTGCATGACCTGTTTTCAACTGCTTTAATATCATTTGTCTGAATAAAAAAACCTGTTAAGAGTAACGCAAGAACCGCCAGTTTACGAGACATACGCCCTCCGATCTTTTATATTGGTTAACATGCTTGATGAGAAAGATGGCAAAGCATAGGTCGGGCCGATCCATGAGTCAAGAAATTATTAGTATGCAGATCCCACGGTTTGACAAAAAATAAAATAATCGGCATAAAAAATTATTATCCAAAAACAGCAGAATGGATTAATATCATGCAAATTTTCATTAGCGGAGCTGAATCAAATGGAATCTGAAACCTTCTCCATTGAGATGAACGTAAGGGATTATGAGTGTGACATGCAGGGGATTGTTAATAACTCTGTTTACCAGAACTACCTTGAACATGCGAGGCATGAATATCTGAGGTCTATTGGTATTGATTTTAAAATGTACGCTGAAAAACGCATAAACCTGGTGGTAATAAGGATAGAGCTGGACTATAAACACCCTCTGACAAGCGGAGACAAATTTCTTGTAACCGTGGACATTAAAAAGGAATCCAGGATTAAATTTGCATTTTACCAGGATATATACCTGCTCCCGGATAAAAAACCTGTATTATACGGCAAGGTGATCGGGGTGGCGGTGAATTCTCAGGGAAGGCCCCATATACCTGAGGAATTTAAAAGCATCTTTGCAATATAAAAGGCCTTACGCCTTTTGGCTTCAGAAACACCTGACCATTTAAGGAGGAAAGTCATGTCACTTATTAATTGGGAAGAGTCTCTAAGCGTAAAGGTTTCAGAAATCGACAGCCAGCATAAAAAACTTGTAGAGCTTATAAACTCACTTCATGAGGCCATGAAGCAGAGAAAGGCAAATGAGGCCCTGGGCGGGATAATTGATGAGCTTATTAATTATGCCATGACTCATTTCCGTACAGAGGAAAGTTATTTTGACAAGTTCGGATATCTGAAGGCCTCCGCCCATATAAAAGAGCACAAGGATTTTGTAAACAGGGTTGCAGCCTTCAAGGATGACTTTGCCAGGAACAAGATAATGTTATCTATGGAGATAATGGATTTTTTAAAGACATGGCTAATAAATCATATAAAAAAAATAGATATGGCCTATTCGGATTTTTTTATCGAAAAAGGTTTGAAATAACCTCTTTCAGCAGAGGTAAAAATTACAGATTCTCATTTCTTTCCAGAGGATTGACACCACCATTGTTTTTTTGTTAATGTGCCCCAATATTTCCCCCGGAGTGGTAAAACAATCACCCCGGGTTTTTTTAATACAAAGGAGGATTATTAATGCCCGAGACTACCAGGATGGACCCTGAAATGCTTTCTATGGTGCTTGACACCATAAATAAACTTGAAAAAGAGAAGATACCCCTTGAAGCCAGGCTTGAGATGGATAAAGAGGGTGAATTTCCAAAAGAACTGATAAATTTTATGCTGAGCCCGGAGGTAGCCCTGCATCTTATCTTTATCCCGGCAGAATATGGCGGACTCGGCGCAGGCGCTACGGATATAGCCATTGTTTCAGAAAGGCTCGCAAAAATGGACCTCGCTATTGCAACCTCCTTTCTGGCAATATGCCTTGGCACAGACCCGATAAGGGTAGGCGCTACCCCTGAACAGAAAGAAAAATATATAGGCCGCATAGCAGAAGAGGGGCTTATTGTTGCCTATGGTGTAACAGAACCAGAGGCAGGCAGCAATGTGCAGGCACTCAAGACAAAGGCTGAGAGGGTACTGGATGAAAACGGCCAGATTAAAGGTTACAAGTTAAATGGCCAGAAGCAGTTTATCACAAACGGCGGTGTAGCAAAGATATACACCATACTTGCAGAGGCACCTGACGGCCCTACCTTTTTTATAGCAGAGGCCGGTGACAAGGGATTAATCCCGGGCAAACATGAAGACAAACATGGCATCAGGGCATCTGATACATGCCCCATCACACTTGAAGACCTTTATATACCAAAGGAAAACCTGGTTGGGGGAGTAGAGGGTCTGGGTCTCAAGCTGTCAAACGAGGTGTTCGGTTATACCAGGCTCATGGTAGCCACATTCGGCCTTGGCGGCGGCATGGCAGCACTGGAAAAGACCATTGCCTATGCAAAGGAGAGAATCCAGTTTGGCGGCCCGCTTATTGAAAAGCAGGGTTACACGCACAAGTTACTTGTACCGAATGCAGTAAGGCTTGAGGCGGCAAGGGCGTATATTGAAGAAGTCGCAACCAGGCTTGACACCAATGAAAAGGACCTCCAGGTGGAAGGCTCCATTGCCAAGTATTTTGCAACCGAGGCAGGGGACGCTATGGCGAATGATGCTATACAAGGGCTTGGCGGCTACGGGTATATCAAGGAATACGAGGTGGAAAAAATCAAGAGGGATGTGAAGATCTGCTGTATCTACGAAGGCACGAGCGAGATCCAGAGACGCCTTATCTCCATGTTCAGGCTACAGTCAACAGTCCGCACAAAAGGGGAATTTTATAAAAATATCGCAGATGGTCTTGAAAAACTATCGGCTGACACAGGGGCACCCTCACTTGGAAACGCAATAGCTCTTTTAAATGATATTATCCTGGAAGCAAGAAAGGCCAAGCTTACAAAATCACAGTATGTGATGTTCCTGCTTGCTGATATGATGACATGGGGTGAAGTGGCAAACGCCATGTGCAGGAAGGCTTCTGATTATGCAGGTAAAGATAAATCTCCTGAATACATGAAGGCCACAGCAAGGCTTTTTGCAAGAGAGGCCATTGAAAAGATCTATATCAACGGCCTCAAGATATGCCAGGGGTGTGAGACACCTGTGGATGGCCTGACACAAAGACTTGTTGCCATGAACATGGCCGCTGTTATGAAGAATAACCTCAGCGATATGGATACCATATCAGCAGAGCTGGTGAAATAAGCAGCACGAATAACATTCACCACGGACACTGAAGTCGTACAGTTTTTAAAATTTTACTCCATGTTCTCCGTGTCCTCTGTGGTTAATAAGAGTTTTGTGTTTTAACCAATGTATACTTATGGTTCACCACAGAGACACTGAGTTCACAGAGATTTTTTTAATTTTTACTCCGTGTTCTCCGTGTCCTCCGTGGTCAGCAAAAACGATGTATACAATAAGCCCCTGAATTTATATATTCAGCTCTATGCCTCCAGCCTGTAACCTTCCAGAATCTTCTTCCTCTCCTTCCAGTTCGGCATGCATGAATATAAAAAGGCATAGAAAAACCTTGAATGGTTGAGAAACCTCAGGTGACACAGTTCATGCATTATAATATATTCAATACAAACCCCGGGCAGGTAGATAAGCCTGAGGTTTAATGTGATTATCCCTGACCTTGTGCAACTCCCCCACCTGTTTTTCATATTACGTATCTTAAGCATGGGGGCACGAAGGTTATTATCAGATATGATGGCAAGGCCTTTATCAAGATATTCCCTGAAAACCTTTTCTGCCTGATCCCTGTACCATTTATCAACCACCCTCTTTATACTGTCTGCATCTGAAGTTTTTACCTGGATAACAAGCTTGTCATCTAGCAGCATGACATGAGCCCTTTTGCCTGTTACGAGATTGAGCATATATTCCTTTCCAAGATATGTGGTCTTTTCACCTGAAACGTATTCACAGGGTAGAGGCAAAACCTTACGCTTTTGAAGCCTCAGGATGGTTTTAATGATCCACGGGGTTTTTTCTTTTACCACCTCACTTATATAGGAATTGGATGCACGAAGGGGTGCAGTAATCTTTACCTGCTGGTTAGCGTCAACAGCAATGCGAAGGTTTTTACACGGCTTTCTGTAAAGGGTGCAATGGATATCCTGATTACTATCCTTAATAACATATTCTGCTGTTAAACCCTTTTTCACCCCTGGTCTCGCCTTAATGAATGGATACCTCTAAATACCCTTGACACATTATATTGCCTGTGACATTTACAAATAAAAACTGACATCGAAGGAATCTATTTTAAAAAGCATTTTTATACAAGGTATTATGTGTCAGATTTTACAAAGGAGCGAACAATATGAAAAAAAGTCTTTTGTACCAGCCGTTTAAGATCAGGAATATTGAGATAAAAAACCGTGTGATTATGGCCCCTGGCGCAAACCTTCTTTGCAGTGACACGGGTGTTATGACCCCGGAGGGGCTTGAATGGGCAAAGGCAAGGGCAAAGGGGGGTATAGGGGTTGTGGGCGTGGGGCAGAGCATGGTCAACCCGACTCCTCCAGCTATGTCAGGGTTTGTTGTTGATCTCACCACTGATAAATCCATAAACGGCATGTTCAGGATGGCAGAGATGATCAGGCAGATGGGCGCAAAATCCACCATAGAACTTGTCTATATGGATTTTGGCGATATAGGGAGGCCAGATATTGAGATGAGTGAGGAAGATCTCTCAAAGATACGAACAGAAGATTCCACCGGTATAAATGACAAACTCGCAAACAAGATGCCCGCTGACCTTACCCTTCAGCAGATCAAAAAAATAGTAGGGTATTATGTGGATGCTGCTGTCAGGTGCAAAAGGGCCGGGTTTGATATGGTGCTGGTTCATGGCGCCCACGGCATGTTCATAAGCGATTTTCTTTCACCACTACGCAATAAACGCACAGATCAGTATGGTGGTTCATTTGAAAACAGGTGCAGGATCGTTGATGAAATACTTATCGGAATAAGAGAAGCAGTTGGGCCGGATATGGCTATTGAATACCGCCTGAGCGCAGAGGAAAAGAAAAAGGATGGCCTTACACTAAATGACCAGCTCGCCTTTGCGAAACATATCGAAGATAAAATCGATATCCTATATGTATCCACAGGCGTCATGGAAAACGACGAGACTGCCACCTTTATCTTTCCACCAGCTTATTATGAGCGGGGCGTCAATGTCCATTATGCAAAACACTTTAAGGATGCCCTTAAAATTCCTGTAGGCACTGTTGGCGGCATAGACATGGCGCTCGCCGAGAAGATCGTGGATGAAGGCAAGGCAGATGTAGTCACCATGCTCAGGTCAACCATTGCGGATCCACAACTGGTAAACAAGGCAAGGCTGGGTAAGTATGATGAGATACGCCCCTGTGTGAGATGCAACACCTGCATAAACCAGCCTCACTACTTTTTTCTGCCCGTAAGGTGCGCAGTTAACCCTGAGGCGGGCAGGGAGTGTGATGTACTCAGGATACCCTATCCCAAAAAATCAAAGAATATTGTTGTGATAGGCGGCGGGCCAAGCGGTATGCAGGCGGCAAGGACAGCGGCTGAAAGGGGGCACTCGGTAACCCTGTATGAAAAAAACACAAAACTTGGTGGCATGCTGAATATTGCAG
Organism: uncultured Desulfatiglans sp.; assembly: GCA_964499695.1. Classification (GTDB taxonomy): domain Bacteria; phylum Desulfobacterota; class DSM-4660; order Desulfatiglandales; family HGW-15; genus JAAZBV01. The sequence goes on from CAZCMD010000085.1 coordinate 6,685, forward strand.
CCGCTGGAAAATTAAAGACAGATTTAAGGGCATACCTGAACTGGGCTGTAAGCCAGACAGAAAAGATACCCAATATAACCCTTAAGCTTGCCACTGTTGCGACATATGATGTTATAAAGGCCAAGAAACCTGATGTTGTAATTGTATCAGTAGGGGCAAAGCCTCTGATACCGCAGATACCGGGGATCAATGGTAAAAATTCCGTATGGGCGGGTGATGTTGAATCCGGCAGGATGAGCGTCGGCAAAAGAGTCATAATAGCAGGTGGCGGTCTGACCGGCCTTGAAACAGCCCTCTCACTTTCCAGAGAGGGTAAAGAGGTTAGCATAATAGAGATGATGCCCTTTGAGAGGGTGATAATGTCCGCCCCTGTTGTTAATATGGTTGCACTCTCCATGCTTATAAGGGAACAGGGAATAAACTACATGGCAGAGACAAGACTTATTGAGGTAACGGAAAACAGGGTCAGGGTTATAGACTCCAGCAATAAAGAAAGATGGATGGAGTGCGACACCCTTGTGCATGCACTGGGAATGACTGCAGATAAGGCAGGGGCATTGGTATTTGAAGATACCGCCGATGAGGTCTATTACACAGGAGACTGTGCTGTTACACGGGGTAACCTCTGGACAGCCACGTCATCTGCTCACCACATAGCTCTAGAATTATAATGAAACCGCCCCGATGTCTGAAAATTCGGGGCGGTTTATTAATATGAGGGAAAATGGCATTTATACAGAGTCTTCCCTCAAGGGAATTTTAAACGCATAATCTTCCCTGCCAGGTATCCCTTTCTACCAGCCTTTTCTTTACAAGATTAAGGTTTTCTGTCTTTTCAATGGTCCATACCGGTGCCAGAAGTGTTTCCCTTTCCGGGTCACCTGTTAACCTCTGGATAATAAACTGCGGTGGGAGGAGTTCCAAAAAATCTATCAGACATTCAATATACTCATCCCTCTCCATACATGAAAATTTACCGGCAAGGAATAATTTTTCAAGCACTGTCCCTTTAGTCACATAGAGCGAATGTATCTTCACCCCATGAATGGGCTGATTAGCAAGGAATTTTGCGGTTTCAAGCATCATATCCCTTGTTTCGCCTGGGAGCCCCAGAATAACATGCGCACAGATTTTCATATCAAACTCTGAGGTCAATTTTACTGCATCTATAAATACACCCACATCATGGCCACGGTTAATAGCCACAAGTGTTTTGTTGTGGCATGACTGGAGGCCGTATTCAACCCACACAAGATATTTGCTGCTGAATCCCGCCAGTACCTCTATCCTTTCACGGTCTATGCAGTCAGGCCTTGTACCGACAGAGAGCCCTACAATCCCGTCAAATGCTAATGCCCTGCTGTAAAGATCTCTTAAAACATCCACAGGGGCATAGGTATTTGTATATGACTGAAAATAGGCAATAAATTTTTTCGCACCATATCTCTTCTTTGCCCATTCAATACCGCTTGAGACCTGATCTTCAATTGGTCTGCCATCTATTACCTTTGCCCCGCTCCCTGACCCTTTTGAATCGCAGTATATGCAGCCCCTGCCGGATATGCCTCCATCCCTGTTCGGGCACCCGAGACCAGCATCAATGGAGATCTTCTGGACCCGCTGGCCGAACAAATCTTTTAGATAACTATTGTAATCATTATATCTGTTTACCATTTTCACCGTGATTGATACCTGTAATATGAAGGCCGAACAAGGCCGCTGATAATTTGATGCAATACACTTTTGAATCCCAAAACCTTTTTTAAAAAGGATTTCAGGATTAATATCAAAAGTCAACTTGCTATTTGTTTTATGGCCTGGAAATCCATAGTGCCTAACACGCATTATTACTTAAAAGGGCAACTGAGTAAGATTTATAAATGGCACAGGTTTTGCTTTTAAACAGGGTGTAATAGTGATGAATAGATATTAATACCTGAATAACTTTAACAAATTGATCTTGTTTTTGTTTATTTTATTTATTCATTTGAAATATACAGGCTGAATATCTGGGACTTTGATATAAGTTTGAAAAGTTGCCAAAAAATTGACGACTTGCAGGAAATACTATGGCTGTTAAAAAGAAGACCAATTACACACTTGATTCAAATGCATGGATGTCAACATACACGGATCTCATGACACTCCTTTTGACCTTTTTTGTACTTTTACTCAGTCTTTCAACCATGGATAAAAGCAGAAAACTCTCTGCACTAAGCTCACTGGTGGGTGCCTTTGGTTTTAAGCCCGGAGGACAATCGGTCCTGGGGGATAAAAACGGAAAAAATATCACAACAGTCGCAGCCCCGGTTACACCTGAGGATCTGCAGTTTGAAAGATTGCGTAATATAACCCTTAAGCATGGGCTTAAATCTGACCTGACAATCAGCCAGGAGCTTGAACGCACAATTATCAATATTAAGGACAATGTGCTCTTTGAACATAAATCATCAGTACTTTTAACAGGCAAGGCAGGTTTTCTTTCAGACCTGGCAGAGGTTTTAAAGGAAGGCCGTCAGATGATAGAGCTGCGCGGATACTGTGACCCTTCAGAATCCGTTATGGAAAAGGATCCATATAAGGCATCATTGTTCCTCTCATCAAAAAGGGCGATAAGCATGTTTGATTTCTTTGTAGAAAAAGGTCTCGCCCCGGAGGATATAGTCGCCCACGGGTTCGGGCAAAACTATACGGGCGCCTCAAAAAAAGGCAAGGAATCATACCTTAACAGGCAGGTGCAAATTATTCTGGATTACCGCGAAAAGGTGCCTTTCAATGTGCGGAACCAGAGAAGTAAAAAGGAGTTTCTTGATTTTAAGGGTTTCTTTTTCAGGACCGCAAGGGATTTGAATGAACGAAGATGATGACATAATTGAAGAAGAGGTAAAGTTGCTTGAGATGCCACGCTGGATGGTGACCTTTTCAGATCTAACCACCCTGCTCCTAACATTTTTTGTTCTTCTCGTGTCCATGTCCTCTATGGATGATAAATCACTGAAAAGCAGTTTTACCAATTTTACGAGCGCCAGTGGTATTCTGAACTTCAAGGATTTAGGAGAGGTATACCGGCCAAGGGATATCATGATCCGGGGGATATATGAAAAGATCAAAAATATCGCAGTTATAAAACGGGCGGATGAGCCGGTTGAAATCCCTGCCAATGCTAATGAAACCTTTATGAAAGAATCGGGTGGCCAGATAGTAATGCAGAATGTCGAAGGGGGTTTCAAGCTTGTATTCGGTCACAGGATCATGTTTGAAACAGGAAAGGCAGAGATAAATGAGCAGATAAAACCGATCCTCGATGAGGTGGCTAAATTCATTAAGGCATCCTATTACCAGGTATATATTGACGGGCACACAGATAGCATCCCTATCAGCAGTGAAGAATTTCCCTCCAATACCATCCTGTCTCTAAACAGGGCCTATAACGTGATGAAATATCTTGTTGAAAAGGGCAAGGTAGGTGCAGATAATCTCGCATTAGGCGGGTATGGTGAAAACCATCCGGTTGAAAATAATATGACCGCACCTGGAAGAGACAAGAACAGGCGGGTTGAGATCATTTTCAAAAACAAGACCTATTTCTGATTTCTTTTCCTTTCCCTGAAAACCACCCTTACAGGGATGTTGTCCAGGCTAAAATTGCTCCTTATCTGGTTAATAATAAACCTTTCATATGAAAAATGCACAGCCTTCGGGTGATTTACAAAAACTACAAAGGTAGGAGGTCTGGTGCCTGTCTGTGTCGCATAATAAAATTTGAGGCGTGTCCTTCCGACAAGAGGTGGTGGCCTTTTAAGAATCATCTCTTCTATAAGCTTATTAACATCACCGGTATTTATCCTCATGTCAAACTGCCTGTAAACCGCATCTATTTTTTCAAATATTTTGTTAACCCGTTCACCGGTCAGGGCAGATATGTTTATACGCGGTGCATATGAAACAAACTGGAGTTGCCTGTCTATATCAAGGTCAAGTTGTTTTGTCCGCTCAATATCATTCTTTATGAGGTCCCACTTGTTGACAGCAAGGATAACACCACGCATGCGGTCAAGGGCATACCCGCATATCCTGGCATCCTGTTCGGATACCCCTTCAAAGGCATCAATCATAATGATGGCAATATGGCACCGTTCAATAGAACGGATTGCCTTTATCATGGAAAATTTATCTATCTTATCACTGACCTTGCTTTTCCTTCTTATACCCGCGGTATCTATAAGGAGATACTCCTTTTCCCCTCTATCAATCCTGATGTCAACGGAATCCCTTGTTGTACCGGGTATTTCACTTACAAGCATCCTTTCATGTCCCAGAATCCTGTTAATGAGTGAGGATTTCCCTGCATTCGGTTTTCCGATAATGGCTACACGTATCTGGTTCTGACTTTCAATTTGCCCGGTGTCATCAGTGATTGTCCCCGCAATATCATCCATCAGCGTTCTTAAGCCATAACCATGGGCAGATGAAAGGGGATAAATGGTGTCAACCCCGAGACTGTAAAAGTCATGAAGCAGCTCCTCCTTTTCAGGGCCGTCGATCTTGTTCACCACTGTATATGTCTTTTTATCATACCGCCTCAGGATATCAGCAACCTCTTCATCCGCCGGTACAAGCCCGCTTCTGCCATCCATCATGAAGAGTATCTGGTCAGCCTCTTCGATAGCCTTTATTACCTGCTGCCTGACCTGTTCCGAGAATGGACCGTCATCCTGCTCATCAAATCCACCGGTATCAACAATGATGAATGGCTTGCCTTCCCAGTTCACAGTTGCATAGTTACGGTCTCTTGTGACACCTGGCTGATCGTCAACAATGGAATCCATTGACCTTGAAAGGCGGTTAAAGAGTGTGGACTTCCCTACATTAGGGCGCCCTACTATGGCTATTATTGCGGTCATAATTATTTAAAATCAAAAAACTCTATTAAAAATTTTCCGTACGACTGGAGTTCCTGCCTGACAAATGGTTCAGGCACAGACGGCAAGATTGTCACATATTGTGCGGTTAAGGTCCATCAGTTTAACAGGCTTTCTTAATAGCCTCAGGGCCAGCCCTTCATTAATGGTCTTTTTTGCCCTGATATCTCCGGGATTTCCTGTAAGAACAAGTATCCTCGCATCAGGGTCAATGGACTTGATTTTAGAAGATGATTCATAACCATCCATTACCGGCATCTCTACATCCATCACAACAATATCAGGGGCAAAGGACTGGTATTTTTCAACCGCCTCCTTCCCGTTAAAAGCCCTTTCCACAATAAAACCGCCAACCATGTTTAATGACTCCATTATGAGTTCGGAAAGGGTTTTTTCATCATCAACAATTAGTACTTTTTTCGGTAACATTCTCTTTTTATCCTTTTCAAAATTACTGAAATAATATTTTTTACAGACTTCTATGTCAATAAAAAACTACAATATCTTGTATTCTTACAAAATAATATAATACATATTGTATTCCTGACAATAGCCTTGGTTAATTTTTTCTTGAAATTCAGAAGGATAAATACATTTTAAACAATTCAACATACCTGGCCTGTTCCTGTAACCTCTTTTTGTCTTGACTAAAAAAGATAATCTGGCTAGTTATTTTCGTCATTTAAAATTTGCTAATAACCTTCAAAATCAAGATTCGGAGAATATGGCTACAAAATTCATTATAGTTACGGGCGGGGTTTTATCAGGGCTTGGAAAGGGGATCGCAGCCGCATCAATCGGTCACCTTTTATCATCAAAATTAAAGATAATCCCTATCAAGTGCGACGGGTATCTGAATGTTGACCCGGGTACAATGAACCCCTACGAACATGGCGAGGTCTTTGTCCTGGACGATGGCGGAGAGGTGGATATGGACTTCGGCCATTATGAAAGATTCCTGGGCACCACCTGCAAGTCAAGCTGGAACCTTACAATGGGCAAGGTATTTGACATGGTAAGGAAGAAGGAGCGAAAGGGAGACTACCTGGGTAAGACCGTCCAGTACATCCCCCATGTAACAGATGTGATAAAAAATCACATATTTACTGTGGCAAAGGATGAGGCGGCTGATCTGGTAATTATAGAGATAGGTGGCACGGTTGGTGACATAGAGAATGAACTTTTCCTTGAGGCCATGAGGCAGATGAGGGAGGATGCCGGCAGAGGAAATACCGTTTACGTGCATCTTACCTATGTACCAATACCATATGGTGTAAATGAGCAGAAATCAAAACCTACACAGCAGAGCGTCAACCTCCTGAAACAGAGGGGCATCTTCCCTGACATAATAATAGGTCGCTGTACCGAATATCTTACCAGAGAGATAAAGGCAAAGATCAGCAGCTTCTGTGATGTTGACCCTGAGGCTGTGATCACAGGTCTTGATGTGGATGATATCTATGAAATACCCATTGTATTTGAAGAAGAGGGTTTACCCGGGATCATCCACAAGAAACTTAATATCTACAGCCCCCCTGACTTAAGAAAATGGAGGCAACTGGTTAATAACCTTAAGGCGCCTAAAAAAGAAATTACCGTGGCCATGTGCGGTAAATACACAAAACTTGAAGACTCATATGCATCAATCATTGAGTCCTTTAACCACTGCTCCGCGCACCTTGAATGTAAAATCAACCTCAAATGGATTGAAACAACCGACCTTATTGATACCTCTTTCATGGATAAAGTGGATGGCATTGTTGTACCGGGCGGATTTGGTTCAAGGGGTGTGGAAGGCAAGATCGAGGTAATAAAGGTGGCGCGTGAGAGGAATATCCCTTTCCTGGGCTTATGCCTGGGGCTGCATATGGCGGTCATCGAGTTTTCAAGGAATGTGTGCGGCCTTAAAGGGGCAAACTCCACTGAGATGGATACTAACACACCCCATCCGGTAATAGACATACTGCCTGAACAGAAAAATATTACTGATAAGGGTGGCACCATGCGACTCGGGGCCTATACTGCAGTACTTAAAGAGGGTACACTGACTAAGGCCCTGTACGGTAAAGATGAGGCATCGGAAAGGCACCGCCACAGGTACGAGGTCAACCCTGAATACCACGAAATACTCACAAAAAACGGCATGGTTTTTTCAGGGTCGTCCCATGATGGAAGGCTTGTGGAGTTTATAGAACTAAAGGGACACAGGTTTTTTGTTGCAACCCAGGCCCATCCGGAACTCAAATCCAGGATGGAGGCACCTGCGCCCCTGTTTTACGGCTTTGTCAAGGCTTGTCTCGGATGATAAAGGTATATCGATGAGCAGATACAGGGTCGTATTTACAGGTCTGACACGTACAGAGGAGTATTTTAAGGGTCATATCGCAAGACTTGGAATAACCTCCAGAGAGACAGACACCATGATTAAAAAGGCGCCCGTTGTTTTAAAGGAGGATGATTCCCTTGAATTTATCAGGAAATATGCCAGGGCGATCACCAAGGCAGGAGGGGATGTATATATCCAGACCTGCGAAGATAGATGCATGAGTGAAAACCTCTCCAGTTGCGTAGAGGGTATGTCCAGCTTCACACAGTGCACACAGTGCGGTCATAAGCAGCAGAAGATGGTGAAATGCGAAAGATGCGGTTTTATGTTGAAATAGCATGAATAACTTAAAAGATATCCCGGGTTTTGATTTGTGCTTCTCTCTAGAATCAGACCGGGTTTTAGAAACATATTTTTCAAGGTGATTAGATATGGTAGAATATAAACAGAGGCTCGCAAGGCTCCTCGCTGAAACAGGTGCTCTTTTTTTCGGTGATAACCTTATACTTAAGGACACAAGGCCGACACCCTATTTTGTCAACTTCGGTATGTTCAGGACAGGCAAACTGGTAAGAGAGCTTGGCTCCCTGTTCAGTGATATGATCATGGGGACAGGCCTGATATCAAAGACCGATATCATCCTCGGCCCGTCATATAAAGGCAGCGCCATTGCACTTGCAACCGCCATAGGCATCTATGAAAAATACGGGCATGACATGCTTTTTGAATATGATAGAAAAGAGGCCAAAAGCCATGGCGAAGCCAGCACATCAAAAAGCCTGCTGGTAAACCGCACTATGTTTGACGGGTGCAGGATATTTATTGTCGATGATGTCACCACAACCATGGGGACAAAATATGAACTCATTGAAAGCCTGAACAATGAGGCCGCCTCACAGGGCATAAAGATCAATATTTCCGGTATCGGCATTGCTGTAGACAGGGAGCAGAGCACAGCCGTATATGATGACAAGGGTAAATATATCCCTGATGTAAAGGGCGAAAACACCATCAGGACCTTCACCTTAAAAACCGGCATACCGGTCTTTTCTATTGCGGGGATAAAGGAGATGATAAAATATCTCTATGAAGAGAAGATCCCTGTTACTGTTAATGGGGTAAAAAGGGCTATTGATGATAAGACAAAGGCTGTTTTTGACAGCTATATAAAGACCTATGGTAATTAAACCTGTTTTTTCGCTGCCTCTATAAGCTCAAGGAGTGATTGCACCTTTGTGGGCCTCTTCATTTCAAATGAGGTTTCCCATTCTTCCTTTGTGAGTCTTTCTCTCAAATACTCTTCTACCGGAAATGTTTGAAACCAGCAGTCAAGGGTCTTGAAACAGGGCAGCCCTCTGTTTTCCATGCGACAGTATGAGAAGGTGACTGCATGCCCGAGCTTCGGACAGCGTATCTGATATGCATCAAACCGGATATTATTTTCGCCTGACATAATTACCTTCAACAAACCTGAAAATAAAAACCCCCGCAGGGAATTGGGCCTGAGAGGGTTTCGGCGTGTAAATAGAAGAAATATTTTTAATTTACAGCGTCTTTAAGACTTTTACCGGCAACAAACTTTGGTACTTTTTTGGCTTTGATTTTGATTGCTTCGCCGGTCTGTGGGTTTCTACCCGTCCTTGCTTTCCTCTTGTCTACCTTGAATGTACCGAACCCCACCAGTGTGACTGTCTCTTTCTTTTTAAGAGCCTTTGATATTGAATCAAATACACAGTCAACTGCTGCAGTGGCCTCTTTCTTTGTTGCCACTACCTTTGCTACCTCGTTAATCAGATCACCCTTGTTCATCTCTTCCTCCTTTCAAAAATGGTATGAAATAAAAAATCGAAAGTATGAGGACAATAAAGCAATGAAATATAAATATCAAGCATAAAATACAGCGTTGATCATTTTTTCCGCGCTATTCTTCATTCTTGGCATCCTGACATGTTATAATGCTGTCATAGACAGCATGTTGCAGTTCCATGAATAAAAATAACTGTTATAGAGTTGACCATGACTCCTGTTGACTGAGGTGCACCATGTGTGTTATTGGCCGTAAGTCTGGGACTTGTGCATTATGACATGTATATGTGAACCTGTTGATGGTTAAAAATGGACAGATATCTTGCGACACAAAAAAAGAACACCCTTGTTAATAACCTGAAAGGCCTGCCATCCCTTATGGTCGCATTTTCAGGCGGGGTTGACAGCACCTTTCTCCTTGCGGTTGCAGCAGAGGCGCTTGGGAAAAGGGTGTTAGCCGTTACAGCAACATCAGAGATTCACCCTGTAACAGACATTAAGAATGCAAAGGAATTCACGATAGCACAGGGGATTAGGCACATAATGTATGAATCTGATGAAAAAAACATCCCCGAATTCAGGGCAAATCTGCCAGATCGTTGTTACCACTGCAAAAAGGCCATCTGCATAAAACTGAAAGAGATCGCAAAAGAACATGGCATCACACATATCGCGCACGCCATTAATGCTGATGACCTTTCTGATTACAGGCCGGGGATTAAGGCAGCAAGCGAGATGGGTCTTATTGCCCCCCTTGTCGATGCAGGCCTGACCAAGGAAGAGATCCGCTTTCTATCAAAGGAGATGGGCCTTATAACATGGGACATGCCTTCAATGGCATGCCTTGCCTCACGCATACCATACGGGGAGCCGATCACCGATGAAAAGATATCCATGGTGCAAAGGGCGGAAAATATACTTGCAGAGGCAGGCATTAAACAGTACAGGGTCAGACATCACGGCACAGTGGCCAGGATAGAGGTAGGGACAGATGATTTTTCCATCTTTTCCAACCAGAAATTCAGGGAAAAGATTATAAAGGATTTTAAATCAATCGGGTTCCTGCACATTGCCCTTGATCTTGAAGGATACAGATCAGGGAGCATGAACAGAGGTCTGTAAAAGACTTGGCAAGGGTATCAAACAATCACAGGATAAAGATGAATTACACCTTTGGAACATGAACAGGTTATACTATATCTTCTCTGCCTCCCCTTTGCTTACCCACTCCCTGAGGCTTTCCTTTTCAAAGCGCCACTTGTTCAAGACCTTTTTACCGGGTATCTTCCCATCCTTTACAAGTTTATAGATAGACCTTTTACCTATCTGGAGATAATCTGCTGCCTCTTCTATTGTCAGGATCTCTTTTTCCATTATCCATTCTCCTTGTAATGCTTCATTCTATTAGATCATTAGTATATTTTTGCATTTTCTGTGCCATAGACCATGATATCATGCAATTGAGATGCCTTCTCCTGGATTGTCTTACCGGCATATTCATATCTTTGTTTAAAAACCTGCTTTTACAGGTGCAGGCAGCCTTATATCAGGGCATTTTTATATAAAAGCCCTTTATTTGTTTACATCATACACCAGGCTGGATGGATGTTTTTCCGGTCTGTGCCTGTATATTTTTTGACTGTGCGTCAAAACATGTTTGATCTCCATTGACCTTATCAATCCATAACACTATTATTCAGTCCATGAATTTTATACCTCTTACAATAGATAAAACACTTGGAAAAGATGGGCTCTTATCACGCTACCTCGGTGATTTTGAATACCGCCCGGCCCAGGTACAGATGGCACGCATCATAGATGAGGCCCTTGATCTAAAAAACCAGGTCATGATCGAGGCTGGAACAGGTGTCGGAAAGACAATGGGGTACCTTGTGCCGATTATCCTTAGCGGTAAAAAGACAGTAATCTCAACAGGGACAAAGAACCTGCAGGAGCAGATATTTTTCAAGGATCTCCCCCTGGTAACCGGCGCAATGGGTGTTAAGGTCAATAGCCTTTTGATGAAAGGAAGGGCAAACTACATATGCCTTAACAGATATCATCAGCACTTTGATATGGTTTCATTCCTAAAACCTGAGATGATGGAACAGAGGCGGCTCATTGACGCATGGCTTAATAAGACAGTGACAGGGGACAGGGCAGAACTCTCATGGATGGAGGATGATGCGCCTCTCTGGGACATGCTCTCATCATCATCAGACAGGTGCAAGGGCTCTGATTGCCCCCACAGGGATGATTGCTTTATCATCAGTTTAAGAAGACTTGCTGCAAAGGCAGACATCATCATAGTAAACCACCATCTTTTTTTTGCAGACCTTATGTTAAAATCTGACGGTTTTGGTGAGATCATTCCCAGGTTTGAGGCGGTTGTTTTTGATGAGGCACACAGGGTGGAGGATATTGCGACCTCTTACTTTGGCGCATCCTTAAGCACCGGTCAGATACTTGACCTTGCCTCAGATGTTCAAAAAGAGGCAGAGGCTGACAAGTTAGGCGCCCCTGAAAATATGATGATCAATATCGCCGCATTAAAGGCAGGCATTGCGCAGATAAACTCCTTCTTTCTTGCTCTCCCTGAAAAGGGAAGGCTGAACATAGAAGAGATAGAGGCTGAACATAAAGTCGCCCTTGATTCAATTAAAAAGGGGTTGAAGTATATACAGGGGAATTTTGAAAACTCCCTCTCTGCAAGGGCGCATGACATTGAAGACAACCTCGACCTCATCTTCAGCAGGGGAAAGGCCAACTGGCTCGAATGGTATGAAAAGAGGAAAAGGGGTGTTGCATTTCATGCATCGCCACTTGATATCTCGGTAAACATGCGTGAACAGCTCTACAAGAATGTAAAAACCATAATCTTTACCTCTGCGACACTCTCAACAGGCGGGACATTTGATTACATAAGGACAAGGCTTGGCATACCTGAAGAGGCAAGTGAGGCCATATATCCATCCCACTTCAACTTCATGGAGCAGGTGCTCTTCTACATACCCCAGGACCTTCCCCTTCCAAATAGCGATGACTTTGTAACCGCCATTACAGGGAGGATAGCCGAGATACTCAGGCTTTCATCCGGCCGTGCCCTTGTTCTTTTTACCAGTTACCATAATCTCAATTCGGTTTATAATTCGCTTAAGGGAAAGATCCCCTACAGGATACTCAGGCAGGGTGAGGCCCCGAAGAATACCCTGCTTGAGGATTTTAAAAGGGATACCGGTTCTGTGCTTATGGCTACAGGCTCTTTCTGGGAGGGGGTTGATGTGCCCGGTGAGTCGTTGAGTTGTCTTATCATAGATAAGCTCCCATTTGATTCGCCTGGTGACCCGATTACCGGCGCACGCATAGATATGATAAGCAGGAGGGAGGGAAACCCCTTTATGGAGTATCAGGTGCCGTCAGCAATCATCTCACTCAAACAGGGGCTTGGAAGACTCATTAGAAAAACTACTGATCGCGGCATACTTGCGGTACTGGATAAGCGCATAGTAAAGAGCGGTTACGGCAGGTTTTTTATTAAAAGCCTGCCTGAAATGAGGATAGTCAATGACCTGAAGGGTCTTGAAGGCTTTTTTAATCCCTGAATTTTGCACCGGGTTTCGTCGTA
>CAZCMD010000086.1:0-19319 GCA_964499695.1 uncultured Desulfatiglans sp.
CTCCCATCCAGGGAGAGGAGCTTCAGTTGAACCTTAATTCAACAACATTGGGTTTAACACCCCACCAAAAACCAATCCATATGGAGAAATAAATCATAATGCACAGTGTTATCAAAATCATCCTTACATTAATCCTTCTTACCTGTAGTAATTCCTATGCTGAACTCAGACTCAAAGAGGTTCGGACCGCCTCAAAGGATGTTCTTGCACTATTATTTACCAGTGACATTATTGATATCAATGAAGCAGATATCAGTAACCCGGTTGCCTGGAAAATCAACGGAGCACCTGCAAAGGGGATATATAAGTATGTCATGCAGGCTGATCCATGTGATCATCATATATATATTCAGACAGAACCGCTTGTTGCTGGTAAAGAGTATTTGATAGAAACCCCATATGGAAAAAAGAAATTTAAATTCAATTCTGCTGATATCCTGTGTGAATCTATAAAGGTAAATCAGGCAGGTTACAGCGCACTATCAAAAACGCGCTATGCAAATTTTGCTATCTGGCTTGGTACAGGCGGAAGCCAGAAACTAGAGGGGAATATACCAGGTTATAAAGTAATCAATACATCCTCCGGTAAAAGCATTTTAAAAGGTAAACTTAAGGAGATTGGTAAGGATGAATCATCCGGTGATTTTGTCTATCGTATTGATCTATCCAAAGTGGCAGAGGGCGGTCCATATAAAATTATAGTAGATAGTTACGGGTGTTCATATCCGTTCGGGGTAGGGGGAGAGTTTTCAAAACGCGCTGCCTATCTCCTGTTCCGTGCCCAGTACATGCAGCGGTGCGGGTGCCCGATACACAAACCTGACATCCGAGAAAAACCATGTCATACGATCATATATGATGTGGACGGCCCAATAGGTGAGGCAAATATAGTAGTAAAGGGGGACGAAAGAGAGTTCAGGGTATATGGGGGATATCATGATGCAGGCGATGCCGATAGAAGGGCATATCATATATCAAACCCGATTATTAACCTGATGATCTACGAGGCCTTTCCTGAATATTTTTATGACAACCAGTATGACATCCCCGGAGAATTCGATGCTGAATACAATATAAAGAGCTATACGAATAATATCCCGGACATAATCGATGAGGCTGAATGGGGGGCGCTTCCATGGGAATATCTGCAGAATGAAGATGGCAGTGTTCACTTTGGTACTGAAACAAAGGGGTATCCTGATCCATTTGCTGCTCCAATGGACAGGGATAATAAAAAATACGGGACTGTAGCCATAGATGAAAGGGCCACTACGACATGCGCGGGGCTTTTTATGCATCTTGCCAGGATAATAAAGCCATATAATGCAGAACGTTCTGCTCAACTTGTTGACCGGGCGGAAAGGGCCTTTAAATATAGTGAAAATGAGATGGCTGCCCCTGAAAGGCTATATTATTTTATCCAGAAATATCTGCTTACAGGCAGTGAAGAGGCTCATCAGAAGGTTAAAGAGCTGTACAAGGCTGCTGATTCACTTAAAAAGAATATATATGCTACACCGGGTTATTCACTAAATGATGCGGGTTTTGATAACCCTGCATATATCTATTCTTATATCATCGAGAAAAGGTTACCTGTTGATCCTGAGGTAGTTAATTTTTTTACAAATGCCATTAAAGAGGCTGCTGACAGCAACATCGATGAATTAAGGAAACATGCATATCCGGTTGGTAATAATTCAAAGTCAGGAGGCTGGGGGCATAATGTAAGGCAGCCAGTCTATGCCTGTGCACCTATGCTTTATTATCGTCTCAGCGGAGATCAGAAATATCTGGATGCAGCATCTGAGCTAATGGATTACAAGCTCGGGCTTAATCCCCTTAATATCTCCTATGTGACCGGGCTTGGTTTTAACCAGGTGCATAATCCCCATGACCGTGAGAGTGCCTATACCATATCAAAAGGATGGGGTCCAAAACCCGGTATCACGGTATTTGGTCCCGGCATAACGGGGTGGAGTGGTGGAAACGCAAAGGTGCTTCCTGCAGTAAAAGAACTCTCCAGTGAACGCCTTTATGTGGATGACAGAGAGTTGATATCATTCAATGAGTTTACCATCTTTGAGACGATGACCCATGATGCCCTTTATACAGTGCTTGCGAATGGTGGAAAGTGGAACGGGGAGGATCCGTTTAAGTAATAACATTGTAGAGACAAGGCATGCCTTGTCTCTACGGTTTTATTTAGCCAGAAGATGACGGTTCACATCTCCAAATACCGGGCGGACACGCAGATCCGCCCCTACAATGTTCAATAAATTGTAGAACAAAATATCTTTTTATTGCTTTTGTTTTTCATTGGGAGTTGAACATTGGATGTTCATATTTTTCCACTAGAACCCTTGAACCCTTGAATCCTCGACCCCTTTTCTTATCCCTTATTCTCTATAAATACCTCGATAAGTCTTGGATGATTATCCTTAACCGCATCTTTTAAGGCCTTTTCAAGTCCATCCGGCTCTCTTACCTGAACACCTTTTATACCCATTGATTCTGCAAGCTGCATGAAATTGATTATAGGATTATTGATATCCATACCTTCATGTTCTTCTGTTAAATCATAATCCCCCAGCACATGCCTTCTTACCAGTTTTACCTGCCTGTAAACCCCGTTGTTGGTAATCACAAATGTTACAGGGATATTATACCTTGCAGCAGTCCATAAACTCTGCATGCCCCATGCAGCACTGCCATCACCGCATACGGCTATGATCTTTTTATCAGGTGCGCCAAGGGATGCACCCATTGCACCGGGCAGCCCCCAACCAATGCTCCCGCCCTTGCGGGCACGGATGAACTGCCCGGCATTTTTAAGGTCAACAACCTGCCTGAGCATCTGGGAAGATGACCAGCAATCATCAATAATAATTGTATTCTCATCTGTGAGATTATCTATCTCCTTCATGAGCCTTGATACTGCAATCGGGATGTTGTTTTTTTCGGATTCAATCTGTTTTTTAAGAATATTGGTTTTTTCAATCTTTTGTTTTTCAATTTCCTGTTTTCTCTTTTCTATTCCCCTGATTATCTCTGCCGGAAGTCTATTTTCAAGGGCGCTGTTAAGGTCCATCAATACAGATTTGATATCTCCCTGTATACCGCAGTCGGTCGTTATGTTCTTCCCCAGTTCCCACGGATTTTCATCAATGTGTATGACCTTTATCTTTTCAGGCAGGATATCTTCAGGGTTATAAAAGCTGGGGCTGAAAACGGAACAGCCTATACCAATTATGAGATCAGCATCCTTAAGGGTCTGCTTTGTGCCTGGCATTGAAGGATCAAGGTCACCCAGATACAGTGGGTGCCTTACAGAAAAATTCACATCTGACATCCATGCCTGATAAACACGTGCACCTGTCAGTTCTGCAAATCTTACAACCTCATTAAGGGCATTGCACCTTGTGACACCACTTTCAACCATGATTACAGGGATTTTAGAAGCCTTTATCAGGTCAAATGCCTTTTGAATAGCAGACTCATCTGCCCTTGTTTCGGAATAGATCGTACTTTTTTCTCTTTCAGTATATTCTATCTCCTGATTCATTATATTCTGGGGCAGAGATACAAGTACAGGCCCCTTGGGGTGCTGTAAAGCTATTTTAAAGGCCCGCTGCATTATCATTGGGATATCTTCCGCATGGTGGATTTCAGTACACCACTTGGTAAATATCTTACCCATGCCCACAATATCGCCTGTAAGATGGGGGTCCTGCTGCAGAAGGCGTGTATCCTGCTGACCGGCAGTAATAACCAGGGGTACACCTCCTGCCTGTGCATTATAGAGCATGGCCAGTGCCCCAGCTACACCTGGCCCTGTATGGAGATTTATAAAACCGGGTTTACCTGTAACCCTGGCATAGCCTTCTGCCATACCTGCTGATACCAGCTCATTTAGCCCAAGTATATATTTTATGCCTGTGGTTTTTTCCAGTGCATCCATAAAGCGCACCTCTGTTGCCCCCGGTATGCCAAAGACATATTCAACGCCTTCGCTTTTCAATATCTCTATCAATGCCTCAGCACCTTTGATTAATGGCATCTTGAACTCCTTTTTTATTACTATCCTTTTTTTATATGTTCCGGTTAATATATTAACAATCGTTTATTCTTTCAAACAATATTTAAAAAATCATTTTAAAATTCACCATTTATTTTAGTTATGTTAGGCTTCAGTTAATAACAAGATTGTAGAGACAAGGCATGCCTTGTCTCTACAAACATAGAAATAATAACAATAATCAGGACACCATCACCACTTGATAGAAAAATTCATATGTTTTATAGTGGGTCTATAATTTCCATTTATTCGGAGGAGAGAATCCAATGCCAGATATTCGTGAATATAATCATTATGGAGAGAAACTTGAAAGCAAGTTTGCTCTCCACACTGCCCCTATTGCAGTAAAAATGCTTAAACCGGAAGATGCAATACCTTCCGGGGCATTGAGGCCATCAATAGACCTGGGGCACCCTATTGCACAGTGCCAGGCATTTGCACTTTCACGAAGAGATAACAAGACCATTGCCATGCTGAAAGAAGACAATAACTGCTTTGCGCCATTAATCGCATATGGACACGTGGACAGACCTGATGATCCTCAATACAGGCTTTTTATGAGGTTTCCGGCTTTTGAAATGGGTAAATATAAAGGGATTGTCTCTGCTCCCTTAAAGACCGCAAACTTTGAACCTGATGTGGTAATCATCTATTCAAACAGTGCGCAGATGAGGGGGCTTATCATGCCGCTTCACTTTATGCAGAAGGAGGATGATGTCATATACCACTTTTTCCCTCCGGTATGCTCGTATCTTTTGGTACCGGTAATACAGAAACAGAAATACATGGTAGCGCTCCCTGACCCCGGAGAGCATATGAGAGCCTTACCAGGTGATGATGAAATTATAATTTCCATTCCCGGTTCAAGGCTTGAGGAACTTATAGAGGGGCAGAAACTGACCGAGGGGTATAAACAGGGTTACAGGGATATTAACTATATGATGAATTATAATTTCCCGCTCCCGCCACTTTATCAGGATTTGTTCAAGAGATGGGGCCTGTCATAAATGACAGAAATAGGGTTTACGGTATACGGTTTAAGGTCATTTATAATGGGAATAATACTATGAAATCTGTTATGCATCTACCTGACTATTCCGGTAACAGCATTGTCAACCTGATGAGTTCCATAAGATCGGTTTATGGAGGCGATTATCTTTATCCTCTGCTGGATGGTTTTGATACAGGGCCTTATAAAGAAAAAAATATTGTCTTTATAATTATTGACGCCCTTGGCTACAATTTTTTAATGGAATATGGGGATGATACATTTCTAAAAAAACACACAATACGAAGAATGACATCCGTGTTTCCATCAAGCACTGCCTCTGCATATATCAGCCTTATAACAGGGGTTGCGCCGCAGCAACACGGCCTTACCGGTTGGTTTATGTATTTAAGGGAAACTGGCATCATTACAAGCATACTCCCCTTTATTACAAAGGCGGGTGGTATTCCCTTAAGAAACATCCCATTCACAGATATCTTTGAACAGGATACTGTTTTTATGGGTTTAAACGCGACCTCATACTCGATTATTCATAAGAGCTATGCAAATTCACAATGCTCTGCATCCATAACAAAGGGGGCAAAGAAAAAGGCCTATTCAGATATTAAGGGGTTTTTTAATAATATAGAAAATATCCTTGATTCAGGAAGCGGTAGAAAATTTATATTTGCATACTGGGATCAGATTGACAAAATAGCTCATGAAAAAGGGATTAATAGTAATGAAACCCTTAATGAACTTAAAAAAATAAATACAGAGATTGAGAAACTGGCCCTGTTGCTTGATAAAAAGAATGCGGCTCTAATAGTCACCTCAGACCACGGGATGATAGATTCATCTGAAAAATTAACAATCAGGCTTAATGATCACCCTCTGCTAAAAGATACCCTTGCACTGCCTCTTACAGGAGACCCGAGGGTGGCATATTGTTACCTCAAGCCCGGCATGGAAAAACAGTTTGAAAACTATGTCGATAAAAATCTTGAAGAGTACTGTAGTATGTATAAAAGCCATGATATTATTGAAAAGGGTTTTTTCGGCCTTTATGAACCAAACAGAAAACTGTACCAGAGGACTGGTGACTATACCCTTATCATGAAAAAAAATTACATGATACGTGAGGCGCTGTCAGGGGAAAAAAATAAGGAACTCATCGGGATACACGGGGGTTTGACATCTGATGAGATGTTTTCACCTCTGATTGTTCTGTAAACTAGCTGCTTTACCAGGGGCGGCTTTAATGCTATTATTCCTTAAAACAAAAAAGGAGGTTATCATGCTTGAAGAGATAAAAAAAGGTCTGATCTCAGGGCTTGGCGCTGTGTTTCTTACAAAGGATAAGATAGAAAGGATCACGCGCACAATGGTTGATGAGGCAAAGATAAGCAAAGATGATGCCCATAACCTGAAGGAAGAACTCTATAAAACAGGTGAGCGCGAATGGTCTGAGCTTGAAGATATGTTCACAGGCATCATAAAGAAGATCATGCAGGGGCTTGATCTGTGCAGCCGGAAAGAGATGGCTGAACTTCAGAAAAGGGTAGAGGAACTGGAAAAGCGGGACAGAACAGCGGCAGAATAGAAAACCGGTAATATTTAAAAGGTGAACTGAGATTGTATTTTCGTACTATCGCAAGACTGGGCAGGTTCAGAGAGGTTATTGTAACCCTGCTTAAATACGGGTTTGAAGACCTTGTACAGCGGCTTGAATTTCCTGGCATAGAACTCCTTAAAAAGGGATTCAAAGAGGGAAAGGATGTAGGTACCTATGTCAGGATCAGGCATATCCTGGAGGATCTCGGGCCTACATTCATAAAAATAGGTCAGATCATGAGCCTCCGCCCTGATTTACTACCACCCGATCTTGTAAAGGAACTCAGTAAACTCCAGGATCAAGCTGCCACAGTTGATAATGGTTTAATATCAGCGATACTTGAAAAAAGTCTGGGTGGCAGTATTGATCAATTCTTTTCTGAATTTAACCAGACGCCATTTGCCGCGGCATCCCTTTGCCAGGTTCACAGGGCAGTCTTAAAGAAAGAGGGCATTGCTGTAGCCGTAAAGGTACAGAGACCAGGGATCAGAAAACTGATGGAGGTTGATCTTGACATCCTTAAGGCAATTGCAGACCGCCTTCATGAGCGATCCACAGAACTCAAGATATATGACCTTCCTAACCTCTTCAGGGTAACAAGGCGGAACCTCCTTAAGGAACTGGATTTTTCCAGAGAGGCAAAGAATATGAAGATTGCCAGGTCATATAAACCGGATGTTTATATACCTGAAGTGTATCTTGATTACTGTTCGGAAAGGGTGATGGTTTCGGAATTTATCGAAGGTGCAGCACTGAGTGAACCATCTCTTAATATTGCTGACCCTCACGCCATTGCCAGGCAGGGGCTTAACACCGCCATAAAGCAGATACTCGAAGATGGTTATTTCCATGCAGATCCACATCCGGGGAATATAATCTATTCAACTGAAAAGGGGCTATGCCTTATAGACTGGGGCATGGTTGGGCGGCTTTCTGAAAGAGACCGCTATGACATGATAGACCTTATAAAGGCTATTGTTGAAAAAGACAGCAGCCTCTTAATGGAGACCCTTTTAAGAATTACTGCCAAGGAAAGGGATGTAGATGACAGGGCACTTGAAAGGGAGATATCCGAGGTGCTTGATCTATTCTTTTCCGGCCCTATAAAAGGCCTGAATATAGGCCATCTGCTCTTAGCTATTGTAGACATATTAAGGGAGTACAGGCTTAAACTGCCATCTGATCTTGTTATTATGATAAAGGCCCTTGTAACAGCAGAAGGCACTGCCAGACAGATTTACCCGGAACTGAATGTTATTACAGAGGCAGAAACATATATTAAAAAAATCGCATCCAAACGCTACAGGTCAGAAATATTATGGCAGGCTATAAAAAGGGCCTTCTTCAAATTTATAGCCATACAGAAGGATATCCCAGTAAGGATTTTGAGGATAGCAGACAAGATTGAACGAGATGAACTCGCCATAAGGTTCCGCCATGAAAACCTTGAAAGCCTTAACCACACCCTTGAAAATATCTCAAACCGTGTTGCCTTCAGTGTAATTATAGCGGCCCTTATAATCGGCTCATCCATGATAATAACAACAGGTATTGGCCCTTTTATTCTGGGCTTCCCGGCGCTCGGGATAATAGGCTACCTTATATCCAGCCTGCTCGGATTATGGCTTATTGTTATTATCATCAGGACAAAAAAATATTAGCTTTTTCTCCTTGTAAACATGTTGTAAATCACCGGAAGCACATACATGGTGAGTATGCCTGATACAAATATTCCACCAACAGATGCAGCGCCGCATGCCTGTCTCATTTCCGCACCTATCCCTGATCCTGCTGCAAGCGGGAGCATACCCAGCACAGCCGCGAGTGTAATCATTGCAATGGGCCTGAACCGGTCACACGCTGCCCTTACCATTGCCTGGTGCCTTGGCACACCTTCGTTAACCAGCACATTAAGGCGGTCCATTATCAGGATCGCATTATTAACAACAATGCCAATGAGCATTACACCTCCCATAAGGGCAAAGAGTTCAATGCTTTTTCCAGCGGTAAAAAGACCATAAAAGATACCTATCAAGGCTAGCGGAACTGTAATCAGTATGATAAATGGCTGTTTAAAAGACTCCATGATTGCTGCCAGTGTGAGAAAAACAAGTACCATTGCAAGCATCGCTGCCTCAGATATTTCGGTCTGTGCCTCAGCCATTACCTCGAACATCCCTGAAAAGGAAAAACTGTAACCTGGCATCAATCCGCCTTTTTCATTAAGGGCTTTTGTTATCCTGCTGACAGCAGTACCCAGCGGCATCCCCTCTTCAAGGTTGCCAAAGAGCTTGGAAATCCTGAGTTTATCCTTTCTGATTATCTGTACCGGCATTGTTGTTTCTTCAATATATGCCAGATTTCCCAGAAGAATAGGGGCGTTTTTACCAGGTAAAAGAGTATTGTTTATCTGTTCTTTACCCTCTGTTTCTGCCATTTTTACAACTATATCATAGTTTCTTGCATTGCGTTTATATGTGCCGGCTTCAATTCCTTCAATGTTTCCTCTCATTACAATACCAAGCCCTGTTACCGGGGAGCCAATATCTGCCATTATCTCCCTGTTTGGCCTGATCCTGATCTCAGGTTTTCCTATTCTTACAGTGGTATCCTGATCAATTATCCCGTTAATATCCATTGTAAGTTCCTTTGCCTTGATCGCGAGGCTGTCAAGTACCTTTAGGTCCTCACCTGCGATTTCAAGCTCTATACCTGTACTCTGTCCTCCCACTATGGTGGGGATACTGGCTGCAATGATGGCATCAGGAACATTCGCCAGGCGGCTTCGTATCTCTTTCAGAAGATCATGAATAGACTCATCTCTCTCTGTCTTATCAGTAAAACTAAGCAGGACCTGAGCAAGGTTTACACCCTCTGAAGCCTGCCCAATCATACCCTCGACCTTTCCGATGCTCATGAGTACATGCCTGAGGTTTGGAAGATCTTTGAGCCTTTCCACGCACTCGTCGACTCGTTTTTTTGTATGGTTAAGGTTGTACCAGGTAGGAAATTCCAGCTTAACAAAGATATCACCCCTGTCAGACTCGCTTACAAACCCGCTTCCCAGCCTTGATGCAATAAAGAGTGAACTGAAAAAGAAAAATGCAACTAGAATCAGCACACCAACCCCGGCAAATTTGTGCCTTTCAAGAAAAGATAAAGATTTGCCATAACCAAATACTATCCTGTCAAAAAGATTGTTCCACCCCTTTTCCATTATGGCAAGGTGTGATTTTGAATTCTTGTCCTTTGGTTTTAACAATAAAGAGCAGAGAAGGGGAGTAAGTGTAAAGGATATAAAAAGAGAAACAAGTGTCATTATGACCATTGAAAGGGCAAATGACTTAATGAAAACACCAACCTGGCTTCCCATTATGGATAAAGGAAAAAGCACTACAACATTTGTCCCTGCACTTGCAAGAACAGCGATGAATGTCTCTTTTGCCCCGAGCCGGGAAGATGCTACCGGGTCTCCTGTTTCATCAAGCCTTGTTGAAATCGCCTCAAGAACAACTATCGAGTTTGTTACCAGAACCCCTACAGAAAGGCCGATTGAAAGCAGTGTAAGGGTGTTAAAGGTGAACCCCATAAAATACATAAAGAAAATACCGATGATTATAGTAAGAGGCATGGTTATTGATACAACGAGGAGCGCCCTGAAATTATAAAGAAACACAAAAAGGATCAGGGCAGTGAGTATTATCCCCTGAATAACATTTGACCAGGCGCTGCTCATGGTTGCACCGATGAATGTCCCGTCATCAGTTATCCATAAAAGCTCCATTCCTCCGGGGAGACGTTCCCTGATACTATCCATTGCAGCTTTTACACCGTTTACAACATTTACTGCGTTTGCATCGGATTTTTTAACGACCTTGATAGCAACACACTGCCTTCCATCAACAACTGCCATCTGTCTCAGCTCTTCAGTGCTCATCTCAACATGGCCAATATCTTTTATATAGCAACGCTGGCCATCCACGTTGGTGACTTCAAGATAATTAAGCTCTTCAACGTTGGTATAATCTGCATCATATTTAACAGAGTATTCCATGTTATTTCCCCTGATACGGCCTGAAGGTATTATGCCTACCCCCTGGCTTATGGCCTGTACAACGTTTGCGCTGGTAAGAGATCTTGCAGCAAGTTTTTCCCTGTCAAGGATAACATGAACCTCTCTCTCTGCGCCGCCAACAAGGGTAACATCTGCCACACCTGAAATTACTGTAATGCGGTCACGCAGGGTATTATCAGCATAATCATACAGTTCATCTATTGGAAGGTCCCCGGTAAGGGCCATCTGGATAATAGGAGTGGCATTGATATCATACTTGAGTATCTTCGGGTCTTCGGCATCCTTTGGAAAGTCCGCCTTTATAAGGTCCAGTTTTTCACGCACATCGGTTGCCGCTATATCAACATCAACGTCCAGATTGAATTGAAGCATTGTTTGTGCAACGTTTTCCATACATGTTGAAGTTACATGCTTGAGCCCGTCCAGGGTTACCATCTGATCCTCTATGGGCTTTGCTATATCCGTTTCGATCTCTGACGGACTTGCCCCAGGGTATATTGTGGTGATGGTTACATATGGCATCTCAGCCCTTGGCATTAACTCCAGGCCGATCTTCCTCGCGGCATTAAACCCCAGTATGGTTAAGCCTATGATCAGGCATCCCATTGCCACAGGTCTTCTTATGGATGCATCAGAAAGAAACATTTATTTTTCCTCCCTGAGAACCGTTACAGGCGCGCCTTCTGAAAGCCGATCCTGACCCATGGTAACAACAGATACGCCCTGTTTGATATCTTTTGAGACAACTTCAATCCAGCCGTCATTTTCAAGGCCTGTTTCAACTGAGACCATATTTGCGTTATCTTTTTCGATTATAAAAATATTTGTTCCATCCAGTTTTCTGAGGACCGATTCACGGGGTATCCCCAGCCCTTCATGAGAGCTGAGTATGACTTTTATGCGGGCTATATCGCCCGAAGTAACCCCTTCAGGAGGATTTTTAATAAGGGTTTTGATCTCAAAATTCCTGAGTCTGCTGTCAATCACAGGGCTTTTATATACTACCGGGAACTCACCGGCATCTATGTTGCCAACAGTAATTTTCATGGTTGTTTTGTTCGTAATCACTTTCTGGTAATAGGCTGCAGGAAGAAAGGCCGAAACCTCAAGAACAGACAGGTCATCAACCTGAACAATGGGGGTACCGGAAGATACCATTTCACCGGGTTCTTTGAGTCTTTTACTTACATAACCGCTGATAGGCGAAAGCCCCATGGAATTTTCAAAATCTTTCTGTGCAATGATGTATTGCGCACGCGCCTGTTCAAGCTGCCTTTCAGAAAGGTCTGCTATTGCCTTAGCCTCATCAAAAGCTGCCTTTGTCTGTATGTAACGTGATTCCTGTGACTCAAGGGCATTCTTTGTTATGGCGCTGTTATCATTGTAGAGACGTTGATAACGTTCATAATCCAGTTTTGCCTTGTTGTAGTCAGCCTCTACTCTTTTAACTGTTGCGAGCCTTGCCTTGTGTGTGAACTCGGCCACGGCCACTGACTGTTTTGAAATATCTACAGCCTGCTGTGATTTTACCCTGTCTATCTGGAACAGGTTTGTTTTTCCTGCAACGACCTGATCACCCTCCCTGACAAAAACATTGTCTATAATTCCTGAAGATCGGGCTGAAACAATTGAATAATTCCTTGTCTCAAGGTTTCCTGATGTCTCTACCCTTTCTTCAAAGGTCATCTGTTTTGCCTTTGTGACTACAACGGATGCCTTTGTTTTGTTTGATTCATCTTTATCATCTGAAGCATAGGAGAAGCTTCCTGAAACCATCATTATAAAAAGTGTAAGGTAAATTGTTAAATTTTTCACGATCCTATTCCTTTCCTGTTATTCCCATAACATCAGCTATTGTCGCCACTGCTACCTGATACCTGTAATCGGCAAGCTCCTTATTACTTTTTATCGATGTGTAATATGTTGCTGCCTCAAGTTTTTTAGATGAAGTCACCATGCCTTCTTTCCATAATGACATTGTTTCATTGAAATTGCTTTCGGCTGAATCAAGTTCCAGTTTCATCCTGTCCCTGTTTTCCGCCTCACGATCCAGTGCCTGTTTTGCATTTATGACCTCAAGCATTACTTTTATACATGCCTGTTCCCTTTCAACCATTGCCTGGGCCTTTTCCTGTTTTGCAGCCTTGTATTTATATATGTTTGCAAACCCGTCAAATACCGTAAGGATGCCTGATGCCCCGTATGTTAAGATGTCACTGTATTTTAAGAATGAGTCCCTGTTATTGGTAAAGTCACCAACAAGGAATATTTTCGGGAGAAAGGCTGATATTGCCATCTTAAGAGAATCACCCCTTGCCTCAATCCCCAGGTCAGCCGCCATGAGTTCAGGCCGGTTAAGCAGCGCCTTAACGATCATCTCGGATAGTTCTTTATCTTCTATTGAAAGGGAAGGGGGGGCGCCCAGCGTTATTTCGGAAAGAGGGTAGAGACCCATAGCCTCAAGGAGCTCTGCCTTTGCATATGTTTTTTGTCTCTTTACCTCGTTGAGATTATTTTGTTGCATCGCATGAAAGGCGCGCGCCTTTTCAAGATCGCTTTTAAGAATCATGCCCTCTTTATAAAGGGCCTCCATCTCTTTTAAAAGTGCTTCCGCCTGTTCAACTGCTGATTCTGCTGCTGCATAACCTGACTCCAGTGAAAGGCATGAAAGATAAAGGGCAGTGACCTTAAGCCTTATCCCCTGTTTAACCCTCATGGTTATTAGCCCCTGAATATCATCCCCTTTGCTATAGGCACTGTACATAAACCATGTCTCAGGGTTAAAGACCGCGAGTTGCCCGTTGATTACAGTTACCCTCGTCTCCTGGTCAGACATGGCCATATAGGCGCTTCCTGTATAGCGCATCTGGTATTTATCGGTATCAGTCCTGGTTGTACTTATATCTACCTGGGGCAGGAAATAGCTGAAGGCGATCTTCTTATCCAGTCCGGCCAGACGTGATTTTATCTCTGCAATCCTGATATCAAGATTGTTTTCAATGGCGATTTGAATACATGAGTTAAGGTCATAGATCTTATCCTTTGACAAAATCTGATTGCTTTTCCGGGTGATTTCATCATCAAATCTTGAGGCCTCTGCTTTTCTTAAGGCCAGTAAATTTGTTGAACACCCTGTAATGGCGGCTAATAATGTGAAGGCAATAACTCCAGAACATAAACCGGATAAAGTTTTTTTAATGGTTAACAATTGTTTTACTCCTCTGCGATTTCCCTGATAATGCTAAGCAATTTTAAAAATATTTCTCTGAGATATTTTCGTTCATCCCCTGACACAGCTTTCATGATCCGTAGGACATGTGCATACCTCAGGGGCATTGTTTTATTACAAAAATCAATCCCTTCCTGTGTGAGTTTTATGAGCAGCATCCTTCTGTCAATCGGGTGGGATTCTCTTTTTATAAAACCTTTTTTTTGAAGAGAATCAAGGTTTCCGGTCATGGTTGAGCGTGTGAGATGTACCTCATCGGCCAGTTGTGCAGGTGTTAAACTCATATCAGGGTGGTTATACAGGATTTCAAGTATCTCAATCTGCCTGACATGCAGACCCAGTTTAGACCCGATTATATCGGTAACCATCTCTATTTCCCTGTGAAGGTCCAGTAGAAAAAGCCCTTCGCGCACAGTTTTTTTATCCTTATCCGGCCACTCCTTCAATGAATCGATTATTATGTCGGTGTATCTTTGATCTTTCATAAGCAGTTTCCTCTGTAAAAACCCCAATTAAGTTTGCTAACTAATAATACGGCGCAATATAATACGGTAACGAATTAAATGCAACTGTTTTTTTGAAAAAATACAGTTAATGATCAGTTATAAGGATATTAATGGAAAATATCTGATGTTTCACTCATACGTCTGGCAGTGTCTTCAATAATAGAATCAATCTGAGGGGGCTCAAGGCCAAGCAGTATCCTTGAAAAAAGCGTTGCAATATTAATGGAATCAGGATTACTTGTTACACCGAAACCGGCCTTTTTTGCAATATTACCTGCCAGATTGGTAACAAGTATCTCTTTATCAGTTGAGGGTTTAAACTTTGGACCGGAATGAAGCAGACAGACCCGGCAATAATTCTCTCCAAAACCCCATTTCCTTAATATAGAGCTGCCAAAACCGGTATGGGCAGCCCTCACTTCAGCGATCATATCATCTATATTCAGGGTTTGATCTTTATAATGGGCGTCTCCCAGTGTCTTAAGTATCAATACCTTGCCGATATCATGAACAAGACCCATAAAATAGTGTTTTTCCGTGTCTTCAAGCCTCAATTCCTCGGCAATGGACCTTGCAGCAAATGCGCTCGCAAGAGAATGTTTCCATAACCTTTCCATAAGTTTCTTGAATACCTTGTCTCTTACATCATAGAGACTTTTATTAGCTATTGTGGCAACAATACTCTGGGTCTCCTTGGCGCCGATTCGGGGAATAGCCTGCTTGACAGTATATATCTTCTCTGCACCCCGGTATAGGACAGAGTTAGAGACCTGTATAAGCCTGACCGATATCACTGCATCCTTTTCAATAACCTCGGCAAGCTTGTCCACACCGCTTGAAGGGGAATTGATAACATCCTGGATATTTTTTACTACTTCAGGCAGTACCGGCAGATTAATATCATTATTCCTGAATTTTTGTATTATCCCGTCTACAATATCTTTTATAGAACCCTTTAATATCTCCTCATTATCCAGGGGTTTTTCAGGTTCATTCCTTACTGGCTCCGGATTGTTTTTTTCATCTGTGATATCTTTATTGTTTTCAAATGGTTTTATAAAAGAAATAAAGCGTTCAGTTAATGCCCTGTCAAGCTTGTACCCTGATATCTTTTTCATTTCATCCAGGGCCTCATCAATACTTAATGGCTTTGCATTATTTCCATCCGTTATCAGCCTGTCATATATGTTAACGATATGCAGAATCTTTGCGCCTGTTGGTATATCATCCCCCTTTAACCCATCAGGGTATCCGCTTCCGTCTATGGCCTCATGATGGTGCCGGATAACCGGTAATATCTCTTTTAAAATATCATGTTTTGATAATATTTTTTCGGATAGGATAGTATGTTTTTTGATGTATTCCATCTCGGATTCATTAAGGCCATTTTTCCTCGATGATATGTTGTCAGGGATAAAAACCATACCGATATCATGAAGGAGTCCTGCGATATATATCTGGTTTATCTCTTTTGAAGGCCGGTCCAGTTCTTTTGTGAACAAAACACACTGGTTTGCAACCCTTGTAGCATGTGCCTTCATGGCGGGGTCTTTTTTTTCAATCTCCTGCATCAGGGAATTAATCAGTTCTTTAAGTGTACCTTGTGCTTTTTCAGACAAAATATTTTCCTCTGACTAATCAGCGCGGTTTTTTAAAAAAAACAAACTACTCTGTAAAGATACGCCAAAAAATTAACGTAGCAGCTTATTTTTACAGGAATTTCGAGTGCTTTAGTTAATTTTTTAACTATTTCATTGAATTAGCAAATACTATGCCAGAAGCATGCTATCATACCTGAGCCAGGGCATACTATCCGAATGAAATATTTTCTAAATATATGTGATAAATGAAAATTTATAAATATTAACTGTGAAAAACAGCCTGGATATGGTATATTCTGCTTAAATAACAATCGATTATATGCAAATAAACCCAGATTCCGGTTGTTCCTGTTTTCCTGGTCCTGAAGTAACAGTATTTTAATGTTGAGCCTCCAACTAAAAGATAAATTCTCCCGCATTTTTATGGATAAAAGATACAGAATCCCAAACAGTTCAGCTTCGGCGGTATGATCTATTATGTATGAGCATATAACCGGTATTGGGTTTAGGAGATTTTCATATTAACCTGTTGGTATGGCGTAATGGCCATAAAAAGGAGGTCAGTATGATTATGGATAACCTTGTCGGGATATTTGGTTTTTTGATTGTTCTCATATTTTCTATCAACTATTTTAACGAGCCTCAGTATTCATTCCTGGATGATGATGCTGAGCAAAATGATGAGGACAGGGTTCTTGAACCGGCCCTGCCAAGACTCATGACAAACAGGTATCAATATAATCTTTATCTTTTTATTTTTATCCTTTTCACAGAGTTATTATTTGTTATTCTGGCAAACCTGCTTCCTCAATTTTTATATACAGGTAAACAAAAAAGTCACGATTATTATACCCTTATTTCTGCCCTTATTATTATCGGTTGCCTACCCTATGTGCCAATTGTAAAGAATCTTTTAAAAAGGACAAAAAATGTTCTTCATGAAATGGCAAAAATACCTAATGAGGGGAGAGGGGTTTATCATCTCATAAAATCCGGAGCTATCAGTTATAATAATATAGATATAGAAAATATACTGCATGATAAGAGCTATGAAGATGCAAAAGATGGTAAAGGAACTGTTATACGAAATGATATTGAGCGATCTTATTTTAAAGCAGGCGCTACAACTATCGAAGGAAAATGGGCAAAAATATCATGGTTGATCAACTGCCTGAATAACTGGGAAAGGAACAAGGTGTTTTCAGGGATTATGTCACATAATAAGCTCCATTGGCACTCTTTAAAAAATTCATATATCACACGTCGAAAAAAAATAATGGAGTACAGGTCCATGGC
The DNA here is from genome assembly GCA_964499695.1 of uncultured Desulfatiglans sp. Taxonomy (GTDB): domain Bacteria; phylum Desulfobacterota; class DSM-4660; order Desulfatiglandales; family HGW-15; genus JAAZBV01. The sequence continues at coordinate 17,386 of CAZCMD010000086.1, forward strand.
CCTTTCTGATGCGGATCGATCCAAACTCCACACGGAGCTGGATACACTTCTGCTTCGAACCTACAGAATGATCACCTGCCTTATTTTCCTGGCTGATCGGGATTCCTGTGATCGTTATGGCTACATTAAACAGTTGGGTTATGATATTGATGTGCAGCCAATTTTCAGTATCAGGTTCCATCAGATTGCATTTTTTGCACTCAACTGTTTTTTAGGGATACTTGCCGGTTCTGTTTTTGTCGTGTTCATTTCACAGGTCGCAGGACAGTATTTCTCATCACTGAAAGGGATAGTCACTACCGAAACAATATTCAAATGCTGCATGTATGGAATTCCTTTTTTAATTATACCCGTGATTGCTGTCCTGCTGCTCAAACGGCATTATTCCTTTACCGGGGACAGGTGGCCAATGGTCGATCCCAAACGCCCCTATCTAAAGACCAGCGACAGACCATTTGATGTTTATATCTTTGTAACTATCCTTGCATATTTCACCGCTGTAATAACCCTGCTTTCCATTGCCATCTTTTTTACTAAAGATTTAGAAATCAAAAATTTTCTTGTAAATGAAAAGACCATGTATTTTTTTGTGTGGTCTCTTGTGAGTGCCGTAACTGCATTTTTTATTGCTTACAGGCTTGATTCTCTTGGCAAGCATCAGGGTAACAAGGTAAAAGTGTGGTCTTTTACTCTTATGGGTGCCTGTTTTCAGGGATTGATTACAGATATTGCCATTATGTTTGCGTTTGCTTATACCTATAATAACCATTCATTTAATTTTGGGGCAATGAGTCCGGAATATACCGGCATGTTTACCATGTATATGCTGATGGGTTTTTCAATCGGTTTTTTATTGTTTATTTCAGGTCATTTTAACGACATGATGAGGGAACGCAGAAGGTATGAACGGTCTAAAATAAATAAAAAAATCCTCTTTACCATCGATGATAATGTTGAAAGACAGGGTGAGTTGTTAGATATATCAAGGAGCGGCGCCTTGATTGACGCGTTTTTTGATTGTGATCCGCAAAGAAAGGATATTAGCCTGAAAATAAAAGAGGGTGCCTCCATCATTGCAAGGATTGTAGAAAAAAAGAAAAATATGCTTTATCTACAGTTTATGAAAGAATTCCAGTTGCAGGAGATGGTTGACCTTCTGGAGCCTGAAGCTGTAAGAATTTAGGTGGGCAGGGTGAGACGACGAAAATGATTTGCTTTCACCTGGTGATATTATCTTGAGATCATATACCTGTGCATTAAAACCGGGTCAGTATAAGAACCGGGGTTTCAGCAAATGATCCAGTGCACAGGTCTTATCTCAAGTATGGCGTATCTCTTTAAGTACCCGGCACAATTCATCCCCGAACAGTTCCAGTTGCCATTTTTTTAATATCTCCTGCCCTGATAATCTGGAAATATCGCATGGTTCAATCTGTACCAGCATCTGAATCTGGGTATTGGTACACAAAACAGATGGCTCCAGTTCAAGTTTTTTGGCTATTCTGTTTCTCCAATCCTTAAGAAGCCCTGTCTCCCTCTTGAACTCTGTCTCAATGCCCCTTGTTCCATTTTTCGGATATACAGGCAGCTCCTCTTCCGGCAGCCTGATAATCTCAGCCATTTTGCTGAGTATATCTGTGCCCATATTTTTTAACTGCATGTCAGAAAGCGAGTTAAGGTCGTTTCGGTTTTGCGGCATCTTTTCAGCAATATTTACTACCTGCTCATTGCTTAATACCTTGAAAGTGGGCCTGTCTTTTTCAATGGCCTTTTCCTCCCTCACTCTTAATATGGCCTCAAGTGCAGCCAGATTTCTTGGTGCCAGCCTTTTAGCGCCCTTAAACTTCATATAGAGAGGCTCTTCATTACCGGGTGCAAACCTGACCCTGCTTAATATATCGCATTCCTCCTCAAGCCATGTGATACGACCCTTT
>CAZCMD010000087.1:0-10158 GCA_964499695.1 uncultured Desulfatiglans sp.
TGTTTGTTGCAAGGGAAAGGTCAATCAAGGCCATAGATTACGCCATGAGTAATGACAAGGAGATATTCCTGGCCGCACAGAAGGATGCCTCAATAGATAACCCGGTAGAAAATGATATTTATACTTTCGGAACACTGGGCACTGTCCTTCAGAAACTCACACTCCCTGACGGCACTGTAAAGGTGCTTATTGAGGGTAAAAAGCGCGCCAGGATAGAGACCTTTCTGGATAATCCAGAATTTTACATGGTTGAAGTTGTCACGATCAATGACAGGTTTGAGGACTCACCCAAGGTGCAGGCCCTGATCAGGTCTAACATAGAGAGCTTTGACGAGTACGCAAAACTCAATAAAAAGATCGGTAAAGACCTGGCAAATACCATATCTACCATCAGTGACCCATCAAGGCTTGCCGATACTATAACATCCCACCTGGGGCTTAATGTTGCAGACAAACAGGAACTTCTTTCCAAGATAGATGTTGAAGAGAGGCTTGAAACCCTGTTCCAAAAGCTTGTGAGTGAGATAAAGATCCTCTCCATTGAAACCCGTCTTAAGAGACGGGTCAAGAAGCAGATGGAAAAGACCCAGAAGGATTATTACCTCAATGAGCAGATGCGCGCCATCCAGAAGGAGATGGGCACAAAGGATGATTTCAAGGCTGAACTGGAACAGCTCGAAAAAAAGATCAAGAAGAAAAGGCTTTCAAAGGAGGCAAAGATAAAGGTCTGGCAGGAGTACAACAAGCTCAAGATGATGTCTCCCATGTCAGCAGAGGCCACCGTTGTAAGAAACTATATTGACTGGATCATTGCGCTGCCCTGGGGTGAATACACCAGGGACAAGATGGATATGGATGAGGCAAAGGATATACTTGATGATGATCATTACGGCCTCCAAAAACCAAAGGAAAGGATCTTAGAATACCTGGCTGTCCAGAATCTTACAAAAAAGATCAAGGGCCCCATACTCTGCCTTGTCGGGCCGCCCGGTGTGGGTAAGACATCCCTTGCCAAGTCAGTTGCAAGGGCAATGAACAGGAATTTTGTAAGGGTTTCCCTTGGCGGTGTCAGGGACGAGGCCGAGATACGCGGTCACAGGCGGACCTATATAGGAGCACTCCCGGGTAAGATTATTCAGTACCTGAAAAAGGCCAAATCAAGCAACCCTGTGTTTTGTCTTGATGAGGTCGACAAGATGAGTACTGACTTTCGGGGTGACCCATCCGCTGCCCTTTTAGAGGTGCTTGACCCTGAACAGAACTATGCATTTAATGATCATTATCTTGATCTTGATTATGATCTGTCAAATGTCTTGTTTATTACAACGGCAAATACCCTGTACAATATCCCCCTCCCCTTACAGGACAGGATGGAGATAATCAGGCTTGCCGGTTATACTGAACTGGAAAAGCTGAATATTGCAAAACAGTTCCTTGTTAAAAAACAGATAGAGCTGAATGGCCTTACGGATAAAAATATCATTATCTCAGACCAGGCTATACTGAATATAATCAGGAACTATACAAGAGAGGCGGGCGTCAGGAACCTTGAAAGGGAGATTTCCTCCATATGCCGCAAGGTGGCAAAAGAGGTAGTCAAAAAGGGTAAAAAGACAAAGATAAATATCTCTGCTACATCCCTGAATAAGTACCTCGGGGTTATAAAATACCGTTTTGGCAGCTCTGAAGAGCAGGATGCTGTGGGTGTCACAACAGGACTTGCCTGGACTGAGGTGGGTGGCGAACTTTTACAGACAGAGGCAGCAATCATGCCGGGTAAAGGGGCGCTGAAGCTAACCGGTAAACTCGGTGATGTAATGCAGGAATCAGCGCAGGCTGCAATGAGTTATGTGAGGACACGTGCAAGGCAGCTTAAACTGCCTGACCTCTTTTATGAAAAGGTGGATATACACATACATGTGCCAGAGGGTGCAACACCTAAAGACGGTCCATCCGCAGGTATAGCGTTAGCAACAACGATTATCTCTGCCCTTACCGGCAGACCTGTAAATCACAAGGTTGCAATGACAGGTGAAATAACCCTGAGAGGAAGGGTGCTTCCTATAGGCGGGCTAAAGGAGAAGATACTTGCGGCCCACAGGGGGAATATTACCAAGGTGTTGATACCCATGGAAAACAGGAAAGATCTTGAGGAGATCCCGGAAAGGATACTTAGAAAGATAGAGATCATACCTGTTGAGCATATGGATCAGGTACTTAAAGAGGCCCTTGTTCTGAAAGAGGGTGAAGAACTTTTTGCCCCTGAAGAGGAATGCGTACCATTCAATATTGAGGCATGTATGGATATTAAAATGCCCCAAAATAATGAGGTAACTGCACATTAATACTTGACAATATGTCAGTCGTATGAGAGAAAAACCACTTTCCCGGGCGGATAGCTCAGCTGGGAGAGCGTCGGCCTTACAAGCCGAATGTCGCAGGTTCGATCCCTGTTCCGCCCACCACCTTTTAAAAAAAGCTTGATTAAGCTTTATAAAAAGGGTATCAAATCTCCTCACAACCGGGAAATCCGGTGGTGGAATTTAGATGGTAAAATCCCGTTTGACAGCGGGTGGATCTCTTAAGAGATCTTTTAATTTGTGTACTGCGGGGGCGTAGTTCAGTTGGTTAGAACGTCGGCCTGTCACGCCGAAGGTCGCGAGTTCGAGTCTCGTCGCTCCCGCCACCATATAGAAAAGCCTGTTTCAAACGAAACAGGCTTTTTTCATTTAATCTTCAAAAACAGAACTTTAAAGATATGACCTATTACGTGTATATAATCCAATATGAACATGTAGGGAATGGTCGCGACCGTTCCCTCCTTTTATATCGGCTCTACCAGAACCTTGAAGCAAGGTTAGAAAAACATAATCAGGGCTGGTCACAATACACTAAAACAAAACGGCCATGGAAAATTATTTACTTTGAAGAATTTCCTGATAGAACCTTTGCTGTCAAAAGAGAGATGTATATAAAGAGCCGAAAGAGCAGAGCTTATACAGAAGAATTGGTTAGAACTTGCAGTTGATGAAATCCTACGGGATTACTCCCGCCACTTATATTAAAGGGTTGCACTTATTAGTGATAATCTCTTTTATTTTTAGTGTCCTTCTTACATGTACTTTTTCTTTTTTACTTAGTTTATGATATAGAGTTTTTCCAGTCTTTTTATTTTAGATATTACTATAACAATTTTTTAGGATTAAAAAATGATTGAAAAATCGACATTATTCATTTTAGGTGCTGGTGCTAGTGTTCCTTATGGTTACCCAACTGGTCAAGGATTACGTGAATACATATTCACCGATTTTTGTAAAGACTATCGTAAATTACTTGCGCCTCATCATGCAAATATTGGTTCAGCTGTTAACAGAGATATGAAAAAATTTGATAACTTTATTAAAATATTTGAGGAAGCCCCTCGAACCTCCATTGATAGGTTTTTATCCATTAATCCAAGTTATCAAGATATAGGTAAAACTGCTATTGCTACAGCTATTTTGCAATACGAAAAAAACAGTGTATTTAATGAGAAAGTATCTAATCACTATGAAAATGATTGGTATAGCCTTTTATTTCAGAAAATGACTGATGGTTTTTCTTCTCAAGACCATTTGCAACATTTTCCTAATAATAAAGTATCATTTATAACATTTAATTACGACCGGTCTTTAGAACATTTTTTTTACAAATCTTTAATTAGCCTATTTCATAGCCTTAAAAGTGAAATTGACTCTAACATTAAAAAATATATTCCATTCCCATTTATTCATGTCTATGGAACGATTGATGAACCTGAATGGGATGCAAATTCAAAAACAGCTCAATATAAGATTGATATCACTTATGAATGGGTTCAAACATTGAAAAACAACATTAAAGTGATTGGTGAAAGATCCTCTTATGATAAGAGTAAAATCGTAGATCTTTTTTTAAATGCGAATAGAATTATTTTTCTTGGTTTTGGTTATGCGGATGAGAACTTAGATGTTCTTAGCTACCCAACATATGCTCAACAGATAATGAGGATATGTGGAACTACTTATGGCATGAACTCAGATGAAATAGAAAGGATAAAGAAAAAGACATTGGATAGAGTCATCCCTCAACATGGAATAGATATAGCACTGCAATTTATTTCTGCTAATTGTCATGAAGCTTTAAAAATTTTTTTATCCAGTGATTAATACTTTACTTTACTCTCTTAGGAACTGCCAGACCCGCCATACTTTTTAAATCTGAATGAATCTGGTAGAGATATCTTTCAGTTGTTGATTCTTTCTTGTGCCTCAATAGTTTTTGAATTGATTTTCGACTTGCCTTTTATTTGTCATCGAGAATACTTGCCACATATCTTCTTAAAGCATGATAACCAAGTTTTCTGACCTCGGCTTTCTCACAGATCCTGTTTAACTTCCCTTATCTTAATTCAAGAAAACCTTCCGGATGTTGCTCTGCTATTCGCAAAAGAGATTTTGCAGGGCCTTGAGACGATCTTCTTCCCTGCTCCCAATCCTGTATGGTTCGAGGACTTACACCCATTAAACCTGCAAAAGCTGATTGTGACAAATTAAGTTTTTTCCGGATAGTCTTCGACGGTGAAGGATCATCCAGGGTATGTGTGTATAAGTTTATTTTCCCTTTTTTAAATCGTTTAATCTCTTTTATTCCATCTAATAATTCTTGTCCTATATTTCGATTACTCATTTTCAATTTCCTTTGCAATCTTTTTAAGAATATGGCCCTGGATCGTTTCTTTTTCACTCTTTGAATAAATAGTAAGCAACCATATTTCATCATCGGATTTTTTCCAGTAATACATGATCCTTACTCCACCACTTTTTCCTTTTCCTTCCGGTGCCCACCTGACTTTTCTAACACCGCCACTTCCACGAACGATATCCCCAACCTCTGGGTTTCTTATTTGTTATTGTTCTATCAATTTTAATATTTCTTCATTCGAAGGAATATCTGCCATCGAATGCCCGTAATGCACATACCGAAGCATGCCGGCCTTATCAATAAGCATCTGGGCAGGCATCCTGCCCAACTTGATCAGGTTAAATTCTTGTCCATACAAATTCAATACTTTATGTTCCGGATCAGGTAACCCGATAAATGGCAGCCCTTCCTTTATCCAGTATTTTTGGAATGATTCGGCCTCTTCAGGCCCGATAACTATAATTTCTGTATCCAGTTTTTCAAACTGCTGATAATCTTGACGCAACTGGGTCAAATGCCTGCGGCAGAATGGTCAGATAAACCCGCGATTAAAAACTACCAGCACATTTTTCCGTCCTGTAAAATCTGAAAGCTGTACACTGTTGCCTCTAAAATCAGGCAGGGTAAAGTCAGGCGCATTGGTATTAAGTTCGACTCTGGACATGATTTGTTACTCCTCTTTTCTCCAGGATGATCTTATTATCAACAGGTTTTCCATATGGGCAAACAACATTGCAGCGTGTGCATTCCATTTATTACCGCACTTTCTCCTCTGTAACCTCACCCTTTTTTGATCGACCACACCTTCACTTGTTCATCGAATACAAGACGTTGTTGAATAAGCTTGTTCTACTACAACTGAGCTATAAAATATTCATATGGGTAACGCTGTTTTTTACTGAAAAGCAGCATTATAATTATTGTTACTCTAATAACAACATTAAGTAGGGCTGTCCATTAGACTTCTCAATAACCCTGTCCGAACCATAACTGATGCCGGAACTGCTGGTCGCCACAAGGCGGTAATGATAAAGAGTATCGGGGCTTAACCCGGTTATATCTACAGAGACATGAATACTTACCGTTCCGCTGCCCGCTGATGCAGGCCTTGATGGTACCGTATTTCCATATGAAGTGGTTGCTCCCCATTCAAAATAATATGTTGTTGATAAGCCGTTGGGGTTTACATCACCATTCAACGTAGCAGAACCTGTGGTTACATGCGTGGACATGCCTGTTGTTGCACTCGGTGGAATTATATCGTTCTTCCAGCGGTGATAAAAGACATTGAGCAGGGTTACAAACTCGTCTGTTGCTTTGAGGTTGCCGGTTTGGGAAGGGTGATTATCTCCACCATCGCTGGGATAGTACTCAGTATTCCAGCCCTGAGTGAAGATGTGCTGTATTTCATTGTTGTAAAAACGATGGTGGTTGTCAGGGCCGGTAAGTACATTGTAGAAATCAAAAATGACCACGTTTTTAAGAACGTAGTTGTTCTGGATAAGCCAGTCGTTCATCAACCACTGATTGAAAGCGCGTGCGTTATTAGCATGGGCATCGTCAATTAGCGGAGGTGCTGTGATTACTACAAATAGTTTATCAGGATGTGCCTCAAAATAGAGTAACAACTGGTTATAGACATACTTGGCATGGCCGACAGTCAGTGGGTAATCCGGAGGCGAGGGTAAATCGTCTGGGGTGCCCCACAGGTCGGAATTTGGATAACAGGATTTGAACATGATGATCTCATTTTCACCTCCCGGATTTTCAAGGTTACCTCGTGTGTAAGAGGAGTGAGTACTACTCTCATTATACAGTGCTGACATATAGGAGGCAGTATTCTCACTCCTGAACCATTCCAGCCAGTCGGGGATATCTGTGTTGTCGCCAATGGTTCCTCGATCCGCATAACTAGGCCCCCAGCCGTAATTGGTATCACTTACGAAGTAGTTGTTTTCACTGAGAGCAAGCCCCAGTCCACCATTGTTATCATCAAGCCAGTTCTCGCCTGTAGAGTGATGGATAAAGATTAATTTGACTACTGATGATGGCGGATTGGGGGAATCGGTTGCCTGGGCCACCCTGACTGCAATGCATTGGAACAACAGACAGATTACTGCGACTATGAACAGCCTGCTAAGTTTGGAAATGGAAAAACGCGTTTTTTCTTTCATAGATTCTCCTGGTAAGTGATGTAGTATTGGAAATCGATTAGTAATCTGTGCATTCTGTGAATAAGCATCACAATAAACCTCTTTTCTCCGGGATGATCTTATCATCAACAGGTTTGCCATAGGGGCAAACAACATTGCAGCGCGTGCATTCCATAAATCCCCGTTCAGTTGTACGACGAATGTATTTCTCCCATTTCTCTTCAAGATCTTTATCTGCCTGGTGTAAAATTACACAGTCAAATACCTTCACCTTCTCACCGGGTGGCACCCCCTGTGATGGGCCGGGAATAATTGCCTGGAACGGGCATGCCTTTACACACAGTTCTTTGTCCTGGCATAAAGGCTGTTCAGCGCAGAGATCCCTGGTAAAAGGCTCATCAGGGGTTAGCTCAGTGTTCAAAAGCAATGCGATCCATCTTACCCTGGGACCGTATTCCGGGGTTATTATTAGGGTGCTATGTCCGATAAATCCCAGGCCCGCCAACATGGCTGCTGGTTTTAACTGCACTTCAAGTGTAGGGATCGAGTAAATTCTCTTTTCCTTTAAAAGCCAGTTGCTCAATCTCCATGCCCGTGCCTCCATAATATCATTGTAGAAACCGTAGATATCAATCTGCTTGTTTTCAGCTGTTGGTACAGACAAAATCACCGAGTTAAATTTTTCATCCCATACTACAAAGCCAAAGATGACGAGTGATTTAGCCTCCGGCATTACCTCCAGAGGTTTTCTGAGCCCTCGATATGGCGGATTCACAGCCTTTTCAATCTGTAACAGGTCAGACACACCGCACAAATCAAATCCAAATGATTTTGCCTTTTCTTTAATCTCTTCTTTTAATCCCATACATTCCTTATTTAGAGTTTATTTGCAGATGTTATTTATTCCTCTCCTGGAGCACCCGCCAGGCGTTGCTTCACGACTACATTTGTATTCATACTTTGTCCCATTCCACTGCCAGACACCAGAACAAAATCCTGGTCCTCCTATTTCAATATCTGGCCAACCATTCATCCCTTTAGTTTCTAAAAAATTATAGATGCCGGTTGCAGTGAATATTAGTATCCAACTGCCATTTGCCCGCTTACTTACAATACTAAAGCCAACCCCAGTGTTTCCATGACAACTTGTACCGCCATCTGTTATAACTGCTTCCAGGCTCCCATCACCATTAAGATCCTGTACTACCTCAATATCTCCTGGTTCAGAAGAAGGCATTTCAGGATCATAGCAATCATTAATCCATTGCTTGTTAATAAACTGAAAGCCAGCGGTTTTGAAGGCGGCCTCTCTGTCAACGGCAGAAAGACTGCTTGTTTGAGCTGGTGAAGTAAAGCATACCAGCATGATAATTGGTATAACTAAACAGACTCCATGTAATTTTTTTTGATGCCTTCTCACCTAATACCTCTATCCTTATAATACTGTTAACATTGAAATAATTCCGTGGGATTATCATGCAACAGCATTTTACCAATCTTTTTTGCCTCATTGATATTAAAGACACCATCTGAGATTGCCTCAGATAGTGCCCTGCCTACATTCTCCCTCGCTATCTTCTGATGGCCGATAACAGCGTCAATAATAGCATAGTCTCCGCCAAACGCACTTATTTTATTCAGGGGAACAGAATCAATCCATTCCCGTAATGCATTGATGCTGGCAGTTGGTGAAATAATATGTGCCCAGCACATATCAATATATACGTTGGGGAGACTTTTTGCCAGCGCGCCTAAGATATTCTGAAAAGGGTATCCAATATGAAAAATATCAAATTTCACATAAGGATATCTCAGAAATAAATTATTCAAATGAATTGGATTCGCATTATCCACATTATTGCCATTTACCCCCCAGACTCCTCCTGTATGAATCTGTACTATACGGCCAGATTCATTAGCTAAAGACAAAATGAAATGAACCATATAATCCTCAAATGCCTTGGACCTGTTTAACCGAACCTGGGGCCGCCATTCAAATTGAGAATCAGTATCAAAGATATGATGAAACCCTCTTTCTGCTTCTTCTCTGGTTACGAAATCATGTTTGAGAGTGCGGTTATATGCATGATCCATTTTTATACAGACAGCACCTTTTTCAAATGCCCTGTTAAAGGCTGTTTCACAGGATAATAACCAATTGTCAAAGGAAGAGATCATACGTTTTCCCTCCTCTTTTACCTGCATGAGTGAAGCCTTGCTCGAAGGGAAAATAAATGGATCTAAACGACATGCACTTTTAAAGTATTCTTTATCACAGTCGAGGCTTTGATTATCAAATCGATCATTAATGGATATCCGAATCTTGGATTTTTCCTTAAGAACCTTTTTGTAATGTCCCGGTTCCAGGCTTTTAACGAATTGAACATTAAGCTCTTCAATAGTTGTCCGATTAATCTGGTCAATACCATATAGTTCCTTTACAGAAAGAATAAGTGCCCGGCCATGTCCGGTATATCTGCATATACCCCAGTATTTCTCTGCAATCATCCATCTATCCATCAGGGGAATTGATGTATCAAACAGCTTTTCTAATTCTTTACCCGGAAGTCCTGCAGATATCATGTCCGTACTGACATACTGAGTCATATACTCTTTTAAAACATCAGTATCCTTAAATCTTAAACTTTCATAAGGGGGAAGATGCTCATGCGTATCAAATATTTCAATTGAATTTAGATATTCAAGAAGCTCATTATTTGTCTCTGACATGTATTCCCCTCCTGATTAGAAAAAAGATTAAGTGGAACCTATAAGAGCAGCTCTGTTATTTTATTTCTTCCAATAATGCAGTCTTATTCATAAAATATTGAGACAATAACTTTTGGGGCGGCATAGAAGCTCCCTCCAGACATAGATTGTTTTATATCATGGATTTTAATATTCGGATTTTGAGTAAGCCACTCTTGTATCTCCGTCTCTAATTCGGTATGCAGTGGTTCACTCAATCGCATAGAAAATGGTTTTACCTTGCCATAAAAAATAGTGGAAAACATCTTGATCTTCATTTTTTCATTCCTCCTTAATTTTTTACAACGCTCAGAAATGTTATGTATAACGCCCAGTTTAATAGGAGGGCGCAGCCCTTCCTAGTTCTGGCTGATGTTAACCTTTAATTCCTTTTATTTCCCATACTACCTTTTCTCTACTATATTTACCTGTCTTCATTTCTCTCAATCCTTCAATATAGAAACACGGCTCAAAAAAAGTCTTGATTGATTCACCATTGAAAAATCTTTTGTAATTTCCATCTATTTCTCTATAA